>JAGAPA010000017.1 GCA_017623455.1 Clostridia bacterium | reverse complement strand
TCATAATTATTTAGAGAGAATAAATATCTTTTTAGACGATAACGACTGGCAAAGAGTGAACGAGTATGCGGAAAAGATATTGGACGAAGACCCCAAAAACGCACGCGCATATCTTGTAAAAACGTTCTTTGATTTTAAGGTAAAGTCTGTAGTTCAGCTTTTGGAAAAGCCGAATTTTGAGTCAAACTTAAATTACATTAAGGTAATAAAGTTTGCAGACGGCGAACTTAAAACGCAGCTGGACGAAGCGGTAAAGCAGAAGGAAACAGCAAGGTTAGACGCTATATACAATACGGTAAGGGAAGAGCTTAGCAATGCAAAGACGGAACAGGATTTTGAGTCGGTAGCCGAGCTTTTAGGCAAGATAAAAACGTACAAGGACAGCGCCTCTCTTTTGCGAAAGTGCGACGAAGGCAAAGAAAACATTCGCAAGGACGAGGTTTACGAGCAAGCCAAGCAAAAAGCAGTGGGCGAAAACGTTGATGACTACAAAACTGCAATACGTTTGTACGAAAGCATACCAAACTGGCGAGATAGCAAAGCGCAGATAGGGTACTGTAATAAGAGAATTGAAGAGCTTAAAGTGATAGAAGCACAACGAAAACAGTTTCAGCAAACCATAAGTCAGTTAAACAGTCTTCCTTCTCAAAGTGAAATTGACGGCAAAATACAAAGCGTGCAGGAGAAGCTGGATGTTCTTAACAAAGAAAAAGCAGAGCTTGACGATTTTGCGGAAAAATTCCCCGAGCTCCTGAAAAGTATAGGGGATTTGAAGAAAGAGCAGGAAAGACACAAAAAGTTAGCTGCAGATTACCGCTATCAAAGATCAAAGTTGGGCTTTTTTGAAATAAAGCGCAAAAAGGAATGTGATTCCAACATTGCTTTTCACGAATCGGAAGATACAAAAGTGGGTTGGAAGATATACTATAAAGAAAAGGAAAAGAATGGTTATAAATCTTTAGACGAGCTCAATAAGGTTATAAAAGACAAGCAAAAAGAGATAAATTCCTTAGAAAAAGAGATACAGCGATATAGCGGAACAAAAACCAAAGAGAGTATAATAAGCTTGTTAAAGCAAGATCCTGTCGGTGAAAAAATGTACGAGGAGTACTTGTTGGTGGAGGAGTTCAATGCTGCAAACTATGAGGGAAATAAAGAATTAACAAGCATAAAAATACCGTACGGCATAACCGTAATAAAAGAGAAGTGCTTTAAGAATTGTACCAATTTAGCAAGTGTTGAGATTCCAAGCAGTGTAACGACAATAGAAGGATATGCTTTTGAAAGCTGTTCTGCCTTGACTGATATTACGATCCCCAACAGTGTAACAAAGATTGGAGTTTCGGCATTTTATCGTTGTTCTGCTTTGTCAGGTATAGAGATACCAACCAGTGTTAAAGACATTGGGGCATGTGCTTTTAGTGGATGTACTAAAATGACAGACGTGAAGCTTCCCTATGGAATGAAGAGTATAGTAGAGAGGATGTTTTACGGTTGTTCAGGATTAGTGAATATAGAAATTCCAAAAAGCGTAACAAGCATTGGAGTTGCAGCATTTGATGTGTGCAGAGCATTGACTGGTATCGTCATTCCTGAAAGTGTAACAAGTATTGAAAGTTCTGCATTTTATGATAGTGGAATAAAAAATATAAAGATTCCTGCAAATGTAAAAAACATCGGAAAGAATGCTTTTAGCGTTTGTAAAAATTTAGTAAGTATTGACGTTGATGAACATAATCCGAATTATAAATCTGAAAATGGAAACTTGTATTCCAAAAACGGCAATGATTTGATACAATATGCTTTAGGTAAGACGGATGCCTATTTTTGCATTCCAAAATCGGTAAGAAAAGTAGAAACGAATGCTTTTGCATATGCTAAAAACTTGACAAGTATAGATATTCCAAGCTCAGTAGAATATATAGAAAGTTATGCTTTTGAATATGCTGAAAACCTAACGAGCATGTTTATCCCGAGTGCAATACGTGTGGAAAATTGTGCGTTTTATGGTTGTGCTAAGCTTTCTAAGATTGACATGCCCCGAGTTACAAAAATAGGAGGAAGTGCGTTTTATGGTTGTGTTAAGCTTTCTCAAGTCAATATGCCGTGTATTACAGAAATAGGAGAAAGGGCATTTGAAAGATGCAAGTGGCTTATAAGCTTAAGTCTGCCTTCAACTTTGAGAAGAATTGAAAATAAGGCATTTTGGGAATGTGACGGACTTTCGAGCATAAGGTTGCCCTCTGGGCTTGTAAAGATAGGAGATCAGGCATTTCATGACTGTGTTAGAATAAAAAGCATAAATATTCCACGCAGTGTAACAGATATGGGAAGCAATGTGTTTCAGCGTTGCGAAAATTTAACGGTTTACTGCGAGGCATCGTATCAGCCTTACAGTTGGAACACTTCTTGGATTACGTATTCTCAGAAATCGATTAACGTTATTTGGGGTAGCAGATAAATTAATAAAAGAGGGCGCAAGGGTTATTGTCTTTGCGCCGTTTTTTGTTTTTGCGTGTTTTATTATTTATAATAAGGTCTATATTTTGTGGTTTTGAGCGGAATATACCACAATTTTGTTTAAAAACATTTAAAAAAGGGCAAAAACCTTTAAAAACAATGTGAAAAACGTTTGACTAACAGTTGACTTTTTAGTATAATGTTGTAGCGTGTGATTTTGCGCGCAAAAATAAAAATACTGTCCTGCTTAATACTTTAAGCGTGGGCAAGACTACTAAAAGGAGGTAGAGTAATAATGCCAACCATTAACCAGTTAATTAGAAAAGGTCGTGAAAAGGTTGAGTTCAAATCCATGAGTCCTATCTTGGGCAACTGTCCCCAGAAGCGTGGTGTTTGTCTTTCCGTTACCACAACCACACCTAAAAAGCCTAACTCGGCTCTTCGTAAGATCGCCAGAGTACGTCTTGTAAACAAGATGGAAGGTACTGTTTATATTCCGGGAATCGGACACAATTTGCAGGAACACAGTGTCGTGCTTATTCGTGGTGGCAGAGTGAAGGATTTGCCTGGTGTACGTTACCACATTATCCGCGGTGCGCTTGATACCGCCGGTGTTGCAAAACGTAAGCAAGCCCGCTCGAAGTACGGCGCAAAGCGTTCTAAGTAATTGCTAAGCCGTGGCATTTGATGCCAAAGTAGGACGTCTTATATATAATATAGAAAGATGCTCCTTCAGATGAGCCTATCTGATAAAATAACAAGGCACAAAAAAATCTGAAAAGGAGAAATTAATTATGCCAAGAAGAGGTGGAGTTCCCAAGCGTGACGTTCTGCCCGATCCTAAGTTTAACAGCAAAGTTGTTGCTAAGCTTATCAATCAGGTAATGTTGGACGGCAAGAAAGGAACAGCTCAGACAATCGTTTACGAAGCATTTGATACGATTGCAGAAAAACTTAACGGCGAAGCAATGGATATTTTCAATCAGGCTATGGAAAACCTTAAGCCCGTGTTGGAAGTAAAGGCAAGAAGAGTAGGTGGTTCTACCTACCAGGTTCCCATGGAGATCAGAGCTGAAAGACGTCAGACTCTTGCAATCCGTTGGCTCGTTAACGCTGCAAGAAACCGCAGTGAAAAAACAATGAAAGAAAGATTGGCCGGTGAACTTATGGATGCATACAACAATGCAGGTTCCGCTATCAAGAAGAAGGAAGAAGTTCATAGAATGGCTGAGGCAAACAAGGCATTCGCTCATTACCGTTGGTAATTTAACGAATCGCACATTTAGGAGATATTTATGGCTAGACAATATAGTTTGGAAAATACCAGAAATATCGGTATCATGGCTCACATCGATGCCGGAAAAACCACAACTACCGAAAGAATTTTGTTCTACACCGGTAAAACTCACAAGATCGGAGAAGTTCACGACGGTGGCGCTACCATGGACTGGATGGTTCAGGAGCAGGAAAGAGGTATTACAATTACTTCTGCAGCAACTACCACTCAGTGGAAAGGAAAGCGTATCAACATCATCGATACCCCCGGTCACGTTGACTTTACCGTAGAAGTAGAGCGTTCTTTGAAGGTTTTGGACGGCTGTGTTGCAGTATTCTGTGCACGTGGTGGCGTTCAGCCCCAGTCCGAAACTGTTTGGAAGCAGGCTAACAAGTACGGTGTACCCCGTATTGCATACGTTAACAAGATGGACAGAGAAGGAGCAGACTTCTTCAACGTTATTGAGCAGATGAAGACAAGACTTCACGCTAACCCCGTTGCAATCCAGCTTCCTATCGGTTCATCTGATACGTTCAAGGGCGTTGTTGACCTTGTAACGATGACTGCTACCATCTATACCGACGACCTCGGTACCGTTATGCAGGCATCCGATATTCCCGAGGATCTTAAGGATCTTGCTCAGGAATACAGAGAGAAGCTTTTGGAAGCAGTTGCTGAAAGTGACGACGAGCTTATGGAAAGATATTTTGAAACCATGGGTGAGGACTTCACTGAAGAAGAAATCAAGACCGCTTTAAGAAAGCTTACTATCGGCATGAAGATTAACCCCGTAACTTGCGGATCTTCGTTCAAGAACAAAGGCGTACAGAAGCTTTTGGACGCAGTAGTAGATTATCTTCCTGCTCCCACCGACGTTCCCCATATTAAAGGAACTTTGATGGACGGAATAACCGAAGAGGAAAGACCTTCTTCCGACGAAGCTCCCTTTGCAGGACTTGCATTCAAGATTATGACCGACCCCTTCGTAGGAACACTTGCATTCTTCCGTGCTTATTCCGGAATTTTGAACAGCGGATCTTACGTTCTCAACTCCACCAAGGATAAGAGAGAAAGAATTGGTCGTATCCTTCTTATGCACGCAAACTCTCGTTCCGAAATCGAAGAGGTTTACGCAGGCGACATTTGTGCATTCGTAGGTCTTAAGTATACCACCACCGGTGATACACTTTGCGATCCCGATCATCCTATCATACTTGAGTCCATGGAGTTCCCCGAGCCTGTTATTCAGGTTGCAGTAGAGCCCAAGACCAAGGCTGCTCAGGAAAAGATGGGTATTGCTCTTCAGAAGCTTGCTGAAGAAGATCCCACCTTCAAGACGTTTACCGATCACGAGACAGGTCAGACCATCATCGCAGGTATGGGTGAGCTTCACCTTGAAATCATCGTTGACAGATTGATGAGAGAGTTTAAGGTTGAAGTTAACGTAGGTAAGCCCCAGGTATCTTACCGTGAAACCATCAGGAAGAAGGTTGCTGCAGAAGGTAAGTACATTCGTCAGTCCGGTGGTAAAGGTCAGTACGGTCACTGTAAGATTTACATGGAGCCCCTCGAGCAGGGTAAGGGTTATGAATTCGTTGACGAAACAGTCGGCGGTTCCGTTCCCAAGGAGTACATCCCCGCAGTTGACAACGGTATTCAGGAAGCTCGTATGACCGGTATCCTTGCAGGATATGAGTGTATGGACTTCAAGGTAACACTTTACGATGGATCTTTCCACGAGGTTGACTCTTCAGAAATGGCGTTCAAGATCGCAGGTTCTATGGCGTTTAAGGACGGTATGAAGAAGGCAGATCCCGTACTTATGGAGCCTATCATGAGAGTAGAAGTTTCCGTTCCCGAGGAGTACCTTGGCGACGTTATCGGTAACATCAACTCCAGACGTGGTAACCTTATGGGTATGGAAAGCGTTTCTGGAAATCAGGAAATCAAAGCAGAAGTTCCTCTTGCAGAGATGTTCGGTTATGCAACCGACCTTCGTTCCTGCACACAGGGTCGTGGTAACTACACAATGACTTTTGACCACTATGCAGAAGTTCCCAAGTCAATCGGCGAGAAGATTATCGGCGAAAGAGCTAAAAAAGAAGACTAATTCGTTATAGATTTTCAAGTAATTTCATAATTTTGTTAAAAACAGTTGAAATATTTTGAAAATTACTATATAATAAAAGCGTTGAGCTTATTTAAAACAACAAAAAATAAAAAACAAAAAAACTAAAACAAAATTTTTGGAGGAAAAACAAAATGGCAAAGGCAAAATTCGACAGATCGAAGCCCCACGTTAACATTGGTACCATTGGTCACGTTGACCATGGTAAGACCACCCTTACCGCTGCTATCACCACTACTCTTGCAGCTAAGGGTCTTTCCGAAGCTATGAGATACGACCAGATCGATAAGGCTCCGGAAGAGAAAGCAAGAGGAATTACAATTAACACCTCTCACGTAGAATATGAGACCGCTAAGCGTCACTATGCACACGTTGACTGCCCCGGCCACGCAGACTACGTTAAGAACATGATCACCGGTGCTGCTCAGGTGGACGGCGCAATCCTTGTTTGTGCTGCTACTGACGGTCCCATGCCCCAGACTCGTGAGCACATCCTTCTTGCTCGTCAGGTAGGCGTTCCCAAGATCGTAGTATTCATGAACAAGACCGACCTTGTAGATGACGAGGAACTTCTTGAGCTCGTAGAAATGGAAATCAGAGATCTTCTTTCTTCTTACGATTTCCCCGGCGACGATACTCCCGTTATCAAGGGTTCTGCTCTTAAGGCTCTTGAAGCAGCTCAGGCTGGCAACGCTGATAGCGCTGACTGTGCATGCATTATGGAGCTTATGGACGCTGTTGACTCTTACATTCCCGATCCCGAAAGAGATACTGATAAGCCCTTCCTTATGCCTGTAGAAGACGTATTCACGATTACCGGTCGTGGTACCGTTGCTACCGGTAGAGTAGAAAGAGGTGTTATCAAGATTCAGGATCCCGTAGAAATCGTTGGTATTAAGGAAACCACCACTTCCGTTGTAACCGGTATCGAAATGTTCAGAAAGTCTCTTGACTTCGCTCAGTCCGGTGATAACGCAGGTATCCTTCTTCGTGGTATCGACAGAAAGGACATCGAAAGAGGACAGGTTATCGCTAAGCCCGGCACTATCACTCCCCATACCGAGTTCAAGGCAAGCGTATACGTATTGAAGAAGGAAGAAGGCGGACGTCATACACCTTTCTTCAACGGTTACAGACCCCAGTTCTACTTCAGAACTACTGACGTTACCGGTACTATCGAACTTCCCGCAGGTGTAGAAATGGTTATGCCTGGAGATAACATCGAAATGGACGTTAAACTTATCGCTCCCATCGCAGCAGAAAAGGGACTTCGTTTCGCTATCCGTGAAGGCGGTAGAACTGTTGGTTCCGGCGTTATTTCCGAGATCATCAAGTAATTCAAACTTAATTAAGTTTACAAAAAACGGTGTTTACCATAAGGTAGACGCCGTTTTTGTATATAAAAAAAAGTTTAAAGCAATAAAAAACATCCGAATAAATCGGCTGTTTTTTAGGTGGATAATGCCGTTATTTTATCGTAGGGAAGGGTCTTGAATCCTTCCGTTTTTATTTGCGGTTGGTTTATAAGTTTGGGAGATATGTCAGTTGTCTTTGTAAAGCACATACCATTCATTTTATCCTCTTCTGTAGGGGCGATTCACGAATCGCCCAAATCTCAACCGTAACAAAATCGTTACATAAGTATAATGAGGTGTGTCTTAGTTTTTATATGGTTTTATCCGCAATAAAAACAAAGTTAAAAGGTTCCACTGAGATCTCTCCGCTTTGGTCGGTGGGCAGACCCACTGTCAATATAAATAACTACGATAGCTGTTTACTATCTTTACTCAAAGTACAACATATCGAATCCAACGTCCACGTTGGTCATTGCGAGGCGTAGACGCGGCAATCTCAGTGCGAAGGAGCCTACCTGATATGGAACAGTAGTTTATTGCTATATTTGTTAAAGGACAATTATCGGGTGTGCGTCTGTGCACTTATTCCGTTAAAGTTTGTTTATAGAGTGTAGTGAGCATAATCTTGTTTCTTATATTGACTGTGCGTCTGCGCACTAGTAATCACTTCTGCCCAAAAGGTAATCTACGCTTACACCAAAAATATCGGCTATCCTTATCAGCATATCAAAGTCACATTCCCTTTTTCCGTTTTCCCAATAACTGATAAGGCGTACCGAAACGTTTAACTTTTCGGCAAGCTCGACTCTCGTCATGCTGTTTTCCACTCTAAGCCCTGCTATTTGTTTGTCAAAATTATTTATCTTCATAATACTATAATAGAACAAAATGTTCTAAAATACTTGACTTGGAACAAAATGTTCTGTATAATTATAGTGTTACTCAAAATTTTTTATACGTAAAGGAGAAAGTTATGGAAAAGAAATGGACTAAATCGGAAAAGATGCTTCTTGTTGTGGCAGTTCTTTCGTTGTCATTTTTAATGACTATCATGTTTGTGCCGTTGAATGGGTTCACCGAGATTTGGGATGATGGGTTTTCTTATATTGTAAGAGAATCGGGATTTGAGTACTTGTTTTTTGGTGCTTGGGATTATACGGAATCAGTATCCGCTCTTGCGTCAGCCGTTACGATAGCAAGCTGGGTTGTATCTCTTATTTTAGTTGCGGTAATAATTTTGGCTTGTATCAAGTTTAGTAAAAATAAAAATATTATTATTCTTTCAACTATAGCAGTTGCTTTTTTGTTTGCCGTGGTATATATGATTGTTGGATTTGTAACAACCAATGAAGTTACTAAATTTTATGATAATCCAATTAGTGAATATTATTTTCCGGCAAATGCTCATACTTTATCGTATTTTCCCGTAATAGTTCAGTTTGTTTTATTGGGATTAGGCTGTTTATTTTTCTATATGGGAAAGAAGGAGCAAGTTTTAACGATGGAAACCAAAGATGAAGTTGAAGCTACTTATAAATTAGATATAAAAGTGGGAAACAATTCCAACATTGCAAGCAAGGTTCTTCTTATTGTGGCAATTGTTTCGGTGACGTTCTTTGCTGCTATTGTGTGTGTTCCTTTGGCGAAGTTTGCCGTTACTGAAGACGGTGCTGTCAGCGATACAACTTCCATTTATGGCTTTAATGCTTTATTCGGAGGATTAGGTTCAAGATTTGCAAGATCGGGTATCATTGCAGCAAGTGTTATTTCGTGGATAGTGTTCTCAATGTTTGAGGTTTTGCTTGTAATGTTGATTTTAGCGGTTACCGTATTCAGAAAAAAGAAGGCAAAGAAAGTAATTCTCTTTACAATTATAGCCGTAGCAATGTTCTTTGCTATTGCGTATATGATTGCAGGATTTGTAACGGCAGATGCTGTTGCTGATTTTTATGAGAGTGAGAGACACGTGCGTAGTATCAGTCGTGATCCTTATACAGGGAATTGGATCTACGATTATTATTACGTAAGTATAAGAACAAAAAACGTGTATACACTTGCATATTTCCCGGCAATTATTCAAACCGTATGCTTTGCATTGGGATTAGTAGCACTTATTAAAGTAGTGGATAATGATCCAATGAAGTCTGCAGTAAAACAAACAGTTGTCACTTCTTCAAATACTCCCGTTGTAGACGATATTAAAAGATTCAAAGAACTTTTGGATATGGGTGCAATAACTCAAGAAGAGTACGATGCAAAGAAAAAAGAATTATTAGGATTATAAAGAGAAAAGACAGCCTAAAAAAAATCTGCAATAGACATAGGGATTTTTAGAAGCAATTAAAATATTATAGTATTGCAGTTTTCAAGCGGTTAAAAAGAAAAAGAAGAACTTAGACGTGAAAATCTAAGTTCTTCTTTTACTCAAAAATATGATATTGGTTTTCCATATGCTTAAAGTTAAAAATGTGAGTTGTGGCACTTTCTTTACCTGCTTCGAATTTACTCCATTTTGTGGCAAAATCTACTTAATATAAAACTTATAGTCTTTATTATTTTTTGTAATATTCTCTTATGTTTAATAGTTCCTTTGTAAATACCACTTTCTTAATTTAAAATCTTTAAATACTCGTCAAGCCTTGCGTTGATATATTCGGCAAAAAGTTTAGTCATTGCTGACAAATCTTTTTTAACGTGATAACTATCGAATGCGTCGTAATATCTCTTTCTATCGGTGAACTTGATATCTATAGGTGGATAGCCCGCTTTCATAAGTTCTAAATTCACAAGCAATCTACCCGTTCTGCCGTTTCCGTCAATAAAAGGGTGTATCCCTTCAAAATTGATATGGAAAAGAGCAAGTTTTTCAGCGATATTTGAATTATCGTTTTTGTAGACTTGCAAAAGTTCGTTCATTTTCGGCTCGATTAAATAAGGTTGAACAGGCTCGTGATGTGCACCTAAAATTCTAACGGGAACTTTTCTATACGTGCCTTTATCCATAGGCTTATCGGCAAGAACAAGTGAGTGAATCTGTTTTATAACGTATTCGGTAAGCTCCGTCTTTTCTTTTACAAGGTCGACCACAAAATAGAAAGCGTCTTTATGACCAACTGCTTCCATATGGTCTTTAAGTGGTTTTTGGGCGATAGTAAGCCCACGAAGTACCATATCCGTTTCACGAAGCGTAAGGGTGTTTCCTTCAATAGCGTTTGAGTTATAGGTGTACTCAATCATAAAGTCTTCGTAAAGCCTTTGTACTTCGCCTTCGGTAAGTGGACGACGGGAATCAAGCTCTGCTTTTTTCTTTTCAATAAGCGTAGTTAAACTTTCCTTGGCTTTAATTCTGCCGTCTTGAGGTTTATCCGTACCATCGGGAATATACCAAATTTTTCCAATACGATATGCACCGTCAATTTGACCGTTAGCGCATAGCGTTCTAACACGTCTATCGGATATATTCCACTTTTCAGCTGCTTGTTTTGCGTTCATTGCCATAATAATCACTCCTTATATGGAATATTATACTCATTTTACGGAATAATGTCAAGGTGTTTTGGAATAATATCTTAAAATTTACGGAACAAAAGGCGTGGCTTTCACGCCACGCCTTAACTTGTTAATTTGAAACACTGCGGTTTACTGTACAAATCCCTATGACTATTACGCTAAATCGGTTGTCTTTTACTATGTTGACATTAAAATCTCATATACGTATGTGAGTTTTTGTGACAATTTGTGCAAATTAGTCGTCAAACTTATCGTAAAATACGGTTTCGGATATATCGCGGTAGGTTGAGTGCATAGCAATGGGCTTGGCATCTTTTGACGGATGACCCATAACGAGAAGCGCAACGGGCTCGTAAGAAGAGGGGATAGAAAACTCTTCGCGGATTTTGAAGGGATCGAAATGCATAACCCAACAGCTTCCCACACCTAATTCGTGGGCTTGGAGCATCATATGCGTACAAACGATGCTTGCGTCAATCACGCCCGAGGTTGCACCGTCGTATTTTCTTGTCCAACACTCGTCCTTATTGTAGCAAACAAGGAGCGCGGTTGGGGCATTGAAGTGACACTTCGTGCATTTTTTCAGCTTTTCGATACTCTCGTCGGTATTGATAACAAGTATGCGCTGAGGTTGGTAGTTACATCCCGTAGGTGCAACGTGTCCTGCTGACAGTATTATGTCAAGAATGGGTTTATCAAGATGCTTGTCGGTAAAGTTCCTTACCGAATATCTGCTTTTTGCAAGTTCAAAAAAGTTCATAATAATCTCCTTATATGGAATTTGTTAGTTTTCATCTACCTTTTATTTTACCACGGCAATAAATACGGTGTCAACAAAATGGAAACGAAATAGTGTTTTTTATTGCAACGTAACACGTAATATATAATAGCTCTCCTAAAAAATACCGAATCGCGAACCGTTTATTTGTGATTTGTTTGCTTTAACGATGAACTACAGGTGGCGCTATGACAAAGTAAACTTAAAGAAGATTAAAAAAACGTAAATTTTAATTTATTTTAAGAACCCATTCGTTTGATAAAAGCAAAACAAAGTAGTATAATGTAATTACGTTACTTTAGGAGAAAGCTTATGGTAGAATGGATATTAGTGCTCTCGGTCGTTTTTGCAGGGCTTAACAACATAATCTTAAGATATTTAGCAAACACAAAGCTGAAATACAACCCGTTTTTGTTCAACTCTATAATGATGCTTGTGTGGATACTCATACTTTTATGTATGGGCGGAATCAAGGGGGCTAACGGAACAACGGTTCTGTATGCGTTCTTGTACGGGCTTATCACGTGCGGTTTTATTTTCTTCAAAAATGCCGCGCTTACCAACGGTCCTATTTCCATAACTTCGCTAATCGGTGGTTCATCCTTTATTTTTACAACGATTTTTAACAGCATTTACTTTAAGGACGACGTTAAAATTATTCAGATAATCGGTATGGTAGTTATGGTGATTGCCGTGCTTTTGGTAAACTTCCCTCAAAAAACAGGTGAGAAAACCACGCTTAAGTGGAAAATTTTGTGCGCAATCTTCTTTGTTTTTGCAGGGCTTGTGGGAATTATTTTCCGCTTCCACCAAATAGACGATAAGGCGCATACAAACGAAATGATGATAATGGCATCGGCGTTTGCTACAATTATGCTTCTTATAATGTACGGAGTGAGCAAGCTTATCCAAAAAGCTAAAAATTCCAAGACTGAGCTTGTAACGGAAGAGGAAAAGCCTACAGCAAAATCCGTTTGGGCAATCATTGCTTTTGCGGTAGCGAGCGGAATAGTAAGTTGCGTGTACAACCGTTGCAATATTTTCCTGTCGGGTGCAATGCCCACCATACTTTTCTCACCCATTTTCAACGGCGCGCTAATACTCGTAAGCTTCGTTGCAGGGCTCGTTTTGTTCAAAGAAAAGGCAACCGTAGTTAAGATTGTTGGTTTTTCACTTGGAATAGTCGCTATAATTTGTTTTAGCGGAATATTTGGTCTAGTTAATTTTTAGGAATAATTTTAGATAAAACCGATAGATTTTATGGAATTTATCGGTTTTTTTTATTGCCGTATTGTCAAAAGCCGTGCAGTGTGGTATAATGATAAAAACAGAGGGTTATTGGTTTTGTTTCCTTGAGGTTGTAAAAAACCAATCGTACCATATTTATTTTTGGCAAAACCTGTGTTATAATAAAAAAGCAGAGTGGTATTTTGCAAGGTTTTGCAGTTTGCTTTATGTTGAAAAGGAGGAATGGCAGGTGAATAAAAAGCTTTCCGTTATTACGAAAGCAGACAGGCTTAAGGGTAAGATTGCCAGAGAACAAACTGACGTTATTGATTTCAATAACGAGGAATGTACCAATCTGGAGCTTGTGGAGGTTTGTCTTGTTCTTGGCGGTGTAGGCTCGTGCTTTGTGCTTGGTCAGGAAATTCCGTGCAAGAGCGGTGACGTATTCATTATTCCTCCGGGAGTCAGGCACGGTTACAGCCCTGCTGAGGGAAGCAGGCTTACGGTGAGAAAGCTGTGGTTTTGTGTAGAGGATTGGTTTAGCGGAGAGGTTGCAGAGTATGGAAGTAAGCGGTATTGTTACGGAGTGTTTTCGGACAGCCCTGTGGTTGCATACGCAATGCTTACCGCTCGCACGCAAAACGAGCTTAACGCAACGCTCAATGTAATAAGAAAAGAAACGAGTGAGGAGAAAGCTGAATGGCGTGAGATAGTCAGGTCGCATTTGTCGGTATTGCTCATTACCGTAGCTCGCTACGTGGGAGGCGCTATCAAGAACGCCTCAGACATAACAAGCAAGGATTGGGGTATCGTGTATGCGATAATGCGAGAGGTTGAGGAAGGCTACGGTGATTGTGAACTTACGCTCGAAAAAATAGCCGAAACGCTGTACGTCAGCAAGTCGCACCTTAGCAAGCAGTTCAAAAAGTTTACGGGACAGAACTTCTCGGACTATCTTAAGTCAGTAAGGTTTGACTGTGCAAAAACACTGTTCGAGCAAACCGATCTTACGGCACAGGAAGTAATGCAAAGGTGTGGAATGAGGGATGTGGCAAGCTTTTATCACGGGTTTGCACAAAGGTTCGGCTCTACGCCTGCAAAATACAGAAATGCATCAACAAAAAATAAAAATCATGGAGAGGAAAAACTTATGAGCATCATTAACGAGATTTCGGAGAATTTACAAAAGGGCAAATCTAAAATTGTAAAAGAACTCGTGCAACAGGCAATAGATGAGGGAGCAAGCGTAGAGAGAATACTTAACGAGGGCTTGCTTTTGGGTATGTCTGTAATTGGCGAAAAATTCAAGAATAACGAGGTGTACGTACCCGAGGTTTTGGTGTCGGCACGTGCTATGAACGCAGGTATTCAGATTCTTAAGCCGTACATGTCGGAAAGCGGAATCGAGGCTACGGGCAAGGTTTGTATCGGAACGGTACAAGGCGACTTGCACGATATCGGAAAAAACCTCGTAAAGCTTATGATGGAAAGCAAAGGTCTTGAGGTTATCGATCTTGGCACGGACGTTGCCCCCGAAACATTCGTAAAAACCGCCATAGAGGAAAACTGTAAGGTTATTTGCTGTTCGGCACTGCTTACAACCACTATGAGCGTAATGGAAGAGGTTGTAAAAACAGCAGAGCGTATGAACGTAAGGGATAAGGTTAAGATTATGGTGGGCGGAGCGCCTGTGAATGCGGAGTTTGCAAAGCGGATAGGTGCAGACGTGTATACCGTGGATGCCGCAAGTGCATCGGATGCCGCCGTTCAACTTTGTAAAAATTAAGATAAAATATGAGAATAAATATGAAAAAATGGGTGGAGGATCAAATAAATTCCACCACAAAAAAGGCGTTGCCCATACTTTCGTTCCCGTGTACGCAGTTGCTTGGTGTAAAGGTAAGCGAGCTTATAAACGACGCGGAACTTCAAGCAAAAGGTATGATAGAGGTTGCAAAGCGCGTGGATAGTGGTGTGTCGGTAAGTTTAATGGACTTATCGGTAGAGGCGGAGTGTTTTGGCTCTAATATTTGCATAAGCGACGATGAAGTTCCTACCGTTGTGGGAAAAATTATAGAGAGTGAAGAGGACGCTAATAACTTGGTTGTCCCCTCTATTGGTAGCGCGCGTTCTAAAATTTATATCGAGGCAATCCGCAAAGTGAGCGAGTGCATAACCGATCGTCCTGTTTTTGCAGGAATGGTTGGCCCGTTTTCGCTTGCAGGCAGGCTAATGGACGTTAGCGAAATTATGATTCAATGCTACGACGAGCCTGAAATGGTGCATACTGTAATGGAAAAAACTACCGCGTTTTTGATTGAGTATGCAAAAGCCTACAAAAACGCAGGTGCAAACGGTGTGGTTATTGCAGAGCCCGTGTCGGGCTTGCTTTCGCCGTCTTTAGAAAGTGAGTTTTCTTCGCCGTACGTAAAAAAAATCGTGGATGCGGTGCAAGACGACGAGTTTATCGTGGTGTATCACAACTGCGGAAACAACGTGGACAAAATGACCGAGTCGATTTCTTCGATTGGAGCAATGGCGTACCATTTTGGCAATAGCGTTGATATGGAAACCATGCTAAAAGCGTTTCCCCAAAACGTGCTTGTGATGGGCAACGTAGATCCTGCAGGCGTGCTACGTATGAGGGATTGTGATAGTATAAGAGAAAAAACGCTATCCGTTATGGAAAAATGTAAGGATTATAAAAACTTCATAATCTCCTCAGGTTGCGATATTCCGCCTCTTACGCCTTGGGAAAATATCGATGCGTTTTTTGGCGCGGTAAAAGAGTTTTATGGAAAACAAAATTAATAAAATAACAGCCGAGCTTTACGCGCTCGGTGCATACAAAGTAAACGTTATCGACGCAAGCAAAGTGGTTACCGATCCTTTGTTTAGGGATATGTGCAAATCCAATGCGTGCGGTCTGTATGGAAAATGCTGGACTTGTCCGCCCGATTGTGGCGATATTAATCAGCTTATAACAAGTTTGGAAAAATACACTAAGGTTTTGGTTTTTCAAACGGTTGGAAAACTTGAAGATTCGTATGACTTTGAGGGGATGACGGAGCATAAAAAGAGTTTTGCTCGCCTCACGCTAAAAGTAAAGCAAATGCTTTCAAAAGAACGCGTCGAAGCACTTGTGCTTGGTGCAGGCGGTTGTGGAATTTGCGAAAGATGCAGTAAACGCGATAACGAGCCTTGCAGGTTTCCTACAAGGGCGATATATTCGCTTGAAGCATACGGTGTTAACGTGTACGAGCTTGCAAAAAGCGCGGAGATGAAGTATATTAACGGTAAAGATACTGTAACCTATTTTTGCGCGGTGTTTTTCGACTGAAAATTTTATAAATGTGCATTAAATTTTAAGGAGAAAGTAAATGACAGGCATAAGTGAAAAAACTATACAATTGCTCGAGTATTTAGAGCGCAATATTAATCCCGAAGTTGAGGATGATTTTATCAAACAATGGGAAGATTTTACGTTTGATAAGTTTAGTGGAGATATCTTCGTGCCTTGTAGAAAAGTAGTTGCAAAGCCTTTCGACGACTTGCCGTCCATCAATATTAACGACGCGATTGAGGATTACGACAGTATGTTACAGCACCAACTTGCAGGCGTTTGTAAAAACCTGGCAAGTAAGCCGAACTGTCTAAACGTGCGCGCAAACTACGGCACCGGCATACTTTCTTCGGTGTTTGGCGCACAGCTTTTCGTTATGCCTCGACACACTAACACGTTGCCAACGACAAAGCCTATTGGCGGTATTGACGAGATGGAGGAACTTTTGGACAAGGGAATGCCTGCTCTTAATAACGGGCTTGGTCAAAAGGTTTTCGATTTTGGAAGCTATTGTTTGGAGGCGTTTGAAGAGTACCCAAAAGTTAAAAAATACGTAAACGTGTATCACCCCGATCTTCAAGGTCCGCTTGATATTTGCGAACTACTGATGGGTGGCGAAATGTTCTACGCGTTTTATGACGATCCCGACGTGGTTTGCTCACTTTTGACGCTAATAACTGATACGTATACGGCATTTTTAGACAAATGGCAATCAATGTTCCCGCCAAGAAAAGGTATGAACACACATTGGAATTTGTGGCATAAGGGCGAAATCTTGATAAGAAACGATAGCGCAATGAATCTCTCGCCCGAAATGTATAAGCAATTTTCAGTCCCTTACGACTCGGCTTTACTAAAGCGTTTTAATGGTGGTGTAATACACTTTTGTGGAAAGGGAGATCATTATATAGAGGAACTTTCTAAAATGGAAGGCGTGTATGGAATTAATATGTCACAACCCGAGTATAATGATATGGAAACTATATATCGCAACACGGTGGATAAGGGAATAAAGATATTGTCGTTTAACCCAAGTCAAGCCGAAAAGGACAAAGCGCGCGTAGGTGCATTTAGAGGAAATATGCACGTTGAATAAAAACGGAGAGTTAATAAAAAAGGATAGCAAAATTAGCGTGTTATCCTAAGCGGAGAACACGCAGCGATATAAATCCCCTCGGGGATTTGTATCATATCGCATTGGAGCGATGCGACAATATATCGCACGAGCAAAGCGAGTATATCGCGTTTGCGCAAGCAAATATATCGCAGAACGGAAAAAAGAGATAACATTTCGGCTGCGAGCCGATTTGTTATCTCTTTTTTGTATTAGTTTTCCTCATCGATTTGCAGTTGCAGAGTTTCCCATTCTTCCATAAGATTGTCAACATCGATACGGAGAGAGTCTATCTGTGCCGATATTTGGCTAAGCTTTTCATAATCCGAGGCAATTTCGGGAGCGTAGTAAGCTTTTTCGAGCTCGGCAATTTTCTTTTCGTTTGTTTCTATCAGCTCTTCGACCTTAGCGTAGCGATTGAGTAGCTTTCGCTTTTCCGATATCTGCTTTTTTCGTTCTCTATAGTCACGGCTCTTTTCTTCTGTGCTTTCTTCGGGTTTGTTTAATTCCGCGATTTTTTGTTTAGCATCCAAATAATCATCGTAATTACCTTCAAACTGTATTATCCCGTTTGGGGTAAGATATAAAATCTTATCCGCAAGCTTGTTAATAAAGTATCTGTCATGTGATACCATAAGCATGGTTCCGTCGTAGTCGTAAAGAGCGGACTCGAGCGCCTCGCGCGAGGAAATATCGAGGTGGTTAGTGGGCTCGTCCATTATAAGAAAATTAACTTTCTTAAGCAACAGCTTTGTAAGCTCTACTCTGGCAAGCTCTCCGCCCGACAACATTCCGATGCCTTTGAAAACGTCGTCGCCCTTGAATAAGAACAGAGCGAGAGCCTTTCTTACTTCGGTTTGTGTAAGCTCGTGATGCTCGTCCCATATCTCGTCGATTACCGTTTTGTCGCGGTGCAAGTTTTCCTTGAACTGGTCATAATAACCCACAAAAATATTATCGCCGATTTTGTATTTGCCACACAGTGGGCTAAGCTGTTCCATAAGAATTTTCAGTAGCGTGGTCTTACCGCATCCGTTTGGACCTAAAAGAAAGACTTTTTCGCCTTTTTGAATATGAATATCCACGTTTTTAAAAAGCGTGTTTTCACCAAATCCCATACTCAGGTTTTCGGTTGTAAGAACGTGGTTTGCTCCGCCCGAACAAGCCTTGAAGCGAAAACGAACCGAGTCGGGGGCTTTGTCTGGCTTGACGAGCGTTGCTTCAAGCCGTTCTATCATTTTTCTCGTGTTGTCGAGAGTGTGAGTCTTTTTGTTTTTCTTGTGTTTCCACCGTCTTTGCTGTTCGACAACCTCTTCAAGCCTGTGGATTTCGCGAACCGTCCAATCGTAGTCGCGCTGTTGTGACAGTCTTTCTATTTCACGCTGAGCGATATATTCGCTGTAGTTTCCGTTGTACGAGCGGAATTTTCCGTTTTCAAGCTCGAAGGTTTTATTTGTAACCCTGTCAAGAAAAAATCTGTCGTGAGATATTACGATAAACGTGCCCTTGTAATTGTCGAGAAAATCTTCCAACCATTCGACGGAATCAATGTCGAGATGGTTTGTAGGCTCGTCAAGAAGTAAAAGGTTGGTGTTTGAAAGTAATATTTTGCATAAAGCCACGCGCGTTTTTTGTCCACCGGACAGATTGGATAGTGGAGCATAAAAGTTTTCTTCAGAAAAACCTAAACCCATAAGCGCGCTTTTGATTTTGGATTTGTAATGCGTTCCGTCAAGAGCCATAAAACGCTCTTGAAGCTTTGCTTGACGGGCAATAAGCGTGTTTACGTCCCCTTTTTGCATTTGAAGATCAACTTCAATTTGGTCAAGCTGAAATTCTATATCGGTAATTTCCGAAAAAACCGTGAGGATCTCGTCCATAACCGTTCGATTGCTGTCGGAAACGGGGTGCTGTTCGAGATAGCCAATCTTTGTTTCTCTACTTTTGGTTAAATCTCCGCTATCAAAATCCATTTCTCCCGTAATCATCTTAAAAAGAGTGGATTTTCCGGCGCCGTTAACGCCGACAAAGCCGATTTTGTCCTTGTCGTATACGTTAAAGGAAACGTTCTCAAATAGGGTTTCGCCCGAAAACGATTTGTGTAAGTTTACGCCGTTTAAAAGTAGCATTTACAAGTTTCTCCTTGCTGTTATTACGTGTTCTCTTATTTATTATATCAAAAAATATACTATAATTCAAGTGTATTTTAATAATAGAGTAGCAGTATTCTTATAATATAACGGTTGATTTTTTATTGATTGTGTTTCACTTGTTTTTTAGCGAAAGTGAAGTAGCGGTTGCAACTTGTTGTTGCGCAAAAAGAAAAATCCACAATGCTTTAGCGTGTTATCCTTAACGGAGAACACGCAGCGATATAAATCCCTCGTGGGATTTGCGATATTCCCTAATGGGAGCGATATTTGCTACGCAAACGATATGCCCTGCGGGGCGTGAAGGGATTTATATCATATCGCACCGAGCATAGCGAGGTATATCGTAACCGAGCATAACGAGGTTATATCGCATTCGCACAGCGAATATATCACCTAACAGAAAAAGAGCAGGCACATAAGGTTTTTACGCCTTGCGTGTTTGCTCTTTCTGTTTGTTATATGGGTTTGGGCTTAGCCCGAGTACGTTTGACTAGTCAAATGCGATGCTCGCACTTAGCGGTATTCTTCAAATTTTCCGCTAAGGACATCGCCGATTCGCACTGTGGATTTTGTACTCGTTAAGTTGAATTATAACTGAGGACCGGCTTTTACAAGAGCCTTACCTGCATCGTTTCCGGTGTACTTATCAAAGTTCTTAACGAAACGTCCTGCAAGATCCTGAGCCTTCTTATCCCATTCAGCAGCATCAGCGTAGGTCTGTCTGGGATCGAGAATGTTGGTGTCAACACCGGGAAGTGCGGTGGGAACTGCAAAGTTGAAGTAAGGAATATTCTTAGTGTCAGCCTTAAGGATAGATCCGTCCAAGATTGCGTCGATGATACCACGAGTATCCTTAATGGAGATACGCTTACCGGTTCCGTTCCATCCGGTGTTTACAAGGTATGCCTTAGCACCGCTCTTTTCCATCTTCTTTACAAGCTCTTCAGCGTACTTGGTGGGATGAAGCTCCAAGAAAGCCTGTCCGAAGCATGCAGAGAAAGTGGGGGTGGGCTCGGTGATTCCGCGCTCGGTACCTGCAAGCTTGGAGGTGAAACCGGAGAGGAAGTAGTACTGAGCCTGTTCGGGGGTAAGGATAGAAACAGGAGGAAGAACTCCGAATGCGTCAGCGGAAAGGAAGATTACGTTCTTAGCAGCGGGTGCAGCGGAAACGGGGCGAACGATCTTTTCGATGTGGCTGATGGGGTAGGAAACACGAGTGTTTTCGGTAACAGACTTATCTGCAAAGTCGCACTTGCCATCATCTGCAACGGTAACGTTCTCTAAAAGCGCGTTACGCTTGATTGCGTTGTAGATATCGGGCTCGGATTCTTTGTCAAGGTTGATAACCTTAGCGTAGCAACCGCCTTCGAAGTTGAATACTCCGTTATCGTCCCAGCCGTGCTCGTCGTCGCCGATAAGAAGACGCTTGGGATCGGTAGAAAGGGTGGTCTTACCTGTTCCGGAAAGTCCGAAGAAGAGAGCAGTATTTTCACCGTTCATATCGGTGTTAGCGGAGCAGTGCATAGAAGCCATGCCGTTTAAGGGGAGGAAGTAGTTCATCATAGAGAACATACCTTTCTTCATTTCTCCGCCGTACCAAGTGTTAAGGATAACCTGCTCACGAGAGGTGATGTTGAAAGCAACAGCGGTTTCGGAGTTAAGACCAAGCTCTTTGTAGTTTTCTACCTTTGCCTTAGATGCGTTGTAACATACGAAGTCGGGCTTAAAGTTCTCAAGCTCTTCTTTAGAAGGATTGATGAACATGTTCTTAACAAAGTGAGCCTGCCAAGCAACTTCCATAATGAATCTGATTGACATACGTGTATCAGCGTTAGCACCGCAGAATACGTCCATAACGTAAAGCTTCTTGTTGGAAAGCTCTTTAACAGCGAGTTCCTTCAATGCTTTCCAGGATTCTACGCTACAGGGATGGTTATCGTTTTTGAACGCGTCGGATGTCCACCAAACGGTGTCCTTGGAGTTTTCGTCCATAACGATGAACTTGTCTTTGGGGGAACGACCGGTATAAATACCCGTCATTACGTTTACAGCATCAAGCTCGGTAAGCTGACCTTTCTCGAAGCCCTCAAGGCTGGGATCCATTTCAGCAACAAACAACTCTTCGTAAGAAGGATTGTGAACGATTTCGGTTGCGCCGGTAATACCGTACTTACTCAAATCAATTTTGCTCATATATAAACACCTCATAAAAAAATTATATCGAATTTAACGGTAAAATTTGTATTGATTTAGCACAAATCCAAATTCCACCTTTAATATTATATCATCTTTATTTTGTAAAGTCAATTATATTGATTGCGGTTTGTAAGCCAAATTAATTTAAAAATGTGTTTATAAGCATTGACACGGCGTAATTTATGAGATATACTTAGTTTATCTGACGTTGTAAGGAGAGATTTATTATGGATTTTAGGGATTATATGTTAAAAGACGGCGAGAAACCGCTTGATAAAATTGTTGACGACGGAGGTTTTACCGCAATATTCAGAACGATTGCCGTAGTGGGCGACAGCCTGTCCTCGGGCGAGTTTGAGGGCACTAAAGAGGACGGAGGCAAGAGCTATCACGATATGTTTGAGTATTCCTGGGGACAGTTTATCGCCAGAGCGTGTGGAAGTAAGGTCTATAACTTTTCCCGTGGCGGAATGACGGCAAGCGAGTATTGCGAAAGTTGGGGCGAAGCCAACGGAGTGTGGGACGAGAGCAAAAAGGCGCAGGCTTATATAATCGCGCTCGGTGTAAACGATTATTTCAATCAGCATCAGGAGCTTGGAAGCGTAGCGGATATCGACCTAAACGATTGGCGAAATAACAAGAAAACCATAGTTGGATATTACGCGACTATCATACAAAGATATAAGGAAATTCAGCCCGATGCAAAATTCTTTTTCGTAAGCATGCCCAAAGCCGAAGAGAGCGCGGAGGAAAGAAATGAACAGGCTAAAACGTATAGAGATATGCTTCAAACGCTTGTTAGTACTTTCGATAACTCTTACCTTATAGATTTATACGAGTACGCGCCTAATTACGATGAGGAGTATAGTAGATTTTTCCGACTTGGCGGACATCTTAACCCCATGGGATATTTGCTTACCGCAAAAATGATTTCTTCTTATATAGATTGGATAATTCGCGCCAATCCGAGAGATTTTAAGCAAGTAGGGTTTATTGGGACGCCTTATAAAAACACCGTAGACAAAAGATAAAGCAGTACGCAAAAATTTTTTTTGTAACAAAAAACTGCATACGTATTAAAGAAAATCAAACAAAAAGCACTCTGATCCGTTTTGGATAGAGCGCTTTTTTGATTTTGTTGAGATATTAGTCTTCGTAAGTAAAGTCTTCCCAAGGAAGGAGAGCGTCTTTGCCCTTGTTGATAACGTCGTCTGCGTGCATAAGAAGAGGGAAGTCGGCAAGATTAACCTCACCGCGAGCAGCCTTCTTTCTGATAGCGCGAGCAACACGTTGAGCAACAACCAAAGATTCCAACGTTACGCCTGCAAGAATTTCCATAGCCTCGTTGTAGGTGTAGCCCTGTCCCAAAAGAATACCGACCTTTCTCGTTCTTCCGCCATAAACGGTAACGTAAAGGTCGCCGAAGCCGATAAAGAAACTCTTCTCTTTAGCTCCCTGCATGTTAAGAAGATACGTCATCTCCTTTACAGCCTGATAGAAAGCGCCTGCCTGAGAGTTGAAATGAAGTCCGCAATCCTTACCGTTCTCTCTTTCGCAAAGACCGATAGTCATAGCGATGCCGAGAGCGTAGCCGTTCTTAAGAGCAACAGCGCTTTCAAGACCAACGACGTCGGAGGTGAGGGAAATATGGTAGTAAGAAGTTTTCATCATATTTTTCATCATCTTAAGAATATCTCTGTCCTCGCCACAGAAAGCAACTTCGGTCTGATCGTGATAAACGAGTTCGTAAGACGTACAAGGTCCGCCGATCGCGCAAACCTTTCTGTTGATACCTTTTTTAGCAAGTTCTCTTTGCCAATAGTCGGGATAGGAAATAAGAGTACCGTCCTCAAGATCGATAAGTCCCTTAGTTACGGAAAGTACGGGCATTGCGGGATCGAGATAAGAAAGGATCTCGTTTAAGAACCAGTCAACACCGAACGAGCTAACTCCGCCAATAACGAAATCAGAACCCTTTACAGCTTCCTTCCACTCTTCAAAGTAGAAATACTTAACGCCTTCGGGGAAAGCAATATCAAATTTGGGGTGCTTGTTTGTCTTTTTGCTCTCGGTGATAATATCTTTGTCAAGAGGTGTACCTACAAGACAAACCTCGTGTCCGTTCTCTCTTGCGGGGAATGCGAGAGCTGAACCCATCATGCCTGCGCCGATAATTGTAATCTTACCCATAATAAAAACTCCTTAATTTCTGTATTTTTTGTTTGTAATTACATTATAATATCTAAAAGTCGTTATGGCAAGTAAAATCAAATAAATTCAATTTTGGAAGCAAACGTGCAAATTTTACGCATTTTTATGCTCATTATTGCTCATTATTCACTAAAATTAGCAAACTTTTTCTTGAACGATATGTTATTAGTCTTGATTTAGGTGAGCTTCTTCAATAAATTCGTCGTCGAAAGCTAAATCTTTGAAGTAGTATTTTTCATCGCGTTCGCCTATTTCTCTTGCTACCCTGCAAGGGTTTCCGTACGCTACGACGTTAGAAGGAATAGAGCGAGTAACGATGCTTCCTGCGCCAATTACGGTGTTATCGCCAATGGTTACCCCGGGCAGAATTATTGCGCCCGCGCCTATCCAAACGTTGTTGCCAATCTTTATTTCTAAAGAGTATTGAGTTCCTGATTTTCTATAAAACGGGTCAACGGGATGACCTGCGGTGGAAACTACGACGTTTGGTGCGAACATTACGTTGTCGCCGATATAAATTTTACTGTCGTCCACTAAGGTAAGGTTAAAGTTAGCATAGCAGTCCTTACCCCAGAATACGTTTTTTCCGTAAGCAACGTGTAGAGGAGGTTCTATCCAGCAATTATTGGCTTTGCCGAATATCTCTTGCAATAGTTGTTTACGTTTTCCCATCTCAGAAGGGCGTGTGTTGTTGAAATCAAACACAGGCTCTTTATACTTACTGCGTTCTTTAGCGAGCATATTAGCTTCGGCTTGATATTTTTCGATGCCAAAACCGAACTCGTGATACATCATTCCTTTTTCCATTCGTTCTTTAATAGTCATAAAAATCACCTCGACAAATAGTGTAACCTAAAAAAACAACCGTGTCAAGCAAATACACTAAAAGAGATTTATAGACTTGACATGTTAGTTAAGTTTATTATATAATAATAAAAACGAAAATAAAATACAAAGAGGAAAATGTATGAGCATTAAGAGAGATAACAATCTTATGCGTAAATTCGCGCAAGAAAAAGATTTCCTGTTCGACGGTATTTTGTTTGATGCTGACGGAATAGTTGATTATACAGCAAGATTCGTACAATCTCATCAGCTTTTAAGATCCGACCTGTGGGAATTATTCGTCAGACAGTTTTCACTTCGTGTAGATGGGCAAGACGGAGGCTGGAGAGGAGAGTATTGGGGCAAAATGATGCGCGGTGCATGCATGACCTATCAGTATACTCGCTCCGAGCAATTGTATTCCGTGTTACTTTCCGCCGTTAAGGGAATAATGGCAACGCAAGACAGTGAGGGTAGAATTACCACTTACGGCAAAGAAAGTGAGTTTAGCGGATGGGATATGTGGTGCAGAAAATACGTTCTTTTGGGACTTCAGCACTTTTACGTGATATGCAAAGACGAGGCGTTAAAAAAAGATATAACCGAGATAATGAAAAAGCATCTTGATTATATAATGTCCAAGATTGGAGAAGAGGATGGCAAGATAGATATTTTGCAGTCTACAACCAACAATGAATGGACGTGGGGTGCGCTCAATTCCTCTTCGATACTCGAGCCTGTAGTGTATATGTATAATTTAACGGAAGAGCAGAAATATCTCGATTTTGCTTCGTACATAATAAAAAGAGGCGGAAGCAGTTGGGGTAACGTGTTTGAGCTTGCTCTTGAAGGTACAATACCGCCTTACAATTACCCCGTAACAAAGGCGTATGAAATGATGTCCTTTTTCGAGGGGGTTGTAGAGTATTATAGAGTAACGGGGGATAAGGATTGTAAAAAAGCGTTCTTAAATTTTGTTAACGCGGTAATTGATAACGACGTAACTGTGATAGGAAGTTGCGGATGTACTCACGAATTGTTTGACAACAGTGCGGTTAAGCAAACCGAAAAGAGCGATACCGTAATGCAGGAAACGTGCGTGACCGTTACGCTTATGAAACTTTGCTATCAGGCTCTCCGTCTTACGGGGGACGCTAAATATGCGTCGGTTATAGAAAAGTCTTACTATAACGCGTTACTTTCTTCCGTAAACTTCAATATGTCGGACGAGCTTGGGGTAGACGAGAGCGGAAACGTTTTATCCAATTATGTTAAGTCGGCAGAGTTTGTAAAAAAGATTAGAGGATTTACGTTCGACTCGTACGCACCGCTCGTAAAAGCTAAACATAACGTAAGGATAGGCGGATATAAAGAAATGGACGGAGGAACAAGCTACGGTTGTTGCGCTTGTATCGGCAGTGCAGGTACTGCGCTTTTCCCATTAAGCGCGGTTATGTATCGTGACGATGGTTTTGCAATCAATCATTACGTAAGCGGTTCGTTTACGGCTAAGACCCCTCAAGGTCAGGACGTTAGGGTGACGATAGAAACCGACTACCCGTACGGGGATAGAGTAAGGATTGTTGCCGAGCAATCAAAGCCCGAAAGTTACACCGTTGCTCTCAGAGTACCTTCGTATTGCAATGCTATAATAAGCGATAAAAGATCAGATAACACTACGGTAAAATTTACTGCTTTTGCAGATACGTATTTTGAAAACTGTGACGTTCACGGTACGCGCGTTGAGTATGATATTGAGTTTGATACAAGTCTTAAGCTCAACAGCCTTAATGGTAAAGTGAGCATCAGCAAGGGCGCTATAGTATATGCAATTGACGAGAGAAATCAAAATCTGGACGTTGTTGTAACGGATAAAGCAGTCTTGGCAAAACAAACGGGAAAGCAGTTTGAATGTAAAGATGCGGTTGAGGTTACTTTCAGTAATGGAGAAAGGGTGAATTTCGTCGATTATGCGCATGCTGGTAAGGATTTTAAGATAAAAAACCGAGGCGTAAGCGTGTGGCTTGATTTTGTGAATGAAAGTTAAAGGAATAACCGACTAAATTACAACAAATCTGATAAGGAGTAAAAGAGATGAAAAATTTATTTAATAAAATATTAGTTGTAGTATTTGTGGTGTTGTGTGCTTTGGGGTTGGTGTGCGCAGTTCCTCAGCTAAGTACAGCGCGTGCGGAAACAACGGAGCAAACCGAAAAAATTGCGGATGTATACCTTGTTGCAGGTCAGTCCAATGCGGAAGGATGTTCTTTGATTACCGGCGGAGCGGGTCCCGTGTATGACACTCAACCCAATCGCTCCTATGCGGATCCAACGTTAAAGTACGAAAACGTTTTGTATAATCATCACGTGTTACTCAATCTTTCGGGCGGAGCGTATACCATTTCCGATTATATTCCCGTAGTTCAGGGCTTGGGTTGGAATTATCAAAAAACGCATATAGGTCCAGAGCTTGGTATGGCGCAGTATCTCGATCCTATTTACGCGCAAAAGGAAAACACCGATGCGATTATTATAAAGGTTGCAGACGGAGGAACTTCGCTTGTAAGACATTACGATACCGTAAACGTGGATTTGGAGGCTATTGCAAACATTTCGGAGGTTGATGCAAACAGCGGAACTTGGTATCCCGAAAGTTTATGGAACGTAACGTATGAGGATGAGAGTAAGGTGGATCTTTGGAGTAATCGTTACTACAAACATCCTACGGGATATTTGTATAGAGAGCTTATTACGTTCATAAGAAATAACTACGAATGGCTTCAGGATAAGGGTTATACTAAAATTAACTTTAAAGCGCTTTGCTGGATGCAGGGCGAGTCGGACGTAGGTCAATATAAAGATTATGAAGAAGTGTTTGACGTTTTTGCATCCGATATTCGTACACGTCTTAGTGAAATTACGGGTGAGGATTATTCTTCGTTGCCTATGATAATTGGAGAGCTTGGAGCGACTTATCCCAGCAGGAGCTACTTTGTTGACGTACAGCGCGAAATACCGCTCAGTCTTGGAAATAGCTACGTTATTGATAGCGAAAAGTTTGCAATGAGCGAATTGGGTAAGGATGGAAATAGTGTGATTTTAGGCTCGGACGGAGCACACTGGAACTATCCCGCTATGATTGAGGTTGGTAAGATGTTCGGCGAAAAGGCGTACAACGTAAGTATGGACGATAAGTGGATATTTTTAAATTCCACGGCAAAGCGTAACGACCACCTTGACAAGACCGATCTTGAAAATATTAAGTTCGATCTTGAAGAGTTTAACAAGAACGGTAAGCTTTCGTTCAGTTGCTCGCTTAAATCGCTTTACGATATTACTTCGTTTAAGATAAAAGACGGAATCGATCTTATGCCCTACCTTACCCAGACTGTAGAAGACGGCATGAGAAAGTATAAGATAGAAGGCGTAAGCGTAGACAACAGCGAAGATATAACTATTGAGTCATACTTCACTAACGCGACGGCATACAACGTTTCGGTATCTATTGCTGAAGATGGAAGCGGATACGGCGATAAGATATACACCTACGCTCAAAAGGTTTATAAGGGTATAGGTCAGTATTCGCTCGAAGCTCACCCTGCACAAGACGGCAGAGTGTACAGCGTAACAATAAACGGAATAGAGGTAGAGGGTGCAAAGAACAAATCTACAATAGTAATCGATAATATTTTCGATTACCTCAATGGACAAACTTCGTTTGAAATAATAGTTCAGTATTCGCCTATTCCTCCAAAACGTATCGAGGCAAGCGGTTACATCGGCACCTACGAGGTAGGCGAAGCGTTCAGCAAGGAAGGACTTGTAATAAAGTTCTTGGACGAGCTTGACAACGAAACCGTTCTCAAAGAATCAGAGTATACCGTGGATTCATCTTTGTATAATCCGGACAAAGTGGGAACTTATCTTATCACTATTGCGAGCGGAGAGTATACCTGCAGTTATACGGTAAAAGTAGTTGCACCTGTTCTTGAGATAGAAAACCCCAAAACCACGTTCATTTTAGGTGAAGCGTTCTCCATGGGAGGCGGTAAGGTTTATCTTGTAAGTAAAGTAGGCAGAAGAGAGCTTAGTGACAGCGAATACACGGTAAATACCTTGCTTTTCAGCCCAAACTATGCAAGCACCTACGATATATCCGTATCGGGACAGGGCGCAAGCGGAGCGTATAAAGTAAAGGTTGTAGTTCCCGACGCTATCGTTGTGGAAAATGCAAAGACTGAGTTTTCGGGAGAAGAATTCAGTACGGGCGACATCGTGGTAAAGGCGATCGTAAACGGAGAGGAGATCGTGCTTGACGAGAGCGCGTACAACGTAAGCTCTAAGGATTTTGTACAGAATAAGAGCGGTACGTATACAATAAAAGTGAGCGCGGCAGGCAAGAATGTAACGTATGACGTAACGGTAACCGTTGCTTCAGCAGGAGGCGGATGCGGAGCAAATGCAATGGATATAATCGGGCTTGCAGCAGGACTTTGCGCGCTTGCATTCGCATTTAAGAGAAAATAACGTAAAAATGTTGATAAAATCCATAAAATATGCTGTTTTTCTATTGAAATAATTGATTATTTAAGTTATAATATAAGTATAATAAAAAAGTATATCGAGATATATACAAGGAGAAGAAATGAAAAAGATACTTACAAAATTAATGTTGTTAATTATGTGTCTTGCTCTTATAGGAGGAGGTTTTGCTATGGTTAATAACGTTACGACAAAGGCGGTTCATGCAGATGAACCCGCGCAGACAAATGAAAAGATTGCAGACGTATATCTCATTGCAGGACAGTCCAATGCCGTGGGTTCTACCCTTATTGCAAACGGTGCAGGACCTTGCTATGAGTATCAGAACAACAAGTCTTTTGCCGACTCGTCCATAAGATACGAAAACGTTTTGTACAATCATCACGCGCATCCCACCACTAAGGGAAGCGGTTATATGATAACTAACTTCGTTCCCGTAACTCAGGGGTTGGGTTATACGTCGACAAAATCTCACATCGGTCCCGAGCTTGGTATGGCGGAATATCTCGATCCCATATATGCTCAAAAAGAAAATACCGACGCAATTATTGTAAAAGTAGCTGCAGGTGGTACCACTCTTATCCGTCATTACGACGACGCAAATCTTGATATCGAGGAATTAAGACAAACCAATAGCTATGACGGAAACTACGGAACTTGGTATCCCGAAAGCTTGTGGAACGTAACCAACGGTGGTCTTACCGTTGATTTGTGGGATTCTATGTATTACCGTCACCCCACGGGGCTTTTGTACAGAGAGCTTATTACGTTTATCAAGAATAACTATGCATGGCTTCAGGAAAAGGGTTATACTAAAATAAATTTCAAAGCGCTTTGCTGGATGCAGGGCGAAAGTGACAGAGGAAGTGAAACTGCGTACAAGACCGTTTTCAATGCGTTTATGAACGACGTAAGAAGACATCTTACAGAGCTAACGGGTGAGGATTATTCCAAATTCCCCGTAGTAAGCGGAGAAATTTCAAAGACGTTTAGCTCGGCAGTTTCACAACCAACTAACGAGAAGTTTATTGCTATGCAACATGAGATCGGTCATAATCTTAACCATGCGTACGTAATTCCCACCAAGGATTTCCTTATTCACGATTATGATGAGTTCGGGGTGGACATAACGCTTGGCTCGGACGGAGCGCACTGGAACTATCCCGATATGCTTGATATTGGATATTTGTTCGGCGAAAAGGCGTACAACGTAAGTATGGATGATAAGTGGATTTATTTTGATTCCACGGCAAAGCGTAACGACCACCTTGACAAGACTAATCTCGAAAACGTTAAGTTCGATCTTGACGAGTTTAACAAGAACAGTAAGCTTTCGTTCAGTTGTTCGCTTAAATCGCTTTACGATATCACCTCGTTTAAGATAAAAGATGGAATCGATCTTATGCCCTACCTTACCCAGACTGTAGAAGACGGCATGAGAAAGTATAAGATAGAAGGCGTAAGCGTAGACAACAGCGAAGATATAACTGTTGAGTCACACTTTACAAACGCGACGGCATACAACGTTTCGGTATCTATTGCTGAAGATGGAATCGGATACGGCGATAAGATATACACCTACGCTCAAAAGGTTTATAAGGGAATAGGTCAGTATTCGCTCGAAGCTCACCCTGCACAAGACGGCAGAGTGTACAGCGTAACAATAAACGGAAAAGAGGTAGAGGGCGCAAAGAACAACAAGACGATAGTTATCGACAACATTTTCGATTACCTCAATGGAGAAAATGAGTTTAAGATTGTCGTTCAGTATTCGCCCATTCCTCCAAAACGTATCGAGGCAAGCGGTTACATCGGTACCTACGAGGTAGGCGAAGCGTTCAGCACGGAAGGACTTGTAATAAAGTTCTTGGACGAGCTTGACAACGAAACTGTACTCGAAGAATCAGAGTATACCGTGGATTCGTCCCGATTCGATTCTTCAAAGGCAGGAACTTATCTTATTACTATTACGAGCGGAGAGTATACCTGCAGTTATACGGTAAAAGTAGTTGCACCTGTTCTTGAGATAGAAAACCCCAAAACTACGTTCATTTTAGGCGAAGAATTCTCTATAGGAGAGGGTAAGGTTTATCTTGTAAGCAAGGCTGGCAGAAGAGAGCTTAGCGACAGCGAATACACGGTAAACACCTTGCTTTTCAGCCCAAACTATGCAAGTACCTACGATATATCCGTATCGGGACAGGGCGCAAGCGGAACGTATAAAGTAAAGGTTGTAGTTCCCGACTCTATCGTTGTGGAAAACGCAAAGACTGAGTTTTCGGGAGAAGAATTCAGTACGGGCGACATCGTGGTAAAGGCGATCGTAAACGGAGAGGAGATCGTGCTTGACGAGAGCGCGTACAACGTAAGCTCTAAGGATTT
>JAGAPA010000002.1 GCA_017623455.1 Clostridia bacterium | reverse complement strand
TTTTAGAGAGGGGTTTGCTTGGCGGAAGCGGTGGGAGTAGCGGTGACTACGCACCTTTGACACAAAAGTGTCGCGAACGAAAATTTCCTAACGGAAATTATTCGGTTAAATCTTTACACATCCACAAAACAAAACCCCTCTCCGTTTTAGAGAGGGGTTTGCTTGGCGGAAGCGGTGGGAGTAGCGGTGACTACGCACCTTTGACACAAAAGTGTCGCGAACGAAAATTTCCTAACGGAAATTATTCGGTTAAATCTTTACGCATCCACAAAACAAGACCCCTCTCCGTTTTAGAGAGGGGTTTGCTTGGCGGAAGCGGTGGGATTCGAACCCACGAGCGAGTTACCCCGCTACCTGATTTCGAGTCAGGGCCGTTATGACCACTTCGATACACTTCCATATATTTTTTAGCAACAAAATAATACCTTAAATTTAGGTTTTTGTCAAATGAATTGGGCTTGTTTTATTAAGATTAATGATTTTTATTTTGACTTTGGATATGGAAACGGCAAAAATACTTAATATTTGTTATGGACGAGATTTGTTATGGATCTTGACAGCAAGTGTGTTGCAGAAAACGGAGCAAGAATTAATGCTACCGCAAGATATATGATCGTTGACGGAGGAACCGCTAACCCCGGACTTCTTACTTACAAGGCATAAAACAACTTAATTTACAAAAAAAGCAAGTCTGTAGTTTGGCTTGCTTTTTTGTTTGAAGTTTGACAAGTTGATGATTTTTTGATATAATGGCAAAAATGAGTAAGTTGGAAAATACGAAAGCTGTTGAATAGTTAATAGAATATATTTATTTGAAGGACGTATTACCGTAATTTTAAAAAAATAGCAAAGGAGAATATAAAATGAAAAGAATATTATTGCTTTTAATTACAATTACTCTTTTATTGGTAGCAACGGCTTGTAATGGTTATAACTTAATTATGCGAGAACATCTTTGCAATGAGAATAATTATTATAACGTAGAGGCAACGTTTTGTTCGTATAACGAAGCAGGCGACCGCATTTGGCTGTACGTTTCTGTTGAGGATAAATCAGCTTTTGATTCTTCCGAAAAGAATAGCGAGGAAATCAGATTGGAATTAGTGGGCGATAACTGTAACGTCCTTAATGAAGCCCTTGCAAAAGAAAATCTGCAAGCAGGTGATAGAATTACCGTAAAATGCTCAACGTGGATATATATGGATTCGACTTTCTACTATATTGCAGAGCTTAAAACTCAAACTCAAACGCTGTTATCTTTCGAGGACGGCTTAAAAAATATCAAAAATTACGTTAACAGTCATAAATCTTTATTCTGATTTGTTCATATATGCAGTATAATGTAATTTTTTGAGTTTTTACATATACTTACATACTGTTTAATGCTTTTTCCGTTTCGTAACCGCTTGGGGGTGAGAGGATTCGAACGGCAGGTCGAGCTTTAGCTCAAATTGTGAGTGAATCGAGCAATTTCTTAGGCTTAGCGTAATAGTAAACAAAGTTTACGGAGCGAATCATAAAAAGTGGTCACCGCAAATGATAACTTAAAGGGAGGCTAATTTTATTTCATTTGCCTCTTTACAAAACGTGAGAGTTGTGTTATACTTATTCTATATTAGGGTAAATATCCACGTGTCTTTTGATTTATAAGGATTTTATCTAAACTTTTTTTAAGCCGTCTTTACAAACTGAAAAAAATCGTGTTATAATAAAAACAGAAATGATATCTGAATCAATCCGTTGCTTTATATGGAGGGAGTAAAATGAGTGATGCTGAAAGTAAAATTTTAGAGCAAATCTACAAATATTATGGAAAAAAAGGCAGTTATGAGAAAATACTTAGGATTTTTGCCGAGCAGGAGCAGAATCCTACCGTTATTTACCGTCTTATTACAAATCTTTCGCCCTCACTTGGTTCTTTGGGAAGGTATTACGGTGTAACACCCGAGGAAGAAAGTGCTTTTGTTCGCAAGCACGAGATCAGGGCTATTGAATGCTATCAGCGTGCACTTGAATATAATTATGAGTTGCTAAGACAGTATAAAGAAACCGGAGTAGAGCCTGATAATTTCAGCCTCCTCGTAATGACGGTTGATGAGGATGATAACCCTAAAAAGACACGTGTAGTGGACGTAAAGGGCGGACGTCCCGTTTTTGAGGACGGATGTAAAATCAAGACGATTGACGGACAAATGAATCAGGTTGGGTCCTTGATTAACGATCTTCACAAATGGATAAATAAGGACGGAACGTTGCAGGAAAAGCTTGATAAGGCTATGAAACTTAAAGAGCAAGGGGCTCTGGGTGCTCAAACTCCGCCTAATCCCAACTACGATTTGGACGGGCTTGTCGGCGGACAGCTTGATGCGATGGCGTGGCAAAATTATGCCATAGAGATGGGTATGGTCAAGACGGTTGACTACGATTTTGCACTGAAACAACTGATTGGTTATCTTAAAATATGTATTGAGTTTTACGAGCAGGCAATCAGCATTGTTTAACGGTGTTTGACATCAAAGCCATAGCAAGCAATAACGTGGATTATTATAAAAAGCAAAAATGAAACTGCACAACGGATAGATGCCGTGACGGAACGCATTGTAACGTTAATAGGAAGTGCGTGACGATATAAATAAAGCATAACAATGGGGAGGTAAATATATGGCTTGGAGAAGTCACTACGTAAACTGTGATAAATTATACGGAATAAACGAAAGTGAGCAAGACGTTTGCCTTATGTACGACTCAAAAGTTCCGCCCCACGGTGGAATTCGCAGAGAGTGGAATACTGTTGGTATGAAGCACGGAACGGCAAAAATTTTGTTTGTAGAGTACACGATGGAGGATGACGATCCTGACGGAGTGTGGGAGGCGTACGGTATGAAGGCTGAGTCGGAATACAGCTTTACCGTCAATGCTGAACAAGCCGATCCCGCTAAGCTGTTCGTCTATACGTTATATAAGGACGGCAGGTTTGACGTTGGCTTTGATATTGATACCGAACAAGCCGATGCTATCTTAGTGTTTGCACAACCTCAAGAGCTTGATGCTGAGCTACTAATCAGAGCCACGCAAAAGGCAAAGGAAGTGTTGCGGAGTTTTGCCGTAACCGATATCGTGAAGAACGATATACTAAAAGGCTCTAACGTAATGTGCTTGGCAATCTTTAACCTATAAAATAGTATACGGAGTAATGCTTGTACTAAGCAACAGCTTAAGCAAATTTAGGGAAAAACACATATTTGACAGTTTATGCCAAATATGTGTTTTTGTTTGTTAAATACAATCTTGAGCGTAGTGCGTTATTTTTTAATTACGGTAACTTTGGTTTCCATGCCGTATCTTACCCAGTCACAAACAAGAAAGTGGGCGGAATTGGATGATTGTTCTTTGATACGTTGTGCTTGATTTTATTTTATAGGTTTCGTTTCGTAACCGTTAAATTACAGTGCGTTCAATATGTTATTGACAGAAAGGCAGTTTTTGAGTATAATGTAGGCGAATTTTAAGCGGCTTTAAGTTTTATAGAAGGAGAATGTGATGTTAAGAGGTCTGGATGATACGGATAACAAAATTGTAGGGATTTTGACACGCAACGGCAGAGCATCGTTTACCGAGATTGGCGAAAGTCTTGGGATATCGCGAGTGACTGTTAAAAAACGTGTGGAAAAACTTGAAAAGCAAGGAGTTATTGAGGGTTACAGTGCCAAAATCGGGCATACGTGTAGCGGAAAAATGTCTTTTTTAGTGTCGTTACAAACTCGAATGGAAAGCTTTGAATGGGCGAAAAGCAAGCTCGCAGAATCGGACGAAGTGGTTACGCTGGTGCAGATCACGGGCGGATGTTGTTTGTTGGCTTTGGTGCAAGTGGAAAGTAAAAGCAATATGAAGGATTTTGTAAGCAGGCTCTGCTCTGAAATTGACGGTGTTGAAGCTATAAACTTTCAGGCGGTATTGGACGTCATAAAAGGAAGCATTGGTCCCTGATTTTTTAGGAGAAATTTTATGGATTATAAACAAGTAGAAGAAATATATCAGAATATCGAAAAGAACGGATTACTGCAAACGCTAAGAACGTACTTTGGAAGTGAGTACGTAATGGAATTGCCGTTTTACGACGAAGCAAGAAATTCGTCTATTGAGGAACTTGGTTTGTCGGTAAGGAGCTTTAATTGTCTAAAAAGAGCAGGGATAGATATTGTAGGAAAATGCATTAAGGTCATAAAGGATAATGGACTTATTAATATTCGAAACTTAGGCAGAAAAAGCGTGAGCGAGATTAACGCAAAAATCAGAGAGTTTGGATATTCTGTACTACCAAAATCTCAGCAAATAGAGTTTATCCAAGCAACAATACGCCTGAACAACAGAAAAAAGTAAGATAATATACTGTAGGGCAGGGGGTCACCTGCCGTTATACAATCAATATAAAAAGCCAAGCGTAAAACAGTGTGATTTTTGCAATGTTTTGTGTTATTTTTTCATTGTATTTGCAGAAGTTTGTGCGGTATAATAGAAATAGGCTCAGTCGCAACAGTAGGTTGATATTTCAAGCGTAACGCTTGACCTAAAATAGTATGTTAAACAAAGAAAAGTACAAACTTTAGTGGGTTATTGAATTTTGATATGACTTATAGCTTTTTAGTACCGCTACGAAATACAGCGTGTTTTGTTCGGTTACAGATCATTGTATAATAAACCGAATTTAGTAAAAGTGCTTACAAAATTTGTGTTATTGTTTTGCTAAATAACAATATTGGGAGTACGCCTGCGTACCGCCCTTATAAGAACACTTGTCTTTCTTGTGTTTTTCTCGTCAAAACATAATAATATTTATCAACCATTTGTTGTGACATAGCCTAGAAATATAATTGCAATGCAGCAATCAATTACAATATAGTAAGGAGAAAAATATGAAAAATTTTGTTTCTTATGATAAGGTCGACTTAAAAGACGGTTTTTGGCTTGACAGATACAACCTCAATAAAGAAGTGTCTATTCCTGCTATTCAAGCAAGATTTGAAGATACGGGCAGATTTGAGGCAATGCGTTTTACACACGGTAAGGACAGTCCCCGTTTGCATATTTTTTACGACTCGGATACTGCAAAGTGGATGGAGGCGGTAGCGTATCTTGTAAAAAAGGACAGAGCGGGAATGAAGAAGTACGAGGAGTTTTGCGACGCGCTTATCGATAGCATGGAAAAGCATCAACGTGCTGACGGATACCTTAATTCCTACTTTCAACAAATCGCGTCCGACAAGATTTATTCGTGTCGTGATTGGCACGAATTGTACTGCGCAGGACATCTTTTGGAAGGAGCAATCGCATATGCGCAGGCTACGGGCAAGGATAAATTCCTTAACGTTATGAAAAGGGTTATGGACTGCATTTACAATAATTTTATTGCGGAAAAGAAGGCAAACTTCATAACGCCCGGACACGAGGAAATTGAGCTTGCGCTTTTTAGACTTTACGAATACACAGGCGAAGAAAAGTACAAGGAGATGGCGGAATTTTTCCTTAAAAACCGCGGAAACAACGATAAGGATATTACCATCTATCCTAACGCGCCTAAAGGTAGTCAGGACGACGTTGATATCTACAATCTCAAAGAGGCTAACGGACATAGCGTAAGAGCGTTGTACCTATATTCGGGTATTGCGGATATGGCGCTTGCGGAGAACGACGAGAAATTGATTGCAAACCTCGATAGCGTATGGGACGATATAGTAAATAGAAAAATGTATATTACGGGCGAGGTTGGATCTACTTACCGTAGCGAGAGTTTTACCGTGCCATACGACTTGCCTAATATGACCGCGTACGCAGAAAGCTGTTGCGCAATCGCGTTTATTATGTTTTCACAGCGCATGAGAAAGATTAGAAAGTGTGCGTGCTATGGCGATATAACCGAGCGTATTATGTATAATTCTTTGCTCTCGTCAACTTCACTTAGCGGAAAGGCGTTCTTCTACGAAAATCCGTTGGAGATAGCGCTTGAAGAAGTTGGCAGAGAACAAGCAAAAGATCCCAAAGATAGAGAACATCTTCCCATTCGTCAGCGACTCGAGGTGTTTGGATGCTCGTGCTGTCCGCCTAATATCAACAGAATTTTCGGTAGATTTATGGATAATATTTGCTTTGAGGACGAGTGCTGTCTTGCAGTTGAACAGTATATTCCGTCAGTTGTAAACAGCGCGTACGGCAAAGTTGAGATCGACGGCGACTATATCAAAGACGGTAAAATGACCATCTCGTCAAATGATTATAACAAAGAATACATTAGTTTAAGAATTCCCTCTTGGTGCAATAATTACACGGTTTTGCTTGACGGTAAAAAAGTGGAAGTGGAGCAAAAAGACGGATACGTATGCGTGAAAGTCGGTCAAAAGTTCGTTATTTCCATTGATTTTGAGCTTGAATGTAAGTTTGTTAAGTCCAATCCTAAGGTAAGAGCAAACGCAGGACGTGTGGCACTTACGCGCGGACCAGTTGTGTATTGTTTAGAGGGCGTAGACAACGGCGATAGACTAAATCGCATTGCTGTGGACATTGACGAGGCAAAGAGCGCCAAGGTTTACAAGGACGGCTTTACAGGACTTTACTCTATTGAAATGAAAGGCTACAAGGAAGCGGACGACGACAGACTTTATTATGGAGCGGACGAAACCGCTTATAACGAAGTAACGCTTAAGTTTATCCCTTACTTTGCTTTTGCAAACCGTGGCGAGTCTGATATGCTCGTATGGGTAAGAAGAAAGTAGAAAACAGAATAAAAAAACTCTCGACAAGCTAAAACCTGTCGGGAGTTTTTTACGTTTAATATGCATTGCGTCTATAATTTGACGGAGAAACGCCAATTATAGATTTGAATATTTTGCTGAAATGGTATATTGATCCAAAACCGCATTGCAATGCAATTTCGTCAATAGAAAGAGTTGTGTAAAGTAGCAATCTTTTGGCACTTTCAAGTCGCATATTAATTAGATCTGCTTTTGGAGAAACGCCGTATTTTTCTTTGTATAAATCTGAAAATCTACTCACGGAATATCCCGAAAGTTTCGACATTTCCTCTAACGTCCATTTTTTTGCAAGATTTTTTCCAATTTCGCTTCTAACGTAAGCTATATGGTTTTTTGTATTGCAAGGAGCTAAATCCATATACGAGCGATAAAGATCGATAATCATATTTTTTATGGCAAGATCGATTTTTAATTTATACCCATCTCGCTTACTTAGTTGTTCTATATTTAGTGTTTGCAACGTGTTTTTTATAAGCTCTGGAGAAGATATGGGGAAAGCTGAATTTATTGGTAAAGGAAAAGCAGATAAAAGCTCGGCTATTTCTTTGCCGTTAGCGTAAAACCAATCGTTTTTAAATCCGTTTTCCATATTTTTTTGCGGACCGTGATAAACAATCGCGTGGGGTGGAATTATCAGGGCTTCTCCTGCGTTACCTAAAAGAAAATCATTACCTACTTGATATGTAAAGGGCGTTAAAAAATAGAAAAAGGAATAGTGAGAGAATGTGATCTTTTTACAAAACTCACCCTTATCGTGATCAGTATTTATTCCGCCGTAAACAAACTCTATCATACAAACTCCAAAATCGTAAGAAATTACAAAAAAGCAGTAAAAATATGCATTTACTTAAGTATTATATTATAATAAAATATAAATGTCAATAAAATATTTGCTTTCCGCTGTGAGCAGCTGAAAATGGCTGACTAATCTTAAACTTAAAAGATATATCAACGTGAAAATTGCTAATGTAGAATGCAAAATAAAAAAAGGAGAAATTATGAAAAAATTTGATTTATGTGGCGAGTGGAGAATGACAGGGAACGGTTATGACGTAGAGGATACTGTTCCCGGCTCTGTATACTCTTTTCTTATAAATAACAAGCTTGTTCCCGATCCGTATTGGGCTGACAACGATAAAATATTTTTTGAGCTTGCCGAACACGAGTACTCGTTTGAAAAGAAATTTGTTTACAATAAACCGTCTTGTCCTGTACTTTTGCATTGTGACGGACTTGACACGCTTTGTGATATTTATATTAATGGTGAGCATATTGCTTATACGGATAATATGCACCTCACGTATGAATTTGATGTTACTGACAAGCTTGAAAGCGGAGAAAATATAATTAAAATAAATTTTCATCCGATAAATCCGTATATCAAAAAGAAGCAGGAAGAAAATCCTATTCCTATGTGTTGGGACGCTATGGTGGGATATTCACAAATAAGAAAAGCGCATTGTATGCTTGGTTGGGATTGGGGTGCAAGATTTCCGGATATGGGAATTTGGCGAGATATTTACCTTTTGGAAAAGAATAGCGCAAGGATAGAGCGCGTGAAAATTAATCAAACACACGAAGACGGCAATGTTTTTATAACGCCGGTTGTAAAGGTGGACGCGGAAGCTCAAATAAAAATCACCGCAATATCTCCATGCGGAGAAAAATTTGAACTTATTGCAAATACGGAAAACGAAATTTTAAATCCTTGCCTTTGGTGGCCTAACGGCTTGGGTGAGCAAAATTTGTATACGGTTGAAATTGACGTTATTCAAAACGGAGAAGTGGTGGATAGTAAGACGCAAAGGATAGGACTTAGAACGCTAGAGCTTGTGCGTCAAAAGGATAAGTGGGGAGAGAGTTTTTATCACAAAGTTAACGGCGTAGACTTTTTTGCAATGGGAGCGGATTATATTCCCGAAGATAATATACTTTCACGTATAACGAAAGATCGTACACATAATCTTTTGTCGCAATGTAAGGCTTGTAATTTTAATACAGTTCGCGTATGGGGTGGAGGATTTTATCCGGACGATTTCTTTTTTGATAGTTGCGACGAGTTAGGCTTGGTTGTGTTTATGGATATGATGTTTGCCTGCGCGACGTACGATCCTGACGAAAAAATGTGGGAAAGCATAAAAACTGAAGTTGAGCAAAACGTGTCTAGAATTTGCGACCACGCGTGTCTTGCCGTGCTTTGTGGAAACAACGAGATTGAAATGATGCTTGCTCAGCCAAACAGATGGCATTATCCGAGAATGAAAGACGTCTATCTTGAAATGTTTGAGGATGTGTTCCCTAAAATCATAAAGAGTGTTGCTCCCGAAGTTCCGTATATCCCATCTTCTCCTACAACGAGTGGGCATTTTATAGAGCCCAACAACGATGATTATGGCGACCAACATTATTGGACGATTTGGAATGGCGGAGTACCCATCAGGGATTATAGAAAAAAGTATTGCAGATACTTGAGTGAGTTTGGCTTTCAGGGAATGTGCGATTTTAAGACGGTAAAACAGTTTGCAAGCGAAGAAGATTGGAATTTGAATAGTAAAGTTATGGAGCTTCACGAAAGAAGCCGTGGAGCACAGGGAAAAATACTTAACTATATGACTCATACTTTTAAAATACCAAGCGATTTTAAGACCTTAATTTACGCATCGCAAATTCTTCAAGCCGAAGCTATAAAGACGGGAGTAGAGCATTTTAGACGTAATCGCGGAAGGTGCATGGGAACGCTTTATTGGCAACTTAACGATATTTATCCTGTTATAAGCTGGGCAAGTATCGACTATTTCGGAAGATGGAAAGCTTTGCAGTATTTTGCTAAAAGATTTTACGAGCCCGTTATGATTTCGTGCGAAGATATAGGTGAAACCGACACTCGTCCGTCAGTGCTTTACGAGTACGGCTATTATGATTATAAAACTACTGCAACTTTGTGCATAAACAATGAAACACGAGAGTATGTAAAGGGTAAAGTTGAGTGGGCTTTGCGCGATAATCTTAGTAACGTTATCGAAAAAGGCGAACAGAACGTGGAAATTCCGGCTATGGACAAGTTAATTTTGGAAACTATTGATTTCAATAAAACCGACCTTAAAAATCATTTGGAATTTGAGTTTGTAGAGGGTGAAAGAGTTGTGTCCGGTGGTAGTGTAATCTTTACTGCTTACAAGCATTACGAATGGGTTGACCCAAAGCTTTCGCTAAGAGTGGACGGTGATGAAATTATAGTCAAAAGTGAAGCGTATGCAAAGTACGTAGAAATTTATAGCGAAGATAGCGACTTTATACTTTCGGATAACTTTTTCGATATGGAAAAGGGCGAAAAACGCATTAAAATAATTAGCGGTGAAGCTAAAAATCTTAAAGTACGCTCTGTTTACGATATAAAGTAGAAAACAGAATAAAATAAAAGTCATCGTATAAAAACGTGCGATGACTTTTGTCTATTATTAATCGAAACAAATATTATTTTCGAGCATATAGTAGATTGTTTTTTGTTGATATGCCTTAATCCAAGCAACCATCCAATCGTTCAGCTCGCCCTTATTTTTCGAGTTTGCCATTCCCCAGCTGCAGTTAAAGACGCCCTCGTTTTGCATGCCCTTCCATCTCTGCATTCCGTGAAGAGTAAGAGAGCCGTCGGAAATATATTCTACTACGAAATTCCACAGTATTTTTGCGTGATTTTCGTAAGCCTTATTGCCGGTGAGTGAAAAAAGCTCGAGCATGTCTGCAACGTATACGGCACCGTATGCATCAAGGTGATGGTGTGATGCCGAAACCGACGTTGCCCCCGTCGTTTTCAAGCCGATTTTAGCACAGTCGCTGTCCTTGTCAAATTCGATATCGTGATAAAATGCCCAGCTCATGAGATAGTGCGTAAGATCTTCGGCTTTGCTCAAATAGTCTGCATCTTTCGTGAGCTTATAAAGCTTTATCGTTGCGCTTACAAACGGATGACAACTTTCTTTGTCCACGCAGTACGTGTCGAGCGCGCCACCCGGGGATACTGCAAACTTGAGGTATGAATTCCAGTAATGCTCGAACGCCTGTTTGCACCTTGCAAGATATCTTTCGTCGCCAAAGTATTCGTAGGCGGTAGTGAAGGCATATACAAGCATAGCACCTGCCGCGCCATCTTTTACAGCAACCGAACCGTCGCCGTTAAGGATTTGCGGAAAGCCACCGTTTGTGTTGTTTACGAAAAATTCGCAAATTTTCTTTACGCCGTTTTCGTACTTTTCTACGTTTACGCCAAGCTCTTTTAGCATGGAACAGCACGTAAGGGTTTCGTGAACTATCCAGCCCTCGTTGCAAGTGTCTATTTTCTCGCTGTCACAAAATTCTCTATCGTACAATGCGCTTACCAGTCCGTTTTCGTGCTGACGAAGGAACCAAGTGTCCAAAACTTTTATCGCGGTATCCTTAAAAAATTCATCGTTCGTTTCTTTGTAATAGCGAAGGAAAAGCTCGGCAATCGAGAGGTTTTGTCCGCACCAGCCTGCTTCGTACTTAGTGCCTTTTCTCCATTTCCATTCGCATGTTTCAGAGCCCGTTTTATGCTCGCCGTCGGGCAAAAATCCAATATTGAACAAAACTCCAAAATCCTTGTCTTCCCTAAGTTTTATTTGGATATCTTTGTTCCATTCTTTTACGTCCTGAGTTTTGTATCTTGGCTTTCTAATCGTTGCGTACGACAGGTTTGCAAAGTCGAAAAGCTTGTTAAAGCCGTAGTAATCCTTAGTCTTACTATATTCGTATTTATAGCATACGTATTCGACTTTTTCGTTCGTTTTTAGCAAAACCGTGTTAATTACAGGGTCAGAAAAAACAGATTTTTTGCTATAACGTACGGGGTATTCAATATGTGAAAAGTAGATGCGGTGAACCGTTTTTTCGCCCTCGTCAAAGACGGAGCAAGAACATTCGTTGCCGAAATTGTGCGAAAAAAATGCAACCGACTTGTCCGGTGTTTCCGAAATTGTGCATCCGGGAAGTCCCACGCGGTCGGACGGGAATATCCAGGGTTTGCCCTCGTGCCTCATTTTTTTAGGCTCGATAACGTTACCGAATTCGTTACCGTTATAAATCATGCAGGGTATCATATAATAATTAAGCTTGCCACTTCTTTCAATCTGAGCAACAGGTATAACCTCGCAATCCTCGCCCTTATTTTCAAAGCTTACGGTATACTTTACAATCTCGTCATTTACGCGTGTTTCGTTTTTTATACAACAGTCAATACGGGCCGATGATAATTCAAGATTTTTATCCAAGCAAAAAAGTTCCATAATTTCCTCCTAAAATATTTCAGGATAAGTATAGTCTAAAGATAAGTTTTTGTCAATAATTTTAGTTGTCGTTGGCTATATTGCAATATAAGACTTTTTGAGTTTTGGCATATTCGAGGGTTTTGAATGCACCACCGATCGAATACTTTACGTAAGCAATAACAAAGTCTGCATTGTCTATCATCCAATAATTCCTTTTAAGGATAGAAAAGCGCAGCGGTACGTTTTCAATTGGGGGATATAGGATACTATCGCAGTTTAATTCTCCCTTTATGTAGTTATACCAACATATCATAACATTAAAATGCAAAAAACGCAACTGTTATGTAGATTTATCTACGTATATTTTCGGTGTGGGATTGCTACAATTGTAAGTAGATATAACTACGCAGGAGAATTGACGTATGAATGTTTGCGAGGCGGTAGCAAAGAGGATCAGTAAGCTACTTAAAGAGAAAGGTATGACTCAGTACAGGCTGGAGCAAAAGTCCGGAATTTTGCACGGTAGTATGGCATGTATTATGAATGGCAGAAATAAGACGGTAACACTCAGCACGGTTTATATGTTGGCTCGTGGATTTGATATGACCGTAAATGAGTTTTTGGACGACGAGATATTTCTTGCCGACAATGTTGATTTTGAATAACATAAAAAGCTTCCGCAAAAATGAAATGACTTTTAGCGGAAGCTTTTTAGTTGCCGTTTTTTTATATTGCTGAAAGTATAATCGTAAGAAGCATATACAAAATGGGGAGGGTGACAAGCGACATATACGTTGAGGCGATGGGGTAGGCATTTGACGAGCGGATATCGCCCTTAAACTGTGCGGCAAAGGTGGATGAAAAGCCGGCTGTTGGCATAACGAACGTAATAAACGTGCCTATAATAAACTCATCGGAAAGTATGGCTGAAAGCGCAGGGATAAACGAAAGCCCGATAAGGATTGCCGTTATAATTGTCGGGAAAAGTACGATACGTATCGCGGAAACATAGTATACTCGCGGTGATTTTATAAGACTGCTTATTTTTGTTCCGCCCAATTTCATACCAAGGATAAGCATGGAAACGGGAGTAACAAGACCGCTTAGAACGTTTGGGTAAATAATGATTTCGGGAAAGAAGTTTTGGATATGTATCAAGTTTAAAAATATGCCTAAAGCAAGACCGATAAATGCAGGGTTGACAAAGAAATGCTTTGCGTTTATCATTTTTATATCGTCCTTAATTAGCGCAAAACCAAAGGGGAACATAAGCGTAGTCATAACAGAGCTTACGATAGTTACCGTACCTGTAATAACGCTTGCTCCAAACATTGCGACGGCAAGAGGAATGGACAGGAGTGAGCCAAAGCACATACAAAATCTCAGCATTCCGCGTTTGTTTCCGCTTTCAAACCGGGCTAAAGGTTTTGAAACGAAGTAAAGCAACAGTGTAAAAATAATACCTACAGCTACGCACGAGAGTATGAACGGAACGTGCTGAACGTCGAACGGTACGTATTTTACAAAGCTTACAACAATTAAAGATGGTGTAGCAATGTACAGTAAAATCTTGGACAGAACTCCCGTTCTCTCCGTTTTAAGCACGTGCGTTTTCACGAGCAAATATCCCGGTAGCGTCAGTGCGACGTATATCGCGATGTGTTTAAGCATAGCCAAAAAAGCGCCCATTATTAAATTTCCTTGTTGTGATTTTTCACATATTATACCACAAGTTGCAAAAAAATGCAATAGGGATTTGCAATTTTGTGAGGTTTGAAGGGAATTTGTAAAAATTTTTTTTCGGAATTTGTGTAACCGCTTGTAAATTTGCGGAAGTTTTGGTATAATATTATCGAATAAAAAATGGAGAAAAAGCAATGAACGTAACGGAAACAGTGAAATACGTAGGTGTAAACGATAGGGACATCGATTTGTTTGAAGGTCAGTACGTTGTCGAAAACGGAATGGCTTACAATTCTTATGCGGTTATCGATGAGAAAATCGCAATAATCGATAGCGTAGATAGGAATTTTGGCGATGAGTGGCTTTGCAATATAGAAAAGGCTTTGGAGGGAAAAACGCCCGACTATCTTATAGTTCAGCACATGGAACCCGACCACTCGGCAAATATCACCACGTTTGCAAATAAATATCCGTCTGCGAAAATCGTGGCCAATGCAAAATCTTTTGCAATGATGAAGAACTTTTTTGGCTCGGACTTTGCAGATAGACAAGTGGTGGTTGGAGAAAACGGCGTTCTTTCGCTTGGTACACGCGAGCTCAAGTTTATCACCGCACCCATGGTGCATTGGCCCGAGGTTATGTTTACCTACGATGCAACAGAGAAGATTCTCTTTTCCGCAGACGCTTTCGGAAAGTTTGGTGCGACGGATGTCGACGAAGACTGGGCGTGCGAAGCAAGACGGTATTACTTTGGAATAGTGGGTAAATACGGCGCGCAGGTTCAGGCTGTTTTGAAAAAACTCGCTTCTTGCAAGATAGAAAAAATATGTCCGCTACACGGACCCGTGCTTGCCGACAACCTTGACTACTATATCAATCTTTATAATACTTGGTCAAGCTACGGTGTGGAGAGCGATGGTGTGGCTATTGCGTATACGTCCGTATACGGACACACCAAAGAGGCGGTAGAACTTCTTGCAAACGAGCTTAATAAAAAAGGTGTTAAAGTTGCGCTTAGCGATCTTGCTCGTTGCGATATGGCAGAGGCTGTAGAAGACGCGTTCAGATACGGCAAAATCGTGCTTGCAACTACCACGTACAATGCGGATATTTTCCCTTTTATGAGAGAATTTATCACGCATCTTACAGAGCGTAATTTTCAGAACAGAACGGTTGCGTTTATCGAGAACGGAAGCTGGGCGCCCATGGCTACAAAAGTTATGAAGTCCATGCTCGAAAAATCCAAAAATCTCACATACGTATCCACGGAAATTAAGATTTTAAGCGCGTTATCTAACGAGAATAAACAGCAAATAGAGTTGCTTGCTCAAGAACTTTGCAACTAAATAATATAAATAAAACAAGGAGGAAAAAATTATGGCAAAATTCGTATGTCAGGTGTGCGGATGGGAGTACGACGAAGAGATGGGATGTGAAGAGTTGAATATTGCGCCCGGAACTAAGATTGACGACCTTCCCGATGATTTTGAATGTTTACTTTGTGGTGTGGACAAGACCAATTTTGAAAAAGAAGAATAATAAAGACTCGAATTACAAAAGGCGCGGTAAGTTTTACCGAGCCTTTTGTAATTTATTGCGCAAACTAAAAAAATGAGTTTTTTGCAATAAAAAAGAGCACTTAGTTGTTTATATTATGAAAGGAACTGCAAAGCGATCGTATTTGTAGCCTTTTGCATAAGAGAGAACGCTGTTGGAGGACCGGTTTTACAGTGTTTGCGTTTTGCACAATGAATAAGGAAAGGGCGGTGGATAAAAGCAAAAAAGCCGAGGAGCTTTTGCTTAAGATCGCTCAGGGAGATATGGATGCGGTGGGTGAACTTTACGACCTGATAAAAACCGACGTCTATGCTTTTGCGTTGTCAAAAATTAAGAATAAGACCGATGCCGAAGATATTATGCAAGAAACTTTCGTGCGTGTTTTTAAGCATGCAAAACAGTACAATCCAAGCGGAAAGCCTATGGCGTGGATAATAACCATAGAAATTAATTTGATAAGGAGATTTTTTCAGCTTTCATCGCGCACAACGGCTCTTAACGATGCCGTATATTCTGAAAACCATGATTGCAAAAGCGAGGCAGAGATTGTGGACAGTGTGTTTGTGCGTAATCTGATTTCTACCTTGGGCGATGAGGATCGCGAGATAATCGTTTTGCATTTGGTTGTAGGGCTGAAGCATAGAGAAATAGCAAAAATTCTCGGCAAACCGCTATCCACGGTTTTATCCAAGTATAATCGAGCTCTAAAAAAACTTAAACGTGACGTTTAATCCGACATGGTAATTCGGTTGCAGGAAGTAATTGGCTTTGAGGGAAGATTGAGAACGCGGTGTCTATAAGGTTTTCTTGCGTGACGCTTAACCCGACATTGTAATTCGAGTAATATGAGTTAAATTGGGTAGTTGTTGGTCGGTAAAAATATTACAGGAGGTTTGAATGAAGGACGGTAATCTGAAAAATCAAATACAAGATGAGTTTGCAAAAATTACCCCCGATATAAAGGCAAAAGTTATTGCTTCGTGCGCTGATACTATGCAGGAAGAGCCGGTCGTTGAAGAAAAAAAGCCTAACGTGTGGCTTAAGCGAGCTGTTGTTGCTTTTTTGTGTCTTGTTTTCTTTATCGGTGGCACGCTTATGGGATTTTTTATGCCGGAACCTGTTTCAACAGTACAAGCCGAAACTTTGCTGTACTTAGACGTCAATCCAAGCGTGGAGATAACGTTGGACGTGGACAACAAGGTTTTATCCGTTAAGGCAGGCAACGAAGATGCGTCTGATATTTTGCATGGGTTGGAGCTGAAGAACGTGGAGTTGAACACGGCTCTTAACGCAGTAGTGGGGGCTATGTATATTCACGGATATCTGTCCGAGGATTCAAATTCTATACTGGTAAGCATTGATACAAAGCATAACGAAAACGAAAGCGGTTTGCTTTCATACGTTACCGAAAAGATAAATAAGGTGTTTGAAAACAGCAATCTTGACTGTTCCATTTTTGCTCAAAGCTTGGACGTTGACGAGGACTTGAAAAAAAGAGCGGAAGAACAGGGCGTATCCGTTGGAAAAATGCATCTTGTAGATAAACTTAAGGAAATAGACGAGTTTGAGGAGAGTCGGATTGACGACCTTGCTGGTATGAGTATAAAAGATCTCAACCATATCTATTCTTCTTCCGATAAAAACAACAAGAACGACATAGTGTCCGGCAATGTTCACGGATATATAAATAAGGATGAAGCAGTAGATTTGCTTCTTACTTACCTTAATGTAACGCACAGTGATATCGAGAATATCAGAGTAGTCGCTCATCCCACTTTTTGCGGAAATGCGTTGCAGATTAATTATCTTATTACGATAAAAATTAGCACAACCGAGTACAGATTTTTTGAGATGGATTGCAAAACGGGCGAGATAACCGAGCTTGAGTTAGCAGGTGGGTCTGAATATCCTCCTTTTGAAGGCGGAGGTGAAAATCCTTCTCACGACAATAAGAATCACGACGAAAATCAGTCCATGCCCGAAAACGGTAATCATCAACCACCGCAAGACGGAATGGGTGATAATAACGAATCGCCTCAAACAAACGGAGGTATTGCGCCTCACGGGTGCGCTGAGGATTAATTTTGACTAATTCCCTAAATTCTCTTCTTTAAGCAAAAGGAACGGAAATTTTTTCCGTTCCTTTTGCAATAAAAAAAACAGTTTGAATATTTATTTGTTAAAACGATAAATTTTTTTAACGGGGTAAATTATGCGAAAAACGATATTTTTCTTTTCTTTATTTTTTGCACTAACTTTTCTGCTTGTGGGGTGTAGCGAAGCTCACAGTCATAAGTTCAGTAAGGATTGGTCTTATGACGATACAAAACATTGGCATGAAGCATCTTGCGTTCACGTAACGGAGCGACAGGACGAAGCGGAGCATAACCACGTGTTTAAGACGGAAGTAGCTCCCACCTTTGAAGAGTACGGCTATAAGGTGTACGAGTGCGAGTGCGGACATCGGATAACCGAGATGGGCAACTTGCTTTTGGAACATAATTATGCCGATATACTTAGCTATGACGAAACCTCGCATTGGTACGCGTGTACGGATGCAGGATACGAGAGCTTGAAAAAAGGTGAGGCGGAGCATAACCACGTTTTTAAGACAGAAGTAGCTCCCACCTTTGAAGAGTACGGCTATAAGGTGTACGAGTGCGAGTGCGGACATCGGATAACCGAGATGGGCAACTTGCTTTTGGAACATAATTATGCCGATATGCTTAGCTATGACGA
>JAGAPA010000001.1 GCA_017623455.1 Clostridia bacterium | reverse complement strand
GCATATGCAATGCGCTCACGTGTGGGCGATAAAGTGATTTTGTGCTGTGACAAGATCGACTACGAGTGCGAAATCATCCGCATTACAAAAAACGAAACGGTGCTTTCGGTAGGTTCGTACACACCCGTTACAACCGAGCCCGAGATAGACGTAACGTTATACCCTGCAATACTTAAGGGCGATAAAATGGAGTTTGTCGTTCAGAAATGCACGGAGCTTGGCGTAAACGCGATCCGTCCGTTCGTGTCGCAAAACTGCGAGTGCAGACCAACCGCCGTAAGGGTGGACAGGCTAAAAAAAATAGCGGAGGAAGCCTCCAAGCAATGCGGAAGAGGAATAATTCCCGATATTTGCGAAGTTATTACTTTCGATACGCTTATAAACGAGCTTAACAGCTATGATACCATTGTTTTCCCCTACGAAAACGCAAAGGAAACCGATCTTAAAACGTTTTTAAGAAAAGGCAATCTTGGCAATAAAATAGCAATAATCGTGGGAAGCGAGGGTGGCTTTAAGCAGGAAGAAGCGGAGAGAATTGAGGAAAAAAGCGCAACGTCCGTGTCCCTTGGCAGTCGTATTATGCGCGCGGAAACCGCCTCGGTTGCAGTGCTTTCCGCCGTTATGTACGAAATGGGCGAATGGAGAATAAAGCAATGAAATTCGTAGTGTTTTCGCTCGGGTGTAGAGTCAATCAGTACGAAGGTCAGAGCATGGTAAAAAAATTTATCGAGCACGGCTTTGAAGCAACCGATAGATTGGAGTATGCCGACGCATACGTAATCAATACCTGCTCGGTTACAAGCGAAGCGGACAAGAAATCCCGTCAGGCGGTAGCAAGAGTAAAAAAGCTTAACAAGGACGCAAAAGTGTACGTTTTGGGTTGTTCTTCGCAAAACAACAGCAAACCTTTTGAGGAAAAAGACGGCGTAATTCTTGTTGGCGGAGTTGCCGACAAAATGGAGTTTGTAACAAAAATCCTCGATACGTTATCTGGAAAATGCGACAAAACCGTAGAAATTGCACCGCTTCCAACCGTCTATGAGGACGATTTTTCTCCCTCGCTCACAAACAGCAGAGCATATATAAAAGTTCAGGACGGCTGTAATAATTTTTGCTCTTACTGCATTATTCCATACCTTAGGGGTAGAAGCAGAAGTAGGAGTTTGGACAGTATATACGACGAGGCAAGCAGTCTTATTGGAAAAACTCGCGAGCTTGTAATAACGGGCATAAATGTATCGGCATACGGCAAGGATATTGGGCTTAACGTTATCGATCTGATTCGTCGCCTTGCGGATATTCCCATGCGTAAAAGATTCGGATCTTTAGAGTGCACGGTCATAAACGATGAAATGTTGCAAGCTATGAAAGATAGCGGTTTTTGCGGATCGTTCCACCTATCCATGCAAAGCGGATGCGATAGCGTACTAAAGAAGATGAACAGGCGTTATACGAGCGAACAGTTTTTGCAAATAGTAGGGCTTATCCGTAAATATTATCCCGACGCAGGAATAACGACCGACGTAATTGCAGGCTTTCCCGAAGAGAGTGAGGAAGAGTTTTTACAAACGGTAGAAACCTGCTCGAAAGCAAAATTTTTACACATGCACGTGTTCCCTTATTCAGAGCGTGCAGGAACAAAAGCAAGCAAAATGCAACAGGTAGACAAAGCGATAAGAGTGGAGCGCGCAAACCGCCTTATTCAGCTTTCTGAAAATATGAAAAACGATTTCCTTTCCTCACAAACGGGCGCAATCCACGAAGTTTTTATAGAGGAAAAGGAAGGCGATTACAACGTCGGCTATACCGACAATTTTATCAAAGTATATTCTCTCGCGCCTATCGGAAGCTGTCTTAAGCACAAGCTTACCGAAATTTACGGCGAGGGTGTAAAAGGAGAAACAGTATGAACGATTGTATCTTTTGTAAAATCAACGCAGGAATAATTCCTTCACCAAAGGTGTACGAGGACGACGAGATGTTTATCATCAACGACATCGATCCCAAAGCCATTAAGCATTATCTTGCAATCCCCAAAAAGCACTTCAAATATCTTGCGGATATGACCGAAGAGGATAGTAAGATGGTGGGCAGAATGCTTAAAAAGATAGCGGACCTTGCTCCATCTCTGGGCTTAGAGGGCGGATATAGACTGTGCGTAAATCAGGGTGACGACCCCGGTCAGACCGTTCCACACCTCCATATTCACGTTTTGGGCGGACAAAAAATGGATTTTCCCAAACTTTAACGTTAAAATCAGTTGACAATCTGCTATAAAAACATTATAATACTTAGGAAATCAAAAACAAAGGTGGTGTAAGCAATGTCCAGCATAAGAGTCGGTGATAACGAATCCTTGGAGAACGCACTTAAGCGTTTTAAGAGAAAGTGTCAGAAAGACAACATTATGGGAGACCTTCGTCGTAAGGAACAGTACGAGAAGCCTTCTGTTCGTAGAAAGAAGAAAGCAGAAGCTGCAAGAAAGCGTATTAAGAACTAATCCTTGCGCCACAAAAAGCTCAACAAAGAAATCCAATCGCAAAAATAATGCGGTTGGATTTTTTTTTGCATAAAAAAATTTATAATTATGGCATAGATAGCGTAATTGGAAAAAATTGCGATTAAAAAAGCAATTATTTCCTCATTTTTTTGTTGCTACAATGATATTATTTGTGGTATACTTAAAAAAAGCTTTTTTTAAGACAGGAGGAATGTTATGAGAAAAACGGTAAAAGTTTTGTCAAGCATGATTTTATGCATTCTTATAGCAGTATTAAGTTTGGCGGTTGTAGGTTGTGTTGCTCCGCCTGATGACGAAGTGCCATCACCCACGCCTCAGGACGTGTATTACAAAATAACCGATACAAGTCCAAACAAGCATGGTCAGCTTAGCTGGACGGCGGATGAAATGAAGGGTACGGACGTAAAAGAAGGCAGTACCGTTGATTTTACTGTTGCCGTAAAGCAAGGTTATGAAATAATTGGCGTAATGGTAAATAAAACAAACGTAACGGAAACGCTTGACGGAAACTCGTTTACGGTAGAAAACGTTTCGTCTAATCTTTCCGTGTCGGTTTACTATGCGGTTATAAAGTATAACATATCCGTAAACAAACCCGAAAATGGAAGCATAACACCCAAAGGAACGGGAGAATGGGGAACAAACGTAACCCTTACGATGATTCCCAAAATCGGCTACCGAATCAAAGAGCTTACGGTAAACGATAAAAACGTGACGGCTTCCGTTATTAATAATCAGTATACTTTCAAAATTTACGAAGATGCGGATATTAAGTGCGAATACGAGCAGATTTCTCTTACCGTGACGGCTTCGTCATCGGCTAACGGAAGCGTAATTCTTTCCGCCGACAGTTTTGTTTACGGCGACGAGGTAACGGTAACGGTTTCTCCCAAGCCGGGATACAGACCTACCGTACTTACGGTAAACGGCGTTCCTAAAACCATAACCGACGGTAAATACGTTTTCATTGCAACCGAGGATACTCAGATAATATGCGGATTTACGGCAATAAGATATACCGTAACTGCGCTTGATTGCGAAAACGGTTATATAAGAATAGATAACGCAAACCCATCTCAGTTCGAGCCGATAACGGTTACGTTCGTTCCGAGCAGTGGCTACGAGGTGGTAAGCGCAACGGTAGACGGTCAGCCTCTTGCCATAACGGATAATACGGCGGTTATCAGTAATATAACCTCCGATATCAAGGTGCATGCAACGTTTGATTTTACTGCGGTTAAATTTACGGGCTATGCAGAGTATGAGGACGGCGTAAGAGCTAAAGGAATAAACGTAAGAGTAGGCGACGATGTTCTCGTTACCGATAACGACGGAAAGTATACTTATACCGCTCCTCGCAATACGTATATATTCAAAGCGGACACCGATACTCATTACAGTAACCCCGTATCTATTACTCCCGACAAACCGTTTGCAACCGTAGAAACTCTTATTGTAAGAGAAAGAACGGTAGGCGTAAGCTCCGAGAGCGCGCTTTCGGTGGTGGATATAGTGTACGACGAACAGTCTAAAAGCGAAAAGATTACCACGACAATCAAGTTTAACGGAACTCCGCTGTACCTTAACGGTATGCTTGCAGAGGACGGCGTAGTATTCTTCAGCGTAAAAAATATAACCGACACATCGATTGAGAAGTACGAAACAGATCCGGGAATAGGTATTTATCTTAAGAATGCGACAACGTCAAATACGTTGTACACGCATATAGTAGGCAATAAATCCAGATATCTTCTTAACGGAAGCTGGTCAAACGTTCCTTACGGATCAGCATCCGAATATTACAATATTCACAATATTGGAGAAAAATATTACTTTGCGTTTGTAAAGCAGGGCGCTACTGTGTCTTATTACGTTTTGTGTGAGGACGGAACTTACAGACTTTCGGGTTCGTATTCCAACACGCTTATTAGCGGAGAGTGCTATTTTGCTTTCATTGCATCCACAAATGCAAGTGCATTTACTCATTCTACTGTAGAGATTAGCGATATATCTTATTCCGTAAATACGGAAGACGTACTCGGTATTGTAGAAGCGCAGATAGAAGCAAATATTGACGGCGGATCAATCTCGTACGATGCAGATCTTGCCAAGCTTGGAAAAACCATTACCTTCCGTCTTACTCCCGACGAGGGCAAGTACCTTAAATCTTTGAGCGTTAACAATATCGACTGTGAAGCTACTTATACAGCTTGGAACGATTACACGTTGTCTTACTTAATTAAAGATACGACCGTTTGCGTAAAGGCAGTATTTGAAACCGGAGAAAATAACGGAATAAAATTCAGCGACGGAACAATGGGCGAACACAACTACGACACCTCGCTGTATTATAGAAACGATCAGGATTTGTCCGGCGCAGACCCCGGCGCAATCTACGTATCAGTAGAGGACGACCCCGTTTACGGTGGTTGGTTCTATATGGCGGTAACCGGGTTTGAAGGGCATAATACAACAAAAACTTACGGCGCATATCCCATATATAGAAGTAAAAATCTTATTGATTGGGAGCAATGTGGAACAAACGGAGGGTACGCACTTGCCGTAGATCCCACTAAGGATTGGTCTATGGGGCATTATTGGGCGCCTGAGCTTTTGCAAGAAACTATCGAAGTTGACGGCGTAAAGAAAAACAGATACTACATCTATTTTAGTGCTCAAAGTAAAGTTGGTAACGCTAACACCGAATATACCTCTAAAACAGGAACGGACTGGGATAGATTATATATAGGAATAGGTGTATCAGACTGTCCGTACGGACCTTATACGATGGTAGATACGAACAACTACTATCAGTTCTACGGCGACAATACTACAAAGGTAAACAAGAACGGAAATGCAGTAACCAGAAATACTCCTGCGTTCAATTTCTATCGTTACAATCCCGAGATTGCTGCAGCATACAAATCGGCAGGAAAAAATGCAGACTTCTGGCCTGCAATCGATATTTCTCCGTTTGTAGATCCTGCAACGGGTGATATGTACTGCTACTTCTCTCAGCACGTAAGCTCGGTATCGTCGGGTAACGTTATCTGGGTTGTAAAGATGAAGGATTACATAACCCCCGACTACTCAACGATGCACGTCGTGTCCATTCCTGGATATTCCGTAAAAGCTCTCGACTTTAAGACGTACGTAAACTCGGGAATAAATTACGGAACTAACGCAAGCACCAAAGACAAGGTTACCCGATATGCTTTTGATGGAAACGTCAACGGCGGAGGAGTAAACGAAGGCGCGTTCACTATCGCTCATTACGACGAGGTAAACAAGCAATGGCTTTACTATCTCACGTATTCGCCTTACGGATACGGAAACAGAGGATATTCCATTTGTCAGGCAGTATCTACCTCGCCTTTCGGACCTTTTACCAAGCTCGATCCTAATAAGGGCTTTACAGTTGTAGGTATAGTTAATATGAATAGTGCAGGCTCCGGTAACGGAAATATCGATTACACGATGAGTAAGGACTATTCCGCATCCATAGACTATATGGCAGGAACGGGACATCATAGCTTTGTAAAGGCAGGCGACGAGATATTTGCCGTATATCACTCCTTCCCCAACCCCATAAACAATTACAATCAAAACGGAAGCTTTATGGGTAGATGCATATCCGTAGACAGAGTGAAGATAATAACCTCTCCCTCTATTACTTATGGAGATCTTGACAGCGCAAGCGGAACAACGCCTCTTCCCGTGCTTTACGGCAACGGACCTACTTATTCGGTTCAGCCCCTTCCCGAGGTTGTAAGCGGATATGAAAATATTACCGACGAGGCAATAATCAGTTATACAAATCCCAATGCAACCGGAATGCAGTACCTAAAGGACGGACTGTACGTAACCCATACTGTATATAAGGATTGGGAGTATCAGACGGAGGGAGAGGACGTTATCAGCTTAACTTTCCCCACAGCTCGTTCCATTCGTTCGGTAATGGTATACAACTCAGCGCAGTATAATTACGCGCTCAAAAAACTCAGCTCGCTCACTCTTACCCTTGCAGACGGCAAGATAATTACGTTCAATAACCTTACTCAAAACGTTGATAATTGCAATACGCTCAAAAAGGTAATGAGATACGGAGGAAGCATAGTTGCCGACTTTGAAGAGGTTAAAGTAAAGAAGATTGAGATTGCGGTAAACGGCAAGGATAAATACAATACCGCAAACAATGTGATCCGAATCGGAGATATCGTAGTTCTTGGCAGAGCGGACGGAAAAGAAAAGAAAGACTTTGAATTCCGTTCCGCAAACGATACTGAAAGCAATTATATCGTAGACGGCATTGCAAACGACAAGGAGTGGAAAGATAAGAACTGGTACTTGTTCGATAACGGCGAATTTTTCGCAAAAGCAACCGCAATACCGGGCGAGGATGGCGTATATGTTACCGCAACAGTTTACGATAAATACCTGTTCCATATGGGCGGAGGCGGTCACGATCCTAAGTTTGAAGGAATGGGTCGCTGGTACAAAAATACGTACCTTAACATGGGTGTGCTTGTAAATAACGGAACTAAGACGTCCTCGTTAAGAAGTGTAAATATATCCCCATATCAGGTAAAATCATCCTATCCCATTACGGCAAGCATGAGCTTTAGCGGTGCGATAAATACGGTAACGGATCATAGCTTTACAGTAGAGGCGTTCTTCCCGTATTCGATGTACGGAATAACCAAAACCGACAAGGCATACCTTACCCTTACTTACTACCGTCCTCTTTCCTCAAACGAGGTTTCCCCGGCTTATTACAATATTTGTAATTCAGATATTACCGATACGGATACTTTGGTCGGTTTTAACGGAAACGGTTACGTTTCACCGTATACGTCGGCTTTCGGAACAAACGGTACGAGTGGTGTTAAAGGCGAATGGAAAACCGAAAAAACAACTAAAGCAACATCGGTAGGTAACGAGAGAAGCGTAATCTTCCTTAACGGAAAAAATGATAGCTTGTTACAATTGACGTCAACCGTTACGGCTACGGCAAAAGCAAATTCTTATGCAGGTTACGTACTTAAAAACCGCAGTATAGAAAAAGCATATTTGCTTGATACGTCGTATATGAATAAAGGAAAGCTCAGCAGAATAGTTCTCTATTCGATGGAAAACGGAATTAAGAGTAAAATATACGATGATAACGGAGCTTTTGGCGACAGTTATACTAATACAACGTCTTTTAAGCTTGTAAAAAATGCATCAATGCTCTGTATATTCGTAAACGGCAAGTTCGTTTATGCCGAGCGTTCAATCAGCGGAAACGTCGAGGTTGGACTTTACAGCGAGGGAGCGGTAACCGAGTTTGCCGGCATTGATTACAATACCGATAAAAACAAAATAAATACCGCGACAAAGGATATATATTATATAACGACGTATTCTCACTACGGAATTGATCCCAACGTAAGCTTTATATATACGGATAAACTTTATATGGCTGTTTCTCCGATTGTTACTGCGGATAAATTAACCGTAAAGGCTGTTACCGTAAACGGAGAGGATAAGACTTCGCTTATGGAGAACGGAAAGCTTGTTATGGAATATACGGACAATAAGGATGCTGTCGTTACAGTGAGTGCTAATACGGTTGCCACGGTGTACAAGGTAACGGGAAGTCTTACTAAGGACGGTAACCTTGCGTCCGACGTAACGTTGAGGTTTGTGGGCGAAAGCGGATACGTAAGAGAGCTTAAAGCGAATTTATCCTACACCGTAAATCTTCCTGCCGACAAGTACACAGTGTATGTATTCGGCAACGGCTTAGGATGCGAAACTTATACCTTAAGCGTGAGCGCAGCTACAACTTTCGACGTATCTATTATCGGAAAAACAATTGGTGGCAAGGCAACCGTAAACGGTAACACGTATTCGTCCAATACTTCGGGCTATTATATCAACAACGCAGGAACGATTGCAAGCTGTAAAGACGTGGGAGCTTTGGGAACGGTAATGTTTACAGGCGTATCGTCTGACTGTGCCGTTATCAGATTTACCTCCGAGTGTTTCCTTAATCCTGCCGATCTTCCTGCAGGGGCAAAGTACGAACAGGATGCTACCGTAAGCGTATACTTTGGAAACGGAACGGTTGCGTCAAGCGTTGGCTATCACGGAACGAGCGCGAGGGTAAGAACGGACGTGAACGGAAGTTGGGCAACCTGTACGAAACAGCCCGTAAGTAACGTTCTTCCCAAAAATCTTTCAGAATACGGAACTGAGCAATCATTCCTTTGCATATATCTCAATAACACCTGGTATATGTATTTTGAAAAGAACGGAGAGTTTGTATTTGCATACGAATACAACTTCAAAGAGGGCGAGTCCGCAACGGGCGAATGTGTGTTCGGTCTTACTCTTGCAACGTCTTATCAGTATACGAGAATAAGATTTAAGGACGTTTCTATAGAAACCGACAAAACTGCTGTTGAGGCGACTTTTGCAGAACTTGGTGTAAAATAAAACGATAAAACTTATACGTCACGCTCTGAGCGTGACGTATATACATTGGAGAAAAAATATGATATTGACCGAAGAAGACTATAAACTTATCGAGATTTATAAGGATATGCTTCCAAGCAAAATATTCGATGCTCACGCTCACGTTTATAACGGAGCAGGACTCCCCACTGCTTGCGGAAGCGGTGTGTTTTACAGAGAGTGCGTAAATCACGAAACCTATACGGCGGATATGTCGGATTATTTTCCGGGCTGTGACTTTGAGATAAATATGATTCCTATGCCCGATATAAAAATCAAGAGTGATAAAACCGTTGTGGATAAAGCCAACGCATACCTTATAAATATACTTAAAAACGACAATAAAAACATAGGAAGCGTGTATGTTCATGTTACGGATAGCGAACAACGTATCGGAGATTTAGTGACAAATAACGGAATAAAGGCTCTTAAGTGTTATCATTATTCCGCACCGAACCCCGATCCTGAAACCTGTGTAATATCGGATTTTTTGCCCGAAAGTGCATGGGTCGTTGCAAATGAAAAAAAGCTTCCGATAATTTTACACGTAATGCGTATTAACGCTATTTTGGATAGTGAGAATATCACGTACGTAAACCGTATGACGGAAAAATATCCGGATGCAAAATTAGTGCTTGCGCATTGCGGAAGATCGTTTGCCCCGCACACCGTTGTACGTTCTGCAGACAAGATTGCAGACAATGAAAATATATGGTTTGATACAGCCGCAATATGCGAAAGTCCATCAGTTATTGCGTGTCTAAAAAAGACTAAAGGTAAGCGTGTAGTATGGGGAACTGATTATCCAATATGTCTTAATATCGGTAAACCAATCGGTATGGGTTCGGGATTTTGCTGGATAACGGGAGATAATCTTCCGCCTAATTGCAAGCCAGCTCATCTTATCGCCGAAAGCCTTATTGCGCACAAGCTCGCCTTTATGCTATCAGATCTTACTCAGACGGAAATAAATGCAATATTTTACGATAACGCAAAGAATTTGTTTTCGCTCCGATAAAGGCTGATGTAAAAAACAAATTGGTTTTTTAGGAAGTATTATCGAAAACTGTCGAATATTGCGATTTGTATGCAACCTTTCACTTTATATGTTATAATCGACAAAAAAAGAGAAAGGAGTAAAAAAGATGAAAGAATACAGCGAACTAAAAAAGCGCGCAATGCTTGCAAAGCAAAGACTTAAGATGGGATATTGGCAAAACCTTTTAAGGGAACGTGACGATTTGATTATGCTTAACGGAAACACCGCTCAGGCAATAGCGGTGGCAGACGAGGTAAGACGGCAGAAGTTCAACCGTGACAATCTTATTTCGCTTAACAGCGTACAGGCAAAGGAAGAAGAGGAGCTTTATCTGAAGGTGTGTAAAATGCTTGACGAGGACGACGATCCCCAAAACCCTATAGGTAGACTTATCGACAGTGAAGCGTACGACAATATGGATGCTATGGCAAAACAGAAATACGTGCTGTATCTTTCCAAAAAATACTGTGAAATGAAGGAGAGATATAGGCTTGAAAAGATAAAAACCTGTTGACTAAAATCTCACAATTTGATACAATAATAGGACGAGGCTCAAAAATAAGGCGTTCGTCCTGTTTTTTGTAAAAACAGAGATAAAACAAACGGCAAGGAAATCGCTATATGAAAATAGATCTTACTCAACTTAATAAAGAACAAATGATCCCCGTGTTAAATACTGAGGGAGCTATTTTGGTTACGGCAGGTGCAGGTAGCGGAAAAACACGTTTGCTTACGCACCGTATCTATCATATTATAAACGACCTTGACGTAAAGCCTTACAATATTCTTGCGCTTACCTTTACAAACAAAGCGGCAAACGAAATGAAAGAGCGATTGGAGAAAATGGGCTGTGATAATTCGCTTTGGGTTTTTACCTTTCACGCGCTTTGCGTAAGAATTTTGAGAAAGTATATAGATAAAATCGGATATAAGAGTAATTTTACCATATATGCAGAGCAGGAAAAAAATTCGCTTATCAAAAAAATACTCAAGGAAAAAGGCATAAACGAGGACGACGGACTTTCCTCTTCCGAAATCGCGGATGCAATATCGGATGCAAAAACCGAAAACGTTTCTCCCGAGGTTTACGGACAAATCAATTCCTTTAAACACGGCGCAGGTATAATAACCGAGGTTTACGACGAATATAATAAGGCGCTAAAGCGTAACAATGCGCTCGATTACGACGACTTACTTAACTTTGCGTACAAGCTTTTGTCCGAAGATGCGGAGGTTAGGGAATACTATGCCGACAAGTTCCGCTATATCCACATCGACGAGTTTCAGGATACCAATACCGTTCAGTACGAAATAGTAAAACTGCTTGCGTCAAAGTGGGGAAATATCTTTGCGGTAGGCGACGAGGATCAGTCTATATATGGTTGGCGAGGCGCAAACTACAAAAATCTGTTTGCATTTCAGCGTGATTTTGAGGGAGCGACAACGTATAAGCTTCAGCAAAACTACCGTTCCACAAAGCGCATTATCGCGCTTGCCAACAAGGTCATAAAAAATAATACGCAACGTCTTGATAAAAATCTTTGGACGGAAAACGAGGAAGGTAGTAACGTTGTATTTTACTGCGCAGGCTCGGACAAGGACGAAGCTCAGTACGTAATTACCGTAATGAGTTCGCTTATGACAAATTATGGCTATAAAAAGTCCGATTTTGCATTGCTCATGCGCATCAACGCGCTTACGAGAACGTTCGAAGAAAAGTTTATTCAGTACGGAGTTGCACATAAGATCTTCGGCGGTTTTAAGTTCTTTGACAGAAAGGAGATTAAAGATGTTCTCGCGTATCTTAAGCTTCTGAATAATCACGAAGACGAAGAGAGCTTACTGAGGATTGCAAACTTTCCAAAACGCGGAATAGGCGATGCGACGCTTGCTCAAACAATAAATTACGCAAGAGTGGAAAATCTTTCGCTTTTCGACGTGATTGTAAATATCGAGCAAAATCAAGATTTACCCAATTCTGTAATTAAAAAGATAACACCGCTTGCAACCGTGCTTAAGTGCCTTTTAAACGCAGTAGAGCAAAATCTCAAGCCTTCCATGCTTACAAAGTATACTTGTAAAGTAGCGGGAATTAAGGCAGTGTATGAAGAGGATACCGAAGAAAATGCGGAACACCGCATGAATATTAAGGAACTCGTTCACAGTATGGAGGAGTTTGAAAAAGACAATCCGGATGCCAATTTGTCCGATTATCTGCAAAACGTATCCCTGTATTCCGATACGGATGAGATGGACGAGGAGTCCGATTACGTAACGCTTGCAACCATACACAGCGCAAAGGGCTTGGAGTTTAAGGTTGTGTTTTTGGTGGGAATGGACGAGGGAATTTTCCCTTCGTCAAGGTCGGTCGACGAAAACGACAAGCTCGAAGAAGAACGCCGACTTTTGTACGTTGCAATAACGCGAGCAAGAGAAAGACTGTACGTAACGCGCGCCAAAACGCGTTTCAAGTTCGGCTCTACCGAGTATTGTATGCCGAGCAGATTTTTACCTGAAATGGGATTTGATCAGCAAAAGAAGCAGGAGGAAAAATCTTCTTTTTACAATTCTTACGGAAAAGAAAGATACGAGCGTAGCTATTCCAAAACTTCTTACAATTCCGCTTACAACGCAGACGAAGTTCCCTCGTATGATAGTGGCTATTCCACCTCCCCCAAGCTAAAGATTCCACAAAAAACCGTTGCAAAAACGGGCAGAAAAGACGTTAGCAAGTTTGTTGAAGGGGCAAGAGTCCGTCACACAAAATTTGGCGAGGGTGTAATTACCAAAGTAGTAAAAACAGGCGAGGTTTGCGTTAAGGTAAAATTTGCAACGTGCGAGCTTATGCTTATGCTTAATTACGCACCTTTAGAGCTTATATAAAATACGTAAAACAAAACACGCGGTAAAGATCATAAAGAACTAAACGGATGTAAAAGGAGAAAAACTCATGGAAAGAATGAGAGAACTTGTTGATCTTCTTAACAAGTACGCATATCAATATTACGTGCTCGACGAGCCGACGGTTTCCGACGTTCAGTACGACGCGCTTTACAACGAACTTCTTGCGTTGGAAAAGGAGAGCGGAACCGTTCTCCCCGATTCGCCCACAAAAAAAATAGGTGGCGATCCGATAAAGGCTTTCACTCCGCACGTGCATATCAACAAGCTTTACAGTCTTGATAAGTGCAATTCGTTTGAAGAGCTAAGGGCTTGGGATGCAAAGCTCAGACAGTTGAAAGCTGATATAGAATATACGGTAGAGTACAAGCTTGACGGTCTTACTTTGTGTCTTACTTACGAAGGAGGACTTCTTAAGTGTGCCGCTACCCGAGGCAACGGAGAGGTGGGCGAAGACGTGACCGCGCAGGTTCTTACCGTAAAATCCATTCCTACCCGAATACCGTACAACGGTGTCGTTGAAGTTCAAGGTGAAGGAATAATGCGTCTTTCTGCTTTCAATAAATACAACGAAACGGCGACAGAGCCTCTTAAAAACGCAAGAAACGGCGTAGCCGGAGCTATACGTAATCTCGATCCCAAGGTAACCGCATCCCGTAACCTTGACGTGATTTTTTACAACGTTAATTATCTTGAGGACGGATACGTTCCTTCTCAGGAAGAAAATATAAAGTTCTTAAAAGACAACCGCTTCAAGACGGAAACCTTATTCAAGTCGTCCGATATGGAAGAAGTGATATCGTATATTTCAAAAGTGGACAGACAGTCACTCGATTTTCTTATCGACGGTATGGTTATTAAGGTGAACTCGGTTGCACTGCGCGAAGAGCTTGGATATACCGAAAAATTTCCACGTTGGGCAATGGCATACAAGTTTGAAGCGGAAGAAACGTCCACCAAGCTTTTGGACGTGGAGTGGAACGTGGGCAGAACAGGAAAGCTTACCCCCCTTGCAATACTGGAAGCGGTAGAATTGTGTGGAGTCACGGTAAAACGCGCAACGCTTAATAATTACGGCGATATTTTGCGCAAAAAAGTCAAAATCGGTTCTAACGTGTTCATACGCAGAAGCAACGACGTTATTCCCGAAATATTGGGAGTGGCGGAGGATTTTGAGGATAGTAAACAGATTTTACCGCCTACGCGCTGTCCTTCGTGCGGTAGCGAGCTTTACGAGGACGGAGCGCATATCTTCTGCCCCAACGAAGAAAACTGTCTGCCTCAGATTATTGGTAGGCTCGAGCATTTCTGTAGCAAGGACTGTATGGATATAAGAGGAATTTCCGAGTCCACCGTAACTCAGATAGTAAACGCGTTCGGAGTAAAAGAGCCCACCGATCTGTACAAGCTTACGCGTGAGCAAATAGGAAAACTGGAAGGGTTTAAGGATAAAAAAACGGAGAATTTCATTGCGTCCGTAGAAAAGAGCAAGAGCACTTCGCTCCCTGCGTTTATCAATGCGCTCGGCATAGAAAACGTAGGTAAAAAAGCAGCTAAAGATCTTGCCGAAAGATTCAGAAATATCGACGCGCTTTCCGTCGCAACAAAGGAAGAGCTTGTTACTATTGACGAAGTAGGCGACGTTATGGCGGATTGTATTGTCAGTTATTTTGCGCGCCATAAGGACAGAATTGAGGAGTTTAAGAGCTTGGGAATAAATCCTCAAATGGAAGAAAAGCAAAAATCCGAAGGCGTATTTTCCGGGCTTAAGGTCGTGCTTACCGGCACTCTGTCCGCATTTTCACGCACGGTTGCAGCCAAGGAGATAGAGGCGCGCGGAGGAGAGGTAACCTCGTCCGTTACAAAGCTTACCGATCTTGTAATTGTGGGAGAAGATGCCGGCAGTAAAAAGGCAAAAGCGGAAAAATTAGGCATAAAAACAATAAACGAGCAGGAATTTTTGAAATTACTTTAAAAATATTAAATATAAATACACTCAAATACTTGTAATATTGAGAAATTCGTGCTAAAATAGTAGTGAGGGAATTTGGTCCTCAAGAAATTTCATCGGAGCAATTATGAAAAGTATGACAGGTTACGGTAAATATTCGGTTGAAAAAAACGATCGAATACTTACCATAGAACTAAAAACCGTAAATAACAGATTTTTGGATGTTAGTCCGCACATGCCCAAAATTTTCGCATGCTGTGAGGATATCGTAAGAAAGACGCTTAAGAGCGAGCTTAGCAGAGGAAACGTAGACGTATACTTCGATTACGAGAACAATAGCGAAAAGAGCAAACAGGTAAGCGTAGATTACGCGCTTGCCGACGAGTTTGTAAGAGCGGCTAATGACGTTGCGGAGCGTTACGGATTTGCTTCCGATTTCAACGTTACGAAGCTTATTTCCTTACCCGAGGTTCTTTCGGTAAAAGACGGCGGAGACGATGATAACATCCTTAAAGAGCTCGTTGAAGAATGTATCAAGGGCGCGTGCGCATCGCTTAACGCCATGAGAGAAAAGGAAGGCGTCACCATAAAAGCGGATCTTAAACGCTTGATAGATAATATCGACGGATATTTACAAAAAGCAATCACAAGAGCACCGCTCGTTGTGGAAGAGTACCGCAATAAGATACAAACGCGTATTACCGAGATTTTAGAAAACGTAGAGCTTGACGAAGCAAGGCTTCTCAACGAAGTTGCTTTCTTTGCGGACAAGGCGGATATCAACGAAGAAATTCAGCGCCTTACCTCGCATATCAAGCAATACAACGACATACTCGAAAGTAACGAGCCTGCAGGCAGAAAGCTTGACTTTCTCTCACAGGAGATCAACCGCGAGATCAATACGATGGGAAGCAAGTCCAACGATAAGGAACTTACGTCGTACGTTCTTGCAATGAAGAACGAGCTTGAAAAAATTAAAGAACAAATAAGAAACGTAGAATAAGAAGGAGTAAAGAACAATGACAAAAGGATCACTTTACATTATTTCGGGCCCCAGCGGAGCAGGAAAAGGAACCGTATATGACGAGGTTGTAGCACGCCGTCCGTCCATCAAGAAATCTATTTCGGTAACCACTCGTGCACCCCGTGAAGGCGAGATTGATGGAATCCATTATTATTTTAAGACAATGGAAGAGTATCAGGAAATGATAGCTCACGGCGAGTTTTTGGAAACTGCGGAAGTTTACTGCAATTGCTACGGTACTCCCAAAGCGCCCGTGCTTGAGATGCTTGATAAGGGTTATGACGTAATGTTTGAAATCGATATTCACGGTGCAAAAAACATTAAGAAGCAGTATCCCGATGCAATCGCTATTTTCCTTATGACCCCCTCTTTCGAAATTTTAGAAGAAAGACTTAGAGCCAGAGGTACGGAGTCCGAGGATAGTATCAGAAGAAGATTGCGTGCAGCAAAAGGCGAACTTTCCAAGTACAAGATGTTTGACTACATAGTCTTCAACGATAACAAGGAAAAAGCTATTGACGAAGTTGTTTCCATAATCGACGCTGAAAAGAGAAAGATTAAAAACAATATCGAAGAGATAAATTTGATATTAGAGAGCAAGAAAAAGTAATAACATCAAAGGAGTACTAAATATGATCATCGATCCACCCAACGATAAATTGTTGGAAAAAGTAGGCGGATGCAAGTATGCTCTTGCAATTGCTTGCGCAAAGAGAGCAAAGTTCGACCTCGTAAAAAAGGCAGACGAGCTTGCATGCTCTGATTCTACGGCAATTTCCTATGCTGCTCGAGAAATTTTAGAGGGCAAGGTAAAAGTCGTTTACGAAAACGATTAAAACACGATGAACCTTAAGGGCAAAAACGTCGTTATAGGCGTAACCGGTGGAATAGCCGTTTACAAAGTATGCGAAGTCGTATCTTCTTTAAGAAAAAGAGGAGCCGACGTTTTTGTCGTTATGACCAAGCACGCAACCGAATTCGTATCCCCCCTCACTTTTGAAACGCTTTCCAACAATCGCGTTGTTACCGATATGTTCGACAGGGACAGAGAGTGGGAGGTAGAACATATCTCGCTTGCAAAAAAAGCGGATATTTTCGTAGTTGCGCCTGCTACTGCCAATTTTGTGGGAAAATTCGCTTCCGGCATTGCCGACGACTTTCTCACTACCACGGTAATGGCAACCAAAGCCCCTATTCTTTTAGCTCCTGCTATGAATACGGGTATGATGACGTCGCCTGCGTACGAGAAGAACGAAAGCGAGCTTAAAGCGCGTGGTGTTGAATTTATATACGGCGACAGCGGATTTTTAGCTTGCGGAGATACAGGCAAAGGCAGAATGGCGGCGCCTTTGGATATCGTGGAAAAAATCGAAGAAATATTATTCCCCGTTCGTGACCTTGAGGGAAAAACCGTTTTGGTTACGGCAGGTGCAACGCGCGAGCCTATCGATCCCGTTCGTTTTATCACAAACCGTTCAAGTGGGAAAATGGGTATAGCTATAGCAAACGCGGCGTTAAGGCGAGGAGCTAACGTTTTGCTCATAAAAGGCACGACGTCCGTATTGCCCGACGAGGGAGTAAAAATCATAGAAGTTCAGACAACGCTTGATATGTACAATGCGGTTATGGATAATCTGGACAGCGCTGATATCATAATTAAATCCGCAGCCCCTGCAGATTACAGGGTAGACTGTGCGCCTCAAAAGATAAAAAGCGAAAAGCTTACGCTCGAGTTCGTCAAAAATCCCGATATAGCTCAGGCGGTAGGCAAAGTAAAAGGAAATAAGAAGCTCGTCGTGTTTTCCGCCGAAACCGAAAATCTTATTGAGAATGCAAGTAAAAAGCTTATCAAAAAGAATGCGGATATGGTGGTTGCAAACGACGTAACCAAGCAAGGTGCCGGTTTTGACGTGGATACCAATATTGCGTCTTTTATTACAAAGGACGCAGTTATAGAGCTTCCCATTATGACCAAGACTGCTCTTGCCGATAAAATTTTGGATAAGGTACAAAGTATATAATGATTGCCGAAGTTATTGTTGACATAAGCAATAGCGAAGTCGACAGGGTTTTCGACTATAAAGTAGATGAGCATTCTTCCGCCGACGTGGGCAGTAGAGTGCTTATTCCTTTTGGTCCTAAAACTCAGGAAGGCTACGTAATTGCGCTAAAGGAAAAGAGCGAATACGACAACGGCAAGCTTAAGAGCATTATCGAAACGTTGGATCCCATGCCCGTAATAGGCAAAGAGATGCTCGATCTTATGTACTATATGACAGACAAGTATCATCTTCGTAAAGTGGACGTGCTTCGTTTGTTCATTCCGTCCGAGCTTCGCGGAGGAAAGGTAAAAGAGCTTATTAAAGAATACGCGTCCCTTTCCGAAGAATTTAAGCATAAAGATTCTGCGGAGTTTATTCGCAAGGGAGCAAAAGCTCAAGCAGAGCTTTACGAATATCTTATGGAGGTAGAGGAGGAGAGCGTTACCTTCCTAAACTCTAACTTTTCCGCGTCTTCTTTGCGTAATTTTATTATGCGAGGAATAGTAACCGTACGCAAGGTAGAGGTTTTTAGAGAACCGTACAAAAACAATGTTGCGGAAAAAGAAAAGAATATAACGCTCACACAAATGCAACGCGACGCGGTAAACGCAATTACAAGCACGAGCAATCAGCCGTTCCTTTTGCATGGAGTTACGGGTAGCGGAAAGACCGAAGTGTATATGCGCCTTATTTCGGACGCGTTATCAAAAGACAAAACGGCAATAATGCTTGTTCCCGAAATTTCTCTTACGCCACAGGTGCTCAGAAACTTCAGAGCAAGGTTTGGTGACTCCGTTGCTCTTCTTCACAGTGGACTTTCAAGCGGAGAACGGTTTGACGAGTGGCGCAGATTGCTGTCGGGTCAAGCAAAGGTGGCGGTCGGCGCGCGGTCTGCAATATTTGCGCCCGTAAAAAACGTGGGCGTAATAATAATAGACGAAGAGCACGACGGCAGTTATGCTTCCGAGAGCAACCCAAGATACCTTACTCACGACGTGGCGCTCTTTAGAGCAAAGGCAAACGGTTGTAATCTCGTTATGGGTAGCGCAACGCCTTCTATAGAAAGTTATTACAAAACGCAAACGGGCGAGTATGCTCTCGTGGAGCTTCCTCAGCGCGTAAATAAAAAACCGCTTCCTCATATCGAAGTGGTGAATATGTGCAACGAGATATACCACGGTAACAACGGACTGTTTTCAAGAAGTCTGGAAAGCAAGCTCAGAGAGTGCGTAGACAACGGAAATCAGGCAATGATATTCCTTAATCGCAGAGGTTATTCTTCATATATGATGTGCAGAAGTTGCGGTTACGTGGCAAAATGCAAAGATTGCGACGTGTCGCTTGTGTACCACAAGGACGATTGCGCGCTTAAGTGTCACTACTGCGGACTGAGGTACAGACCCCTTACAGAGTGTCCCGAATGTAAAAGCAAGTATATCAAGCAGGGTTATATCGGAACGCAACAGGTAGTGGAACTTTTACAAAAGATGTTTCCGCAAGAAAACATCCTCAGAATGGACAACGATACTACGAGAAACAAAGATTCTGTAGTAAAGATATTAGAAACGTTCGCTCAGAAAAAAGCGTCAATACTCGTAGGAACGCAAATGATAGCAAAGGGTCACGATTTTCCCGACGTAACGCTTGTAGGAATAGTGGATGCGGATATGAGCTTGCATTTTTCGGATTTTAGAGCAAACGAGCGCACTTATCAGCTTATAACTCAGGTGGCAGGCAGAGCAGGAAGAGAAAGCAAGAGCGGAGAGGTTGTGCTTCAAACATACTCTCCTCGTCATTACGTATACAAATACGCGGTCACCAATGATTATAAAGGTTTTTACGATAAGGAAAGCAATTTAAGAGAGGTCACCAACTATCCTCCGTATTCGCGAATACTCAGAATACTTGTGTCTTCCGAAAACGAAGAGCTTGCTATTACCACGCTGAAGAACATCTTTACCGAAGTGGGTGAAGTTGTTGATGCAAATAAGGACAGCGTAGTTTATTTTTCCGCAATGAAGTCGCCCGTAAAACGTATTCAGACAAAACACAGAGTGCAAATATTAATGAGAATAAAAGATAAACGGGAAGAAATAACGAAAAAAGTATATTCGATAGTAGATAAATACCTGAACCCAAAGATTTCCATATTCGTGGAAGTCAACCCCAACAACTTAAGTTAGGAGGAAGAATTAATGGCAATAAGAAATATAATAAAAGAAGGAAACCCTCTTCTTCGCGAAAAATGTAAAGAGGTAACCGAGTTTGACGACAAACTTGGCGAACTTATCGACGACATGGTAGATACGATGTTCAAAGCAAACGGAGTCGGTCTTGCCGCGCCTCAGATTGCAGTGCTTAAGCGTATTGCCGTAGTAAGCGTAGACGGAGAAACGATTTACGAAATGGTAAACCCCGAAATAAAAGTAACGACGGGCTCACAGCTTAGCAACGAGGGGTGCCTTTCCGTTCCCGAACGTTATGGCGTTGTGGAAAGACCTAAAAAAGTCGTTGTCGAATATTACGACAGACACGGTGATAAATACAAGGTTAAAGCAAGCGGATTTTTAGCAACCGCATTTTGTCACGAGATTGATCATCTTGACGGCATATTATATATAGATAAGGTTTTACCGCCTAAGGTAAAAAAAGAGGGGTAAATAATATGAAAGTAGTATTTTTAGGAACCCCCGATTTTGCAGTGCCCTCGCTTGATGCGTTGCATGAAAAGTACGGTGTATCTGCCGTTATATGTCAGCCCGATAAAGCAAAAAACCGCAAAGGCGAAATTATTTTCGGAGCGGTAAAACAGCGCGCGATAGATCTTGGTATTCCCGTATATCAGTTTAACAAAATCAGAGAAGAGGGTGTGCAAATCCTCAAAGAGCTTGCCCCGGACATTATGATAACCTGCGCGTACGGACAAATTTTATCGCAGGAAATTTTAGATATACCCAAGTACGGAATACTTAACGTTCACGGCTCGCTTTTACCTAAGTACAGAGGTAGCGCTCCCATTCAATGGTCGATAATCGACGGAGAGGAAAAAACGGGCGTTACCATTATGAAAACGGCAATAGGAATGGATACGGGCGATATGGTATCTGCGTGCGAAGTAAAAATTGAAGACGATATGTACTTAGAAGACCTTTACAACGTCTTAAAAACAAAAGGCGCGCAACTGCTTATTGACACGATAGACGAATACGTAAGCGGTAAAATCGTGCCTGTGCCTCAAAACGAAGACGAGGCATCCAAGTGCAGAATGATCACTAAAGAGGATGCAAAAATCGATTTTTGTGCGTGCGCAAAAGACATCCGAAACAAAATAAGAGGTTTGGGCTACGGCTACTTTTTGTACAATAACGAGCCGGTAAAGGTTTATAAGGCGGAGATCGGAAGCGGAAAGGGCGTAAGCGGAAAAATTCTTTCGCACAGCAAAGAGGGTGTGGAGATCGCTTGTAAGGATGCAAGCGTACTTTTCACCGAGCTTCAGATGCCGGGTAAAAAGCGCATGGGTGCAAAAGATTTTATTAACGGCGTAAAAATGAGCGGAGAGGTTTTATAATGACCTCGCTTCAAAGACAAAAAATAGTATACGACGCTCTTTGTAAGGTGTATAGAGAAGGGGCGTATTCTCAGATTCAGCTCGACGAAGTATTGAGCAACGAAGAGCTTACAAAAGAGGATAAAGCAAGTATAACCGCCATGTTTTACGGCGTTATCGAAAAAGATACGGCCCTTACGTACTTTATAAACGAGCTTTGCGATAAAAAGCCCAAGCCCGCAATTGCCGTGCTTCTTAAGATGGGCATATACGGCGTAAGATATTCTTCTTCGCCTCTTTATGCCGTTATAGATAATACAGTTACACTTTGTAAAGATATAGGAAAAAAAGAAGTAAGCGGATTTGTAAACGCGGTGCTGAGGAAAAGCGAGAAATGCCCAATGCCGGACAAGAGCAATAAAACGTTATACCTGTCCGTTCTTGCGTCCGTACCCGAGTGGCTTGCAAAAGCTATGATAAAAGATTACGGAGAAGAACGCGCAACCGCCATTCTTACCGCAAAGCTTCTTACCGATACGCATATTAGACTAAACTACGACAAAATCACGGACGAAGAGTTCGAAAAAAAGGTAACCACGTTTACTAAAAGTAAGTACGGCTACTACGTAAAACCCGAGGTTTTCAAAAAGTTAAAGCCCGACGAGTTTACGCCTATGTCGCTTGCAAGTATGATAGCAACGCAGTGCTACCGTTCGCTGATAAAAGACGGAGCAAAAGTGCTTGATACTTGTTCTGCTCCGGGAGGAAAGGCTGTTTATTTGTCGTCGCTCGGCAATTTCGATATTACAGCGTGCGACGTTCATTCTCACAGGGTGGAGCTTATCGGAAAATACGCAAAGCGAATGGGCGCAAATCTTTCCGTTGTGCAAAACGACGCAACCGTTCTTAAGGAAGATTGGTTGGATGGGTTCGACGCCGTTATTTGCGACACGCCGTGTAGCGGAATAGGTGTTATTTCATCCAAGCCCGACGTATTACTCAACCGCAAGGAAGAAGATATTGCAGAGCTTGCAAAATTACAGCTCAAAATTCTCAATACATCGGCAAAGTATTTGAAAAAGGACGGAACTCTGTTCTATTCAACGTGCACGGTATTAAGACGCGAAAACGACAACGTTGTAAAGAATTTTATAGCTTCCAATCCGGATTTTGAGGTGGTAAAGACGGAGGTTGACGGAGTAAACTGCGATAAGCGAAATTACGTGCGCCTTCTTCCCGACGTAGACGGAACGGACGGATTTTTCGTTGTTGCGCTCAAAAGGAAACAGTAAGGAGTAGATAAATGACCTTTTTACACGATTTAACGTTAGAAGAGCTTAAAGAAGAGTTTAAGCAAAAAAATTTACCGGCGTTTCGCGCAAAACAGGTGTACGAATGGATTACTTCGTATTCGTCTTACGATCAAATGACTAATCTGCCACTTGTTCTGCGCGAACAGCTCAAAGCCGAGTACTCAGACAGACCTATAGAGATTTTGGAAAAATTAGTTTCCGTGGACGGAACGAGAAAATATTTGTACAAGCTTTATGACGGCAACGTTATAGAAGGTGCGTTAATGATGCAAAATTACGGTAATACCATTTGCGTTTCCACTCAAGTTGGTTGCAGAATGGGTTGTGGGTTTTGCGCTTCGGGTATTGGAGGCTTGGTAAGGAATTTATCAGCAGGCGAAATACTCGGACAGGTTCTTGCGGTAAACAGAGAGCTTGGCAACGGCAAAGAACGCAAGATAACCAACATCGTTCTTATGGGAAGCGGAGAACCGCTTGACAACTACGACGAGGTTACTAAGTTTTTGCGCCTCGTATCATCTCCGGACGGCATAAACATATCAGAGCGTAATATATCGCTTTCCACGTGTGGGCTGTGCGATAAGATATACAAGCTTGCAGACGAGGGATTTTCGGTTAATCTTTCCATTTCCTTGCACGCTACAACCGACGAATACAGAAAAACGGTTATGCCAATAGCAAACAAGTATTCCATATCCGATATTGTAAAAGCAGTAAAGTATTATTTCGAAAAGACGGGCAGACGTATAATTTTCGAGTATACTATGATAAAAGAAATAAATATGAACTTTTTCGATTGCAAGAGGCTAAAAGAGATTACGTCGGGCTATCCCTCCCACGTCAATCTTATCCCTCTAAATTACGTAAAAGAAAAGGGAATAAAGGGATGCACCAAGCAAGAGGCCGACAGGTTTTGCGAAAGACTCAATTCTATGGGAGTTAGCGCCACCATAAGAAAGAGTAAAGGAAGCGATATAGGCGGAGCGTGCGGACAACTCAGACGTAAATATATAGGCGAGGCAGAATGAACAGAGTAATCAAGGTAGAAACCGACAGATACACCGTAGATATGGACGGTCAAACCGTAACGTGCTACGCGCGTAAAAAAGTCAAGCGCAATTCGGATATTGTGGTTGGCGATTTTGTCGAGCTTGAAAATAGCGACGGAGTTCTTTCCGTAAAAAAAGTTTTGGAGCGTAAAAACAGCCTTATTCGTCCCTCTATTGCCAATATAGACAACATAATTATGACAATTGCGCCCGTTCCCGAGCCGGACTTCTATCTTGTAGATAAAATGCATATAAATTGCGCCCGTAGGAATATCGGCTTTATCATTTGCGTTAACAAAACAGACTTGGACGATACTTTCTTAAACAAAGTGCAAGACCAGTACGGCGCGGACGTTAAAATTATTTCCACTTGCGCAAAAGATAACGATATTAGTCAGCTTACAGACGCGCTTAAAGGCAAATTCTCGTGTTTGGCAGGACAGTCTGCGGTTGGTAAATCGTCTATTGTAAACGCGCTCCACGGCGAAAAGATTGCCAAAAGCGGAGAGCTTAGCGCGATAAACAGAGGACGAAACACAACCACAAGAGCAACTCTTTATAAGCTTGACGAAAGCACTTTTGTTGCAGACACTCCGGGTTTTGGTCTTTTGGACGTGTTCGACGTGGAATACGACGAGCTTGACTTGTATTACAGCGAGTACGTAGAGCTGTCAATGAGCTGTAAATATCATAGGTGCAAGCACATAAACGAGCCGGGATGCGAAGTTAAGAAAAGGGTAGAAGAAGGCTCTGTCAGCAAAGACAGATATCTTCGCTACGTGGAAACTTATAACGAACTTAAAAACAAAAAGAAAAAATATTGAAAGATAAAAAAGGAGAAAACTATGGAGATTTTTATCGCACCTTCAATCTTAGCAGGAGATTTTGCAAGAATGGGAGAAGACGTAAAGAGAATGCAAGATAACGGAGCGGATATGATTCACTACGACGTTATGGACGGCGTTTTCGTGCCCAATATCACGTTCGGTCCGCAAATGCTAAAAGCAATTCGCCCCTACACGACGCTTCCGCTCGACGTTCATCTTATGATAACCGAGCCTATCCGTTATATCAAACAGTTCGCGCAAAGCGGAGCGGATTATATTACCGTACACTACGAGGCATGCAAAGATCTTAAGGCAACTTTGGATGCTATAAAAAGCGAGGGTGTAAAAGTCGGACTCTCCATAAGTCCCGATACACCTGCGTCCGTTGTAAAACCGTATGTAAACGATTGCGATATGATTTTGGTTATGAGTGTATATCCGGGTTTTGGCGGACAAAAATTCATAGAGGGTTCTATAGATAAAATCAAAGAGATTTCCGCTTACGTTAAAGAGAGTGGAAAAAACGTTCGTATAGAAGTGGACGGCGGTATAAATGCAAGCACTGCTGTTTTGGTAAAGAAGGCAGGAGCCGATACCTTAGTTGCAGGTAGCGCCGTGTTCAACGCAGAGAATCCTCAGGATATGATTAATACTCTTAAAAACGCGTAAAAGTAACGCGTGGGATTTTAGCGCATAATATGATATTATCAAAGCAAAACGGAGGAATATCATAATGATAATATGCATTAAAGCCCCACCCGTAATACGGCATATCTTAAGACTGTTCGTTAAGTAAATCAAAAAACGGCCAAGAATACAATCTTGGTCGTTTTTTCTTAAATTAACAAGCGTGACGGTGCGAAGGCGCACACCCGATTATTGTTCTTTAACGTATCAAACAACAAACCACCATTAGTTCTTCAAATTGAGAGTGGGTCTGCCCACCGCCTCCGCAGTAAGCGTGACGGTGCGAAGGCGCACAGCAACGTGACGTTGCATCCAATTATTGTGCTTTAATAAATCAAATAATTAATTGTCGATAGTTACTCTATTTGTAGGGGCGATTCACGAATCGCCCGTACGACTAAACGAGGTACAACTACCGCTAATTCTTCCCCCCGACGTCATTGCGAGCGATAGCGCGGCAATCCCAATAAAACCCCATCTCCCCCCGCTGTCATTGCGAGCAAGCGTGACGGTGCGAAGGGCAACGTGACGTTGCATCCAATTATTGTGCTTTAGCAAAGAGAGTAGTAAACCACCATTAGTTCTTTTGTTGGGAATATGCCTCCGCAGTATGCGTGACGGTGCGAAGGCGCACTCCCAATATTTGTCCCTTAACAAACCAAACAATTAACTGTCGATAGTTACTCTATTTGTAGGGGCGATTCACGAATCGCCCTCTTTTATTACAACTAACTGTAGGGGAGGGGTTTAACTCCTCCCGGTGCGAAAGCGCACAGCAACGTGACGTTGCATCCAATTATTGTCCTTTAGCAAAGAGAGTAGTAAACCACCATTAGTTCTTTTGTTTGGGAGTACGCCTCCGCTTACTCTCAATGTAGTGGAGGGGATTCTCCTCCCCCGATCCTTATTTATTATTTTCCAAACGAAAAAAGCGGTCTATACAAGGTATAAACCGCTCAAAGTAGCAAATACTATAAAAAATTACGCGTTTTTGCTGGTACGCAAACAACGGGTGCATACGTATTCGTTAGAAGTAACACCGTTGATCTCTACCTTTACTTTGTGAACGTTAGCGCTAAAAGTACGTCTGGTATGACGATTAGAGTGGCTTACGTTGTTACCACTTGTTTTTCCTTTACCACAAATAACACAAACTCTGCTCATTATAAGCACCTCCCTGGGCGAATTTTGACTTACCCGAATAATATACCACTTTTTTTTAAGAATAGCAAGCAAAATAGGGTCGTTTTTTTAAAATAATTAAGATAAAAAGCAACTTATTTTTTAGTGACTTTCATAATTTTTCTCTTTTCGGTGTAAAAATAGTACTGAAAACCACCTCTTGCTGTAAAAGTTAGATAGAATAATAATTATACAAATACAACATTCAGTCGGAATAGTAATATAACTATATCAACAAGTTTATTGCAAAATTGACTAAAAAAAACTAAATTGCAAAAAAACCCTTGATTTATTTTTGATTTTATAGTACAATATATGTGTGAGTTTGCGTACAATGTTTTGCGAAGGAGGATAATCAATGAGCGTTAACACGTCCAATGCTTACGGCAATATAACAATTACCGAAGAAGCGATAGCTCAAATCGCAGGACGGACCGCATTGGAATGTTACGGAGTGCTTGATTTGGTATCAAGACGGTTATCCGACAGTTTTATGGAACTTATGAAGAAGAGATCGGATTCCAGAGGAGTGCGCATCCTTACAAACGGAGATAGAATTTTCATAGATTTATATATCATAATTAAATATGGGGTATCCATTTCGGCGGTAGGTGAATCGTTAAAGGAAGTAGTGAAATACAACGTCGAAAGGTTTACCGGAATGGTCGTAGACACCGTCAATATCAATGTAGTCGGTGTTAGACTCTAATTAAATTTTGGAGGATTTATGCAAAAAAAGATTAATGGAGCAACTTTCCGTAAAATGATTCTTAACGGAGCAAAATTGCTCGACAAGAACAAGGAGTACGTAGACTCTCTCAACGTATTCCCCGTCCCCGATGGTGACACGGGTACAAACATGTCACTTACTTTATTTTCCGCAGCAAAAGAAGTTTCAAATTGTTCTAGCAACAAAATGAGTGAGCTTTGCTCTGCATTCGCAAAGGGAGCTTTGCGTGGCGCGCGAGGCAACAGTGGTGTTATTTCTTCTCAGATAGTAAGAGGCTTATCCGACGTTTTGGGCAAGTGTGAAGAAATTAACGTAAAAACTCTTACCGAAGCATTGGAAAAAGGTACTGAGATTGCGTATAAAGCAGTTACCAAGCCAAAAGAGGGAACTATTCTTACGGTTATGCGCGCTATGAGCGAGTATGCAACCGCAAATTGCAAAAAGAAAGTCGACGTTGACGTATTCTTGAAAGAAGTGCTTAATGCCGGCGAAGAAATGCTTAAAAAGACCCCCGAAATGCTTCCTGTTCTCAAAAAAGCAGGAGTTGTAGATGCGGGCGGAAGAGGCTTGCTTATCATATTTGAAGGCTGGCTTGCCGTTCTTAACGGAGAGGAAGACGTAAATCTTTCCTTTGACGACACCGTTTCGGCAGACGAGAGCAAGTTCAGCGAGGAAGCTCACTTTGATTATAACGATTTGGGTGAAATCACTTTCGCGTACTGCACCGAATTCTTTATTATAAACCTTCACAAAAAGACCACCGAGGCGGATATCGACCGCTTTAGAGAAACTCTTATGACTCTTGGTGATTGTGTTCTCGTAATCGGAGATTTGTCTTTTGTTAAGGTTCACGTTCATTCCAATCAGCCGGGCGTAGTTCTTACTCACGCTTTGGAGCTTGGAGAACTTGATCAGCTTAAGATTGAAAATATGCTTGAGCAGAATCGTAAGCTTATCGGAACAAAGAAAGAAGAAATGAAGCCTTTCGGTATTGTTTCGGTATGCGCGGGCGAAGGACTTAGCAATATTTTCAAGGATTTACTTGTAGACAATATTATCGAAGGCGGTCAGACCATGAATCCGAGTGCCGACGATATCGCAAAAGCGTGTGATAAGATTAACGCAAAGGACGTTTTCGTGCTTCCCAACAACAAGAATATCATTCTTGCGGCAGAGCAGGCAAAGGCGCTTTCTAAGCGTAAATTACATATCATACCTTCAAGAAACGTACCTCAGGGCTTGTCCGCTGTTCTTGCGTTTAACCCGGAAGAGAGTGTGGCAAACAATGAAGAGGCAATGAACGACGCATTGCAGTACGTAAAGGCAGGTATGGTAACTTACGCGGTTCGTAGCACGCAAATCGATAACTTCAACCTTGTTGAGGGTGATATTATCGGTATGGATAATAAGAACATTGTTGCAAAGGGCGACAACGTAACAACTGTAACCGAACAGCTCGTTGACACCATGATGAACGACGAGATAAGCACCATTACTCTTTACTTTGGAAACCACGTGACGGAGGAAGAAGCAGCAAAAGTTGCATCCGATCTTGGCGAAAAGTATCCGATGTGTGACGTTGATTATCACTTCGGCGGTCAGCCTCTCTACTATTATATCGTATCTCTCGAATAAGAAATTACGCGGAATTGTCCCTTAAAAAACAATGGGCAATTCCGTGTTTTGTTTGATTTTTTCCACACCGCATGCGTAAGTATGCGGTGTAAATTATCCACATTTAATGTATAATATGCACCCAAATTGTGGATAACTCTGTGGATAACTTTATTTTTTGCACAAAATAGGTGGATAAAATGCTTCTTTCGGATATAAAAGGTATCAAAACCAAAAGATTGGAAATATTGAATAATTCGGGAATTTATACACCCGTGGATCTCATATCGTTTTTCCCGAAACGTTATATTGATTTGAATAAATTGAGTGATATAAAAACCGCGAACGAAGGTGACGACGTGCTTATTCTTGCAAAGACGGATGAGGACGTTAAGGTTAGCTATATCCGAAAAAATATGAATATCGTAAAAGCCAAGTTTATTTACGATAATCTCAACGTGTACGTCACGTATTTTAATCAGCCGTACATGGCAAAAAATATAGTAAAGGGTAAGTATTATTATATTTCCGGAAAGTTAAAAAGAAAAGGTGGGCTTACGGTTGCAAACCCCACGCTCTACCCCTTTACCGGAGATACGTTGCCAATTCCCGTGTACACAAAAATAAAAGGCTTACCGCAAAGCACGTTGGTATCTGCAATAGATACGGTGCTATCTTCTGTTCATCTTAACGGATATATCCCTCCCTCGCTCACCGCGAAGTACGGACTTAGTGAAATAAACTCGGCATATGCACGCGTTCATCATCCCACAAGCATGGACGAGGTTTTACAGGCAAAGCGAACGGTAAGCATCGAGTATCTTAACTATATGATTTCCGTATATGCGCTTGTAAGAAAGAGCAATACCGCTCAAAAAAAGCGAGTTTATAATGCAAGTAAAAGTCAATTTTATAATTTTATCAAATCTCTTCCGTTTGTTCTTACTACAGATCAGCAAAAAACGGTGGAGAATATTATAAGCGACCTAAACGGCGAGGGCTGTAACAGGCTCGTTCAGGGTGACGTTGGATGCGGTAAAACTGCCGTTGCTATGTGTGCGATTTATTACGCGTATCTTAGCGGATATCAAAGCGTATTTATGGCGCCCACCGAAGTATTGGCGTTTCAGCACTACAAGACGGCAATATCGTATCTTGAAAAGTACGGCGTTAAAGTTGTGTTTTTGTCCGGATCGTTGAAAAAGAGCGAAAGAATACTTACCTTAGAGCGCATAGCAAACGGTGAAGCGGACGTAGTAGTGGGAACTCACGCGTTATTTTCGGACGACGTATCTTTCCAAAATCTTGCGCTTGTTATAACAGACGAGCAACAGAGATTTGGAGTAAAGCAACGTAGCGCGCTTGAAAATAAAACGAAAGACGCGGACGTTGTTGCAATGACGGCAACACCTATCCCAAGAACGCTTGCTCTTACCCTTTACGGAGAACTTCAGGTAAGCACAATAAAGACAATGCCCAAAAATAAGGCAAGTATTAAAACACGTTTCATTCCCAAAGAAAAAGAGGAGGGAATGTGGAAATACGTCAAAGATAAAGCGGAATCAGGCGAGCAGACGTACGTTGTTTGCCCTGCCATAGAAGAGGACGAGGACGGCGAAATAACGTCCGTAAGTCAGATTTACAAAAAAGCAAGCGCAATTTTAGGCGACAACGTTGGTGTTATCCACGGACAGCTTAAAGAAGAAACCAAAAACCGAATAATGAAAAAGTTTGCCGAAGGTGAGATAAAAGTGCTTGTGGCAACCACTGTAATAGAGGTGGGAATTGACGTAAAAAATGCTACGACTATGATTATTTACAATGCGGACAGATTTGGTCTTTCTCAGCTTCATCAGCTCAGAGGCAGGGTGGGTAGAGGCGAAAAAGAAAGCTACTGTTTCGTTTTGTCAGACAACGAGAGTAGCGTAACAAAGGAAAGAATATCTTATTTTTGTTCTTGTTCGGACGGATTCGAGCTTTCCGAGTACGATTTTTCCATGCGCGGAGGCGGAGACTTTTTAGGAACGGCTCAGCACGGCGGAAGCGGAGAATTTAGCTTTGACGCGGATGGGATTCGTACCGCTAAAGCCATTTCAGACGAGCTTTTGGCGGACGAAAATTATCGAAAAATTATAGGCTCTACCGTAACGGATAATAGGTTCGAATACTTTAAGGATATAACGCTTAACTGATGAAAAAAAGGTAATTATATGCAAAGGATAATAAATTTCAGACCGTTTTTATTTACCGCATTGTTTGCAATCTTCGCTGTTATCGGCGGAGCGCTTTTTGCTACGGTAAATAACGTTTTGGGAATTGTTATAGGTTGTGTATTAGCCGGTTTATCTATTGTTCTTTGTATTGTATTCAGAAAAAATCCTATTCGTCTTACAACGTTTATACTATGTGCCGTAATCTCGGTTGGTTGCTTTTTGTATTCAGGGCTGTACCTTATGGACCGAAACACCGTCAACGTATACGAAGAAGACGTTAGTATAACAGGCAGGGTTTGTGAAGTGGTAAGTCATGATACAAACCACTCGGTCGTGCTTGAGAATTTGGTGATAGACGGCGACGTTGTAAGCGGAAAGATGTGTGTTAGATTTAACGAGAACGACAAAATAGTTTCTTACATACGTGTGGGTGATAAGGTTTCGCTTGTGTCTAAACCCATTACAAGCAAAGTAAAATTTGAGGATTTTTCATTCAATGATATTAAGTATTATGCGTATTGCGCAATAGACAACGTTAGCGTAACGGCAGGAACTTTAAGCTTTAGGGATAGGATATTGGGCTCGCTCAGAAGTACTTACAATCAGTGGCTGGGAAAGTACGGATATCTTGCTTACAGTATAATAACCGGGGATAAGAACGGGCTTACAAACAGTTTTCGGTCTGCCTATTCGGTGAGCGGTCTTTCGCATATTCTTGCGGTATCGGGATTGCACGTAGGCTTTCTGATGTCTTTGGTATGTTTGTTTTTGCGTGCTATAAAGGTAAACAAAAAGGTTCAGCCTTGGATATGCGCGGTTATACTGCTTGCCTACAATTTCTTAGTCGGGTTTTCTTTTTCGATTATCCGAGCGTCGATAATGTTTATGATCGCGTTTATTGCAAGAATTTTGGGAAAACAGAATGACAGGCTTAATAATCTTTCCCTTGCCGTAAGTATTATACTGTGCATTTTTCCGTATTCTCTATTTGACGTGGGATTTTTGATGAGTGTAGGATGCGTGTTTGCAATAACGGTATTTTCAGACAGTCTTACCGGGATTTTACTTAAAATCACTAAAAACAAGTGCCAAAAACTTGTTTCTGCAATATCTGTGAGTATATGCGCTCAGCTTGGTGTATTCCCGGCAACGATTTTGTACTTTTCATCGTTCGCACCTTATTCCGTTATTGCCAATATCGTAGCAATGCCCGTGCTTAACGTTATTTACGTGTACGTACTGTTAATGGGTATTTTGTCTGCGTTTTTGCCATTTATGGGTTACGTTTTGCATCTTTCCGCATATCTGTTTATTGCCATAGATTATCTTAATATATTTATCGGCTCGTTGCCGTTTAGCGAAATAACGATATACGGAACGCTCGGTATTCTTTCGTTTTACCTTTTATATTTCATATCGAGTAGATTTTTTATGGTGCCAAAAAAGTTTATCGCAATAATAATGTGTATCGTGCTTGCAAGCGGAATTATTTTAGCCGACAATCTCAGGTTTAACGGCGAGGTGCATTTGGTTTATGCAAATGCTCGCTACGACGTTACGACTTTGATAAAAACAGGCGACAGTTATGCGATCGTTGGTGACGTTACAAAATCCTGTAAAATAGAATCGTGCGTAAACAATGTAAGAGCGCACAAAATAGACAGTATTTACGTAACTTATCTTAATGCAAACAACGTGTATTTTATAGCAAGACTTGCGGACAAGTATAACGTTGATGCCGTGTACGTTCGCGACAGTTCGCCTGCAGAGCAAGTGCAGTTACTTGTTCAAAATAACGTAACGGTAAAGCTAACGTCCTCTCAAAATCTTTTGCGCGAGATAGAGGAGGATGGAAAATTTGTGGGTTATAAGTACAAGAACGTGCTCATGACTTCCTATAAAACCGATATGGATAAATTAAGCAGGCAATATCTTTCCACGTACAGTCTTGTGCGCGCGTATTCTTATAAAGAAACGGCAGGGGCTTGTTTTGCCCTGAATTACACCGACGAAGAGATAGATAATGCGGTAGGAGCAAACGAAGATACCGTGCTTTTAGACTGTTCAACTCTTGCTCTAAAGCGGTTTTAATATAAAAAGGCGTAATATAACGAAAATTCTTACAGATATTCCTAAAATTTATTTGTAAATCGGTGTTAAAATTGTTGACAAACACGACTAAATCCTATATAATAGTTAAGCAATTTAAGAATCATTGATAGGAGGTGCTATTATGGCAGTACCAAAACATAAAGTTTCGAAACAGGCTGGAAATTCAAGATTTGCTAACTGGAAGATTAAAAATCCTTCTATTAGTGAATGCCCTCAGTGCCACGAACTTAAGCAGAACCACAGAGTATGCCGTTACTGCGGTTACTATGACGGCGCTCAGAAAGTAGAAGTTAAAAAAGCAAACGACTAATTAAAAGGAAATCGGTTTCATAACGGAGCCGATTTTACTTTATTACGGACAGACGTTATAATTTTGTTGTAAAAAATAATTTAAAGTGGTATAATACTTTTATAATTACAAAATAAGGAGATAACTTATTATGGGTTGCACGCATAATTGTGAAACTTGCGGAAGCTCGTGCTCGTCCAAAAACAAAGAGAGCATGATTGAAAAACCGCACGACGGAACAAAAGTAAAAAAGATTATAGGAATTGTCAGCGGAAAGGGTGGCGTAGGAAAATCGTTGGTTACCTCTCTTCTTGCCGTTGCAATGCAGATTAAGGGCAGTAAAACGGCAATACTTGACGCGGACATTACAGGACCTTCTATTCCCAAGGCGTTTGGAATTCACGGTGGCGCAGACGTTGTAGAAAACGCCATTTTACCAAGAGAAACCGCAACGGGCATAAAGCTTATGAGTACCAACTTCCTTCTTCAAGAAGAAACGGCTCCGGTTATTTGGAGAGGACCTGTTATTGCAGGCTTGGTAAAGCAGTTCTGGACGGACGTTATTTGGGGCGACGTGGACTTTATGTTCGTGGATATGCCTCCGGGAACGGGCGACGTACCTCTTACCGTGTTCCAGTCTTTACCGATTGACGGAATAGTGATTGTTACCACACCTCAGGATCTCGTTGAAATGATCGTTAAAAAGGCTGCAAACATGGCAAATATGATGAATATTCCCATTCTTGGTATGGTAGAGAACATGTCGTATCTTAAGTGTCCACACTGTAACGAAAAGATCGAGATTTACGGTAAGAGCAAGATTGATGCAATCGCCGCCGAGTATGGCGTAAAAACGGTTGCAAAGCTTCCTATCAATCCCGAAATAGCATCGTCTGTAGACGCAGGAGAAATAGAAACCGTAGACGTTTCTTCGCTTTCCGACTTTGTTACCATGCTTCAAAATTTATAATAACAAAAGTCAAAATCATCGGTTGTGTCGGTGGTTTTGATTTTTATTTTAAAGCCCCAATAAAATAACAATACAAACATTTGGGTTTGAACGATTAAAAATGTTAAGTAAACTGTGAGGAGATAAAAAAAACGGATAATTTACATAAAAATATTGAAATTAAAATCATAATATGTTATAATTTTTTTATAATGCGGACGTTCCGCAAATCAGTTTTGAATTAGGAGATAATTATATGTTTCAGTTGTTTACAGATACTGATACCGACATAACCCCAGAGGTTGCAGACGAATACGGATACAAGCTTATAAGTATGCCGTACGCACTTAGTCTTGAAGAAACAGTCTATCCGTACGAGGATTTTGACACGTTTGATTATCACGTGTTTTACGATATTTTGAGAAAAGGCACAATCCCCACGACTACCGCGCTTACTCCTCAAAAGTATATCGAGTACTTCGAGCCGACCTTAAAGGAAGGTAAGGACATTTTGTACGTGCATTTCTCCCGAGCAATGTCCGCAACGTTCGGATTTATGGATAAGGCGTGGGAAGAGCTGTCCAAAAAATATCCTGAGCGTAAGCTTTACACCGTTGACACAAAGGGCATAACGATAGTAAGTTATAATATCGTTAGAGCTGTCGGCGATTTAGTAAAGCAAGGCAAAACTCCCGAAGAAATAGTGGAGTGGTCTAAAACCGAAGTGGATAAGCACGCCGTATACTTCTTTGCCGACGACCTAAAGTTCTTTGGTAAAAGCGGAAGAGTTAGCGGTCTTACCGCGATTATGGGCGGTCTTTTGGGTATTCGCCCCATTATCCACATGAATAGCGAGGGTAAAATGGTTTCCGTATCCAAAGCGCGCGGTAGAAGTAACGCTACCGAAAAACTCCTTGAGTACGTTCGCGACCTCAACGAAAACATCAAAGATCACCGCGTAATAATCGGACATAGCGACGCGATAGAGATTGCAAAGGATATTGAATCTCGCCTAAAAGCGGAGTACGGCGACGACCTTAACACCGAGATAGTTGTCGTTAATCCTACCGCAGGAAGCCATTGCGGACCAAACACCGTAGGCATAAGTTTCTACGCAAAGCATAGATAAGTAGTCAAAAAGCACTCCAAAGGGATTACAAACTTTGGAGTGTTTTTTACGTCAATTTGTAGTAATTTTATTTTTTGCAGTAAAACAGATTGGAAAAGACAAACGGTATTATTGAAATTCAACCTCAAAATGAGGTTGAAAAGGATGATATATTATGGTATACTATAAAAAACGGAAGATGGAGGATATATGGCAAACATAAAAAAGAAGGAAAAAGAAGTAGATAATTTTTCCGAAAATCTGAAGACTTTTATACTTGTAAATAATATTTCATACGAGGATTTTGCAAAAAAGCTGAACGTGATGTTACTAACGAATAATCATAGCGGAAAGACTTATTATGACGGCAAGGACATTCGTAGCTTTGCATACCGTTCTTGTCCAAGAGATAAGATTGCAATGGTGACGATTGCAAAGATTATAGGAAAAGAGTTGTCTGACCTTATAATGACAAAGTATGAAGAAGCAGAGCTTTATCTAAAGGTGGAAAACGTGTGTGAAGATCCGTTAAAAAAGAAGCTTGAACAGCTTACAACGGAAGAGCACGCGCTTCTGCTGTCTTTGGCGTCAACTGCAGAATACGATAGAGAAAAAGGTATGTATTACAAGATTTGCGATGTCGGCATTTTTTACAACAGCGGTTTGGACGTTCGTTCTTTCATATATTTGTGTGATGGTAAGCTCGACTTAAAATTGGAAAAGTGGTCTTGGACGGAATACGGTAACCGTATTAGCGAGTATGATAATAACGAGGTTTTTGCAATAGAGAGTGCTCTCCGTGATAGATTTTTTGAAAAATTATCAAATCTGGGTTTTGTAAAAGATTATTATTGTACGGAAAACGGATTGAGCGCAGATGAGTTCGATGAAGCTCCGGACAAGGTTTTCAGTTTGGATATTTTCCTGAGTCTGACAGAGGAGGAGTACCGTTATTTTGCCAACGAGCTTGCCGAGATTTTGGAAACAAGGGAAAAAACCAAATAAAGACTGTAGGAAGGATAAAAAAATTTCATAGGTAGCAATCTTTACTGTTAGTAGTAGTTAATTACCGTCAGTTATTCCACGTTGACGTCATTGCGAGCCTACAAAGTAGGCGTGGCAATCTCTGCTGTTTATAAAAGCACACTATCAAGAATTGATTCTTAACATTTGTTAAATTACGCATATTGACAGTGGGTCTGCCCACCCTGCCGTTCGAGTCCCTCATTTACTACGTAAATAAAAAAACACAGCCTATCAAAAGATAGACTGTATTTTTTGTGGGCAACGTGACGTTGCATCCAATATGAGTGCTTTGAGCAGAGCAAGTAATTGAGTGTAGTTAGTTGTTTTGTTTGTATATACCCCCACGACGTCATTGCGAGCCTACAAAGTAGGCGTGGCAATCTCTGCTGTTTATAAAAGCACACTATCAAGAATTGATTCTTAACATTTGTTAAATTACGCATATTGACAGTGGGTCTGCCCACCCTGCCGTT
>JAGAPA010000016.1 GCA_017623455.1 Clostridia bacterium | reverse complement strand
TTCATAATTTTGCTTATTGTAGCACGCTGAACTATTGTTATATTTTCAATATACGACGTTGCTTGTTCGTACATTTCCATTTGAATAAGCCCTAAAATAACGTGTAACTTGTTTGTAAAATCGTGATTATTCGCACGCATTGAATCTACAAGATATCGAGTACCCGATAAATCTTCCATTAGTTTTGTGTATTCGGCGCGATTATGCAATATCCCGATTGTTCCTACTGTTTCGCCGTCATTTTTAATAGGAATACGGTCAATTAAAACGTCTATGCCGTCGCTGTTTTGTTCGTGGATATTTAATTCTTTTTCTTCGCCTTTCAATGCTTGACTGATAACCATACCATTAGAAATTTGTGTAATGCTTTTACCGATTAAATTGTTGACGGTAAGCGTTTTTTCTTTATCGAGTATTGTTATTGCGGAACTGTTTACAAATAAAACTTTTCCGTTTTTATCTATGGCAATAATGCCTTCTTCAAGCGATTCTAAAATATTGTCGCGCACAAGGTACATAGCCGAAATTGTATCGGGTTCATAACCAAGCAAACGCTTTTTAATGTTTTTAGAAAGATATGATGAAATTAAAATCTCAACAAAAATTACGATAAAGGTAATTATTGAATAGGTAATAAGAATAGGTGTAAAACTTGCGTTGACGTGTTCGGTTAAAATAATAACCATTATAAAACCGAGATATTCTCCGTCGCTACCATATAGAGCCGAGTAAGCACGCCTTTGCGCTCCCGACGGACCATTTGTATTTACAATATAAAAAGTTTTATTGCTTGAAAAATTTGGCGTTTCTCCGTCGTATATTGTTCCTATAAGCGTATGATTAGTATGATAAAAACGAGTATTGTTACTATTAACAATAGATATAACGTCAATATCTGATATTGATTTTTTCAACGAATCCAAATAGTCCATAAGGCTTTCTTGTTCGTTTGCTGTTCCGTTTTGAAAATTATTGTCTTTAAGGATAGGCGACGTTGCAATCGTTTCGGCTATATTTTGCAAATTCTTGTCAATTCTTTCTCTTTGAAAACGGATATTGATAATAATACCAACAACGGCAAGAATCAGCGACAACGAAACGATAAGGATAATTTGCGTGATGGAAATTTTACGTTGTATTTTTGTTAAAGAACTTTTTGAATTGTTGTGTGAAATATCTTTTCTTTTAAGCATAACGCTATACCTTTTCTATTATTTTACACTATTATAGCATTATTTAACTAAAATTACAATTTTATTTACTTTCCTAAATGCTTTCATAAGTAAAATAAATAAAAAAAGTAAGAAAAAAATTTATAGAATTTTCTTAATATTGACTTGCCGAAAAAACGCGTTTATAATTTGGGCGAATAAAACAAAAGGAGAATTTTATGGGCGCAATTTTTGAAACAACAATGCTGGTATGCTTTGGTTTGTCTTGGCCTATTAACGTGATCAAGGCATACAAAGCAAGAACAACGAAAGGTACGAGTTTACCGTTTATTCTTTTGATAATTACGGGGTATCTTGCAGGGGTAACGGCAAAAATCGTCAACGGGCAATTTAATTACGTTTTTATCGTTTACATAATCAATTTGGCAATTGTAATGTTGAACGTTGTTGTGTATTTTAGAAATTATCATTTAGATAAAAAAGCAAATAAAAAGGAGTAGAATTATGGAAACGCAAATAAAAAAATATCAAAAGTTAAATGATTTTGCATTAAAAAACGGTGTTGTACTTTTTGGGGAAGGTGTTGATACTGAAATTCCTGCAAGTGAATTGGTACAATCTTTTGAACTTGATTGCCCCGTATACAATAGAAGTTTTTTAGAATTAAATTTGGAAAATTCTATTGCGTTGTATGATAGTTGTATTAAAAATTTAATACCCGATACGGTTTTGCTACATATTGGCACAAACGACCTTGATTTTTTCAATGAAAATAAAGTTGCTTTCGAGCAAAAGTATATCTCTTTAATTGAACATATTAAAACAATGGATAAAAAATGCCGTATCGTTGTTGTATCTATTGATAATAAAACTATCAACCAAGAGTTAAAACATATTGCTGATTCGACTAAATGCGAATTTGGAGATTTATCGTCTATCAAAGTTTGGAATCCGCAAGCATTAAAAAACATTACGTCTTTTGTGCAAACAATGGGTATTAGAAGATATTGCAAAAACAAACCAATTTACGACATATTGAAAATACTTTTTACATATTAAAGAAAAAATAGGCAGATGTCCAAGAACGTGGACATTTGTCTATTGATTTTATAGAAAAGTTATGATAAAATAGAATTACAAACACGAACATATGTTTAGATTATGCTTCGTGTGGGTATGTATAAATAAAGGGTTTCTGCCCTTTGTTAAGCTTGCAAGCAATCGGGCGACTCGCTCATATGAAAAAGGAAGGACTACAAAGCCCTTCCTTTTAATGTTTGTTATAAACTATTGAGGAAATCGTTTAATAAATCTTTTTGCTTGTTCGTAAGAGAAGATACTCTATCCGTAAGAGTGTCTTCTTTTTTTTCGGAAAAGAAGTCTACAAGAGTAATGCCAAAAGCAAAACAAATTGCATCTAACGTTTCTACAGTTGGACATTTTATTCCTTTTTCTAAATCGTAAATGTATCCGGGGGAAACACCTGCTTTTGTGGCGAGAGTCCCTTTTTTCCAGTCGCGAGATTCTCTTAATTGTTTAATCTTTTTTCCTATTTCTATTCTATCCATAATACACCGCCAAAAATTCACTATAGTATAGTGTATACTATTTATAAATTATAAACTTCTACAATAGTATTGACTTTTCTTCACTATAGTAGTATAATTAATAAACTATAGTGAAAAATGGGAATAAAAAATGAACAATAGCGAAAATGCGAGAAAACAAACAAAATCCAAAGAACGAGTGAGGGAGAGAGGGGAAGTATTTACTGCCGAGCGTGAGGTTAAGGCGATGTGCGACCTTGTAAAAGACGAAACCGAGAGAGCGGATAGTAGATTTTTAGAGCCTGCGTGTGGTGATGGAAACTTTCTTGCGGAGATTTTAACAAGAAAGTTAGAGCCGCTTAAAGCAAAGTATAAGAGAAGTTCGTTTGACTACGAAAAAAATTCATTTTTGGCAATAAGTAGTTTGTACGGTGTGGATATTATGCAAGATAACGTACTTGCTTGTAGGGAAAGGTTATTTAATATTTGGGATAGAGAATACAAGGCTATTTGTAAAAAAGATTGCAACGACCAAACGCGTGATGCCGTTAAGTTTATTCTATCAAAAAATATAGTATGTGGCAATGCATTAACCTTAAAAAGAGTGGACGAAAGCGGAAAAGAGATGGATGAGCCTATAGTTTTTTCCGAATGGTCGTTTATAACGGGCGTGCAAATGCAACGGCAAGATTATACGTTTGCACACCTACTTGAAATGAATAACGACGAAAAGCAAACTAAAAAACAGCAATCGATGTTCGACGAGAAAGAGGAAGAAGGTAAATTTTTGCGTAGATACGTAACGCATTATAGGAGAGTGCAAGAAAATGAGTAGGGTGTTGTTGGAGATTGCCACGCATCCGCTCGCAATGACAAGAGTGGATGTTGATTTGTTTTACAAAAAGGAGAGAAGAAAATGAGTGACAGTTTATTTAATAGTATTTATAATCCCGACGTTTTGAGTTGCTTGGCAAACCTTTCTAACGACGAGGTTTTTACACCGCCCGAAGTTGTTAACCATATGCTCGATATGCTACCGCAAGACTTGTTCAAAAATCCCGACACAACGTTTTTAGACCCTGCGTGCAAAACGGGCGTGTTTTTAAGAGAAATTGCAAAACGCTTGATTAAAGGATTAGAGCCACAGTTCCCCGATTTGCAAGAACGTATAGACCATATCTTTCACAAACAACTTTTTGGTATAGCGATAACCGAGCTTACGAGCCTGCTTTCTCGGCGTGGAATTTATTGCAGTAAATACCCCAATAGCGAGTTTTCGATAACTCACTTTGAGAATAACGACGGCAATATACGTTTTAAGAGAATAAACCACGTATGGAAGGATAAGCGCTGTAAATATTGCGGAGCAAATCAAGAGAACTACGACCGTGGCGACGCATTAGAAACCCACTCATACGAATTTATACACACCGACAATTTGGAGAAGTTATTTAATATGAAATTTGACGTTATTATAAGCAATCCCCCGTATCAGTTAAGCGATGGCGGAGGTACAGGTTCAAGTGCAAAGCCTATTTATCAATTATTTGTTCAGCAAGCAAAAAAATTAAAACCGCGTTATCTTTCTATGATTATTCCTTCCCGTTGGTTTTCTGGTGGTAAAGGGTTGGACGAATTTCGTGCGACTATGCTTTCAGATAAACATATCCGCACTTTAGTGGATTATGATAATTTTAAAGATGTTTTTCCTGGTGTTGATTTGGCAGGTGGTGCGTGCTATTTCTTATGGGATAGAGATGCCGAAGGAATTTGTAAAGTTACTAATTTTAGCGGAAATCTGTCGTCTACTGTGGAAAGATATCTTAATGAATACGAGACATTTATTCGATCAAATCAAGCCGTCGAAATAGTTAAAAAAGTTGAGCAAAAGCATAGTGGTAAAAAATTTCTTAATGAGAGAATATCAGTAAGATTGCCATTTGGTATTACAACTACTTATATACCTAAAGATTCAGGTATTCCATGTCATTTTACCCAAAGATTAGGGGTAAAATATGTTTATCCCAAAGATATTACCGATAGTCTAAAGTTGCTTAATAAGTGGAAATTTCTTATCCCTAAAGCTCCCATTGCAGGGCAGACTGATTTTTCAAAACCTGTAGGATTCTATTATGAGGGGAATACAAGGATTGCAAAACCGGGTGAATGTTGTTCCGAATCTTGGTTAGTTGCAGGTGCTTTTGATACTGAAGAAGAAACGAGAAATTTTAAGTCTTACATACTGACAAAAACAGTAAGATTTCTTTTATTGCAAACAGTAGTGTCGCAAAATATTACAAGAAAGAATTTTTGTTTTGTTCCAGATTTGGGCGAATATAATGAAATATATGACGATATAAAACTAAGAGAAATATGGAAAATCACTGATAGCGAATGGGAACTTATTCAGTCCAAAATAGGTGAAATAGGCGGTGATGAGAATGTCTAATTCGGATTTTTTTATACAAAGACCTTTAGTTACGCCAACGGTATACGCCTACGAACTAGTTGGTGTAGATTCGCACAAGGGGTATATTAAGGTTGGTTATACGGATAGGAACGTAGAAACGAGGCTTAAAGAACAGTTGCATACTAGCGGAGTAGGGTATAAAGTGTTATTGAAAGAGTCCGCTATGCGAAGTGATGGAAGTTGTTTTACCGACCACGACGTACATAGGGTTTTACGCGATAAGGGTATAGTTAGGCTAAACGAAGGGCAGGACAAGAACGAGTGGTTTAACTGTGGAGTAGGAGCGGTAAAGAACGCTATACTTCAAGTAAGAGATGGGTTTAGTGGCGACGAAAACCGCACGCTAAACTTTAGGATGCGTCCCGAACAAACGCGAGCGGTAAATAAGACCATAGAGTTTTTTAGCAAGGCTAAGATGGACGAGCCAAACCGTATTCCAAAGTTTTTGTGGAATGCAAAGATGCGTTTTGGTAAGACGTTTGCTAGTTATCAACTTGCGCGCAAAATGGGGTTAAAGCGAGTTTTGGTGCTTACGTTTAAGCCTGCGGTAGAGTCGGCTTGGAGAGAAGACCTAGTTTCTCACGTGGATTTTGAGGGTTGGCAGTTTGTGTCTAACAAGGATGCGCACAACAATAACCTTAATATCGACGAGCAGTTTGAGTTTGCGGATAAGAGCCGACCTATCGTAGTTTTTGGCTCGTTTCAGGACTTGTTAGGAACGAATGATAACGGTGGAATAAAGGCAAAGAATGAGTTTATACACCTTACTAATTGGGATTTGGTAATCTTCGACGAGTATCATTTTGGTGCCTGGAGGGAGAATGCTAAAAAGTTATTTGAAAATCCCGACGAGGAAGAGAGCGTGGATTTTGATATGGAGCAATACAAAAAGACGGAAGCGGACAATGCGTATAACGAAACGTTTTTGCCAATTACCACTTCGTATTATTTGTTCTTATCGGGAACGCCATTTAGAGCGATTAATAGCGGAGAGTTTATAGAGGATCAAATATTTAACTGGACGTATAGCGACGAGCAAAACGCGAAAGAGTGTTGGGTTGGCTCTAACAATCCTTACGAGGCTTTACCGCGTATGGTTATGCTTACGTACCGTATTCCCGATAGCATCCGTCAAGTAGCGCTTCAAGGCGAGTATAACGAGTTCGACTTAAACGTGTTCTTTTCGGCAAAAGGCAAAGGAAAGGATGCGAAGTTTGTGTACGAGAACGAAGTTCAAAAATGGCTTGATTTAATACGCGGTTCGTATATGCCAAGCAGTGTAGACGAACTCAAACTTGGTCAAGATAAACGTCCGCCAATGCCTTTTAAGGACGTTAGACTATTGAATGTTTTGTCGCACACGTTATGGTTTTTGCCTAACGTTGCGTCGTGTTTTGCCATGGCTAACCTGCTCTCTCAGCGTCAAAATTCGTTTTATCACGATTATAAGATTAACGTTTGCGCAGGAGCAAAAGCAGGCATAGGAATAGAGGCTCTTTATCCCGTACTGTCGTCTATGGGCAATCCGCTCGAAACAAAAACGATAACCCTTTCGTGCGGAAAACTTACTACGGGTGTTACGGTAAAGCCTTGGACTGGAGTGTTTATGCTACGAAATCTTAAGTCGCCCGAAACGTATTTTCAAACCGCGTTTAGAGTTCAATCGCCTTGGGAAATCACGGACGATAACGGCGACAAGGTAATAATGAAACGCGAGTGTTATTTGTTTGACTTTGCGTTAGATAGAGCGTTGCAACAAATTTCCAGTTATTCGTGCCGTCTTAACGTTGAAGAAAGCAATCCCGAAAAGAAGGTTGCGGATTTTATTCATTTCTTGCCCGTCCTTGCTTACGACGGAAGTACAATGAAGCAAATCAATGCGCAAGACGTTTTGGATATCGCAATGGCGGGTACGAGTGCAACATTGCTTGCAAAACGTTGGGAGTCTGCGCTTTTGGTTAACGTTGACAATAGCACGTTAGAAAGACTTCTTAACAACAAAGAGGCGCTCGACGCTATTATGAGTATTGAGGGCTTCCGTTCGCTTAATCAAGATATTACGGCTATTATTAACAAGTCGGAGGCAGTTAAGAAGGCAAAGCAAGAAAAACAAGACAAGATGACCGAAAGGGAAAAGAAAGTTTTGTCCGACGAAGAAAAAGAGGCAAAGAGCAAGCGTAAGCAAATACAGGAAAAATTAATCAAATTTGCAACACGTATTCCAGTTTTTATGTATCTTACGGACTTTAGAGAGCGTTGTTTGAAAGACGTCATCACTCAACTAGAGCCGGGACTTTTCAAAAAGGTTACTGGCTTGGACGTTAACGACTTTAACCTGCTATGTACTATCGGTGTGTTTAACGCAAGTTTGATGAACGATGCGATATTCAAGTTTAAGCGCTACGAGGATTCTTCTTTATCATATACGGGTATAGAAAAGAAAGTTAGCGACGAGGTCGGCGGATGGGATACCGTTATTAGGCGCGAAGAATACGAAAAATTATTCTTTAGTCAGCAAGAAACAATGACGGCTAACGTGTTTGAGGAAATTGTTGCGCCCGCGGAGATACAGCCTAAAAAAGAGGAAGTTGTAACTACTTCGGTTGTTAAAACTGAAATTAAGAAAGAAGAAAAGACTCAAGAGCCTGTGTTTGATTTTTCTAGTGTTGAGGTGGGTACAGTTGTTCGTCATGCCAAGTTTGGCAAGGGCGAAGTTACTTGGATGGACAAAGCGAAAAAGTATTTGCGAGTAACGTTTACTATTAACGGACAAGGTGTGGAAAAGCAATTTGTTTTCCCAAATGCTTTCACAATGGGCTTTTTATTGCTCGAAACATAAAAAAGACCAAAAAAATTAAAAAAAATTTAAAAAAGTATGAAAAATCTCTTGACAAATGCTTTTTTATATGGTAAAATACAAGTGTAAATTGTGTGTTTGAAACAAATATACAGTTTACCACTAATTAGCTCATCATTTTCCCCCTTATTATATAGTAGGGCAGTCGACTTCAGGTCGGCTGTTTTGCATTTTAAAGGGCAAGCGGTGCGGAGGGCAACGTGACGTTGCATCCGATATTTGTCCTTTAGCAAAGAGAACAATTAATTATTGTTAGTCCTTTCTATCCTGTCATTGCGAGGAGCGTAGCGACGTGGCAATCTCAATCAAAGTAGGGGCGATTCACGGTGCGAAGGCGCACAGCAACGTGACGTTGCATCCGATTATTGTTCTTTAGCGTATCGAACAACAAACCACCGCTAGTTCTTTTGTTTGGGAGTACGCCTCCGTACCGATTCACGAATCGCCCTCTTTTTACTACAGCCCGGTTCTCAAAAAAAACAACTGTAGGGGAGGGGCTTGACTCCTGCCGAATTACAACAACCTCGGAATAAACGGAAGGACATAAAGCCCTTCCCTACGATTATGTACCAGTCTCCCCCGACGTCATTGCGAGCAAGCGTGACGGTGCGAAGGCGCACTCCCGAGTTTGTGCTTTAACGTATCAAACAACAAACCACCATTAGTTCTTCAAATTGAGAGTGGGTCTGTCCATCGGAAGAGCAATTCTCTTTCTACAATAAAGCAATTCCAACCACTTAAAATTCATTCTTTCAGGATATTAAGACCGCGGTCAGTTATTAACTGACCGAATAACTATTGTTCTTCTACAAAGTCAAACAAACAATTATCATTAGTTTTTTATGCTGAGGGCGATTCGTGAATCGCCCCTACGATGAGGATGTGCAATCAGGGTGCCGTAGGTGTTCTTTATACCTACAGTGGGTCTTCTCACCGACCGAAGTGGAGAGATCTCCGTACGCAGGCGGACAGCAAGCGTGACGCTTGATCCGATATTTGTCCTTTAGCATATCATTCACTATGGGCGTTATTAAAAAAAACCGTGCGTTGGCACGATTTTTTTGTATACGTATGCTTGATTTTTGTTTTATTTATTGTGAGGGTCGGTTGTGGAAAGCGATGAAATCTCGTATATACCGTTGTTGTAATCGTACTTGATAAACACCTTATCACCTACAGTGAGGAATGGGAGAGAGGGGTTTATGTTAATGGGTGCGGAGAATACTCTGTCAGCAAAGCCCTCGGGAGAGGTAGCTGTTGCGTCAAACTTAATATAGTAAACCGTATTGCCCGAGATTGTTACCTGCTTGATATCGGTTATCGTATGCTCTTCATAATCGTCCGCGTCGTCGTTTTGGATGAGCTTTTTATACTCGATAAGCGCGGATGCCTGAGTTTCTGCGGTCGCAACAAGGCGGTAATCGTTTACGTTTACGTATGCATAACGTTTTACCAAGCCCTCGTCGTCTTTGAGCATAATGAAGTAGGTGGGAGTTCCGTCAAGGTTGATCATAATGGGATCGGAAGCGGAGTATCTCTTTTCCTGATCCTTACCGATAGCGGACTGAGCTGCAGCGTACTCGGTAGCACCGCCTATACGGCAAAACTCGGCAACCTTGGTGCGCGTATCTACGAGCATTACGCCAACGATCGACTCGTCCGAGCCAACCGACGTCATTCCCGTCTGAAGATACATATTACCATTGGAGAGAATGTAATTTATACCGGTGCTTACTTCAAGAACGTCTTGCTTTGCAAATATAGAGTTGAAGAAGCCGTGAACGTAGTTACCCCAGTTGGAAAGCTGTTCCAAGACGATACTTTCCGTCATAATATGGTTGATCCACGTGGGCGCGTCGAGGTAGTCGTAGTACTGACAGTCGCCCGTGAGCGGATTTGTTACGATAACGCCCACAACGTCTCTTCCTGCGGTGTAACCGATCTTGTTTGCGTATACCGTGTCAACGAATCGGGGTTCGCCCTCGTCGGTAAGCTCCAAGTGAGCGTCGTCTGCGCGCCAAGCAACCATGTTTCTGAAATAGTTGTTTCTGTTAAGATCGTCCCACAAGAACGCGCTGTCCACGTATTTTAATTCCTGCTTTATAATTCTTACGTCGGACTGATCGATTGCGTTTATCATTATATATCCGGGCGAGGTTTGGCGGTTTGCCCACTCAAAGAATCCGTTATACTCGATGGGCGCAATCCAGTAGAGGTTGTTTTCGTGGTGAATCATATAATAATCGCCCACGTTGTACTGAGAACCGTAGTTGTCTTCGCCCAATTTCTTGTCGCCCAATTTCTGAGCAAGCTTTTTATCTACTACGGGAATTTGCATCTGATCGTAATTTTCCACCTGCTCCGAAAAAGTCTGGTTATCGTGTACGGTAATGAGTTTTCTGTACTCGGTTGCCATAAACAAGGGGGATGTAACTATAGAGAATACGAGGTTTACCACAATGAATGCGATTGCAATCCAGAATGGTATCGACCATCCGCTCTTAAGCATGGGCTTGTGTCCCGTCTTGTACTTGCTCTTAAAAAACAGGAAGGGTAAGCTCCACAAAAGCAGCATCCATACGATAAAGAATCTGAAGCCCTCGTGGAACATATTGATGGGCATCAAAGCAAAGTAGAATGCAATAAGAAGAGTGAGAACCGTTATTGCAACAACGATAATTACTACCGGTACCATATTTACGTAGCGGTATTTTTCCAAGAAGTTCTTAAATTCTTGGAATTTTTCTTTTACAACGTTAGTTTTTTTAGCCATTTATAACTCCATTTTTTTATTTTGTGTTTAAATGATATCATAAGAATTTAGGTTTGTCAATAGCAATCGGCATTGGTTTTTGTGAGTAAAGGATGAAAAATAAGAAAAAAACACCTAAGTTAGCGTTTTAACGCCTTGTGTTATATGCGTGTCGCCTAAAAATTAATAACCGTCTAAATTTTTATATAACATTAGTTATATCGTTGACAAAACGCTACGCGATGTGGTAGAATGAATTACCAAAAAAAATAAACTGCGTAGAATTTTATTCCAATCATACGGAGGGCAAAGATGATAATAGCACGGATTCACAATAAATTCAAGGGGTTAACGGCTACAGAACAAAAGATAGCAAGTTACGTTCTTGCCAATCCGCAAGAAACGGTAAGACTTACTGCTAAAGAGCTTGCCACGATATGCGACAGCGCGCCGAGTGCGGTAATAAGATTTTGCAAGAGTTTGGAAACCGACGGATTTTCGGAGTTTAAGATATTGCTTGCGTCCGAGATTGGGGCTGAGGGTAAGCAAGACGTAAGCAAGTTGCCATCCTTTTCTTCTTCCGATAGTGTAAAAGACGTTTTCGATAAGGTGTTCAGCTCGGGTATATGCACCTTAAAAGATACTCTTGCCATGATAGATTTTTCCAATGCCGAGCGTA
>JAGAPA010000015.1 GCA_017623455.1 Clostridia bacterium | reverse complement strand
GGGAATAACCGTGTAAACACCGTCTTTATTAAACGTGAGCTGAATAATATCGAAATCGAAAAATACGCTTTCCTGTGCGATATATGCTTGTCCTTTGGTGTATTTATCCGACCATAAAAAGCCTTCGCCAAGCTCCATAATATCTACGCCCTCAGAATAGTAATCGCTCGTTGCAAATCTGAACAAAACAACTACTTTTTCCTCGTCGTTGACACCATTTACCGTAACAGCGTCATTGTATTCGGCTTTAAGCGAATCTACGTCAGCAGAGTTAATCAAAAGCTTGCTCGCAATCTCCGTATTTGTGCCTTGAATATCCGACGCTTTAAGTATCTGTATAGGAGCTACTGTTTTGCTTTCTTCATTAGGGCCGCCTGTAAAGGCAGCGCCAAGTCCAAAGTTAATCCAATTTTCCCAGAAAGACGGGCTTGTATCAGACCAACTTTTAAGTGTTTGCAAGTCAACGTCTGCGTCAAAATCGTAATAACTGTAACCTTGCTGAATTTTTCCGTTTTCGTTATCAATCTTTCTTGAATCGTCAATATCACTTTCAAACAAATCTGCACTTATAGAGCCGTTTTTAATAGGCAACGTGCCGTTTTCAAAGGTTTTATTGTAATTCTTTATGTATTCATACAAATCATTGCTTTGAACACCGCCAATATCGACAACGGAGGCGTATGGATCGTATTCACTTATGCTATCCACAAGGAACATATAATACAAAGCCTCGCAAGGTACGTGCAAGAACCCGTTTCCTAAGTTCCAACCCCATTTTGCCATATTCATACCACCGCCAGCATCACCTGCGTTAATACCTAAACTATAGTAGATATTCTCGTTATAGGACTGCATACCGAACTGGTCTTTAGGTCCGAGATTTACGCCGATATAAGGGCTGGCTTTGTTATAAAAGTCGCTATGGCTCGTAACGAGTATTTCTTTGGTTTTGTACTCATACCACTCAGCCTTAATTCTTTGCAATCTTCCGTATTCTTCGATAAAACGTTTAGGTACGGAAAAATATACAGTATCGAGCTGGTTTTGATGCCCAGCGCCGAGCGAAGAAGTCTGAGAACGATAGAAAGTATGCTTAACCGCAAGTTCAACCGTTTCGAGTTTTTCAATAGAACAATTCAACGTGTTTTTTGCGTTTGCGTCAGCACCATATCCCTCAGCATAACCTGTAAAAATATAAGTGCCACCTACATAGTATTCGGTTGCCGTATCCGCACCATAGGTTAAAAGTTCAATGCCTGAAACGTCATAACGTCTGGCGTTACTATTTACCCTTTGGGCGAAAGTTGTTCCGTTTATTTCACGGTCAACAACCTTAAATTTGTAAAATAAGTTTTTGTAATCGCCATCTTCAACCTTACTGCAAAATTCAAGATTGAATTTTTGGTAATCATTAGGATTGCCTTCGCTATCATACGAGGTAGCCATTTGAATTTTATTAGATTTACTGTTCGTAGAAATGTTCAAACCTTGTGGGTTATAAACGTAGATATACAAACCGTAGTTATCACGCAAGTTAGCTTTATAAGAATAACAATACTCCACGAAAGAAATAACTTGGGCGTCTTTGCTTTCATCAAACGGATAGTCGGTGATATCGAAAGGCTCGCCATTAGCGGTAGAAGATGTCAAATCGTCTAAAACGTTTGTTGTGTCGTAGCTGATTTCTCTTTCTGCCGCAAAAGCGACGGTGGGATGCACAGCCATAAAGAAAGTACAAACCACCATCACCAGAGCAATTATGCACAAGAGAAATCTATTCTTTCCCTTTGCATAAATCAAAAGATAATCACCTCCTTGTCAAGCTCAATGCCCGTGAGTTTTTCAAACACAGAGAAGTTAATCATAATGCTTGCTTCACCGTCATAAGACGTAACCACGAGCGTGTACATATTCTCATACGCATTGTTTCGGCAATCTTCGACAACGTTATTAGGATAGATGGCTTGCAGAATTTCCGTAATGCCACCCTTAGGCTTGATAGTAAAGGAATGTTCGTTGTATTCGATATCGAACCCGTCCGTCAAATCCTTTTCAGCCTGATAAGAATATACGTCGTCGTCTAATTTGAAATCAAAATCCTTGCCAGCAAGTGCGTTGGGAACTACTTTAACCGAATAACCACTAACTTCGTCACCTGCAAAAGTATATTTTACATTGACCGTCAACGGATCGTTTACCGTCATTTCATATCCCGACGCACTTGTAGTGATATTTTTACCATTGACTTCTACAGAAAAAGTCTTAAACCCGGTTGTAAAACCGCCGGTAAAATAGGCAAGGAATCCGATAGCACCTACTACAACCAATAAGATTAAAATATAGGCTATAATTTTACCTGCTTTTCCTTGTCCTTTTGCCATAGTATCACCTCGTTAAAAATAAAGTTGTGCATTGTTCACGTCAACACCTGCTACAACGGTTTCGTCGAACTTAATTTTCATAAGTTTTTCCAAACCGCTATCTGGCTGGGTGAGTTTGACATAGAAATATGCGTCGTCAGTTGCGTACTCTTTGAACTTGTTGGTATAACTTCTTGTACGACCACCATCAATACGGCTCATACTTTCGTAGTAGCTTTCAATGGTTTTTACAGTCGTAATCGAAAGAACACCGTCAGCGTAAGATACAGACATAAAGTTGTCTTTTAGGGAGTCAAGCGTTACAGTAGTCAAAGACGTGTCATACCATTTAGAAGTACCACTTTGAGAATAGTATTCATAAGTACCAAGAACAACAGAGCCGTATGCGCCAAAAGACATATTGATATTCTGATAGTCAACGCCTACAGTGCCAAAAATGTTATTCAAATCGACATTGTAAGTGTAAGTATCGCCTACACCGAAATAGTAATAACCGTCGCTTGCCTCAGCGAAAGTGCCCGTAGCCGTAAGGTCAGTAGGAACACCAACAAAAGTTACGACACACTCAGCCGTATAACCGCTTTCACGAGTAGTTACAGTAATAACTACGTTACCCGTAAATGCTTTATAGCATTTAACACTTGCCGTAGTGCTACCGTCAGACGAAGGCGTTACAGTTACATAATCGGTTACAGTACCGCTTTGTCCGTCAGCCCAAGCTACAGACCAATCCACCTTTTTATTCGTTGCAGTTGCCGGTAAAACCGTAGCAGTAAGGTTCTGTTCTACGTATGCCGAATTTGCAGCCATCATCATAGGTCCTGCGGACATAAGTCTAACGTTCTGCGTATTGACAAATTCTGTCGCAAAAGTATTGATAGCATCTGCCGTTTCGGTCTGTTCCGTAGAAGGTGTGTTATCGTCGGTATTATCCGTCTTAGGAGCAAACCAGCCCAAGATAATACCTGCAAGAGTTACGCCGACAATGATAAACGCCATAAGCGTCAAAAACCATTTGAAAGAGTCGGACTTTTTATGATTTCTTAATTCGTTTTCCATATTTTTACCTCCTTAAAAAACGTAATTTGAAGTATCTAAGTTGAGTGCGTTTACAGGCGTATTGTTGGTATAACCCGTACAAATCAACTGAGAACTGTAAGTGTAAGTGTTGTGAGCTCCCGTCAACGTAAGCGTGATGGTAGCCAAGTTAGGACACGTAATGTTAGACATATAGTCGATAATCTGAGCAGTCGTAAGGTTCTTGAAGAGAATATCCCCAGAACGTTGGAAGATAGCCCAATTTACCATATCGTGAGCATAGTCAAAGTAATATTCTTTGCCGTGCCAATTCGTTACCGAACTGTCTGCAAGCTCCATATTAGACGGGAAAAGGTCTTTAACATTAAACCACTTTTCAGTGTCTGGATCTAAAGTAAACTTTACGGTCTTAGTAAATGCCTCAGCAATCGTATATACGTCGTTCGTAGTTACGTTAGCGTTAATAACACCACCAGAACCCGTTACGGTAGGACATACCTCGTATTTAACTTCGGTAGAGCCACCAAAGTTTACTGCGATAT
>JAGAPA010000014.1 GCA_017623455.1 Clostridia bacterium | reverse complement strand
TTGTTTTGTTATAAACAATTATCCCGTTTTCCTTCCCCTTGGTGTACAAGGGGAGGAATTGTGAGGATAAATGAATATTTAACGTTTACGGTTGATTAGTTTTTGATTGAGAAGTTGGTTACCTTACAATGAGCAACGTTTGAACCGTAATATCCGTCACCAGCACTATCTGAGAAGAAGTTAAGACCTACGATTAAGCTGTCTGCAGCGCCAAGATCGGGATATACAGATTTTGCCTTCTCAACATCAGGACCTGCGCCTACGCCGATAGTTCCAACACCACCGCCTGCAGACTTGTCTGTTGTAGTATATGTATACATATTATCAACAACAAAGTTAGCGTTGCTGTCGTTAAACGTTGCATTTGCTTCGCCAATCCAAATCTTCCAGGTGTTGCCTGTGATCTGAATCTGCATATCAAACTTTGCTCCACCAAACGTGGTATTGGTATTAATAGCCTTGCTGATAGGAGTTACCTTAGCTACGGGAAGTCTTTCTCTGGTTCCCCATCCGTTGTTTGCAGCTGCTACAATATAGAACTGGTTGGTGTTGTAGTCGGTTGCTACGGAGATTACCTTTCCGGTTGCGTTATCTCTGAATGCAAATCCAAGTCCCTGAATCTTTGAAGTTCCCTTATTCCAGGAGTCGAAGGTTGCACGAACGGTAAGTGTCTTGCCCTTTACGGTGTAAGCCTTGTTGGTTACCCAACGTCCGCCGTTGTTGATCATAAATCCGTGGTTCTCGGATCCACTGTCTTCCATATTGAAATCACTAGTTCCAGAAACAGCAGTTGCAGAAGAAGGATAGATTCTGGTCTGACGCTTAATGGTTTCCGTTCCTGCAAGAGTAGTTAAGCCCTTGGTTGCATCAATGTAGATACCGAACTTGCCATCAGTGTTGTAGAAGTAACCTACGTTGTCACCGAAGGAGGATGCGGTCTTGCCCTCAACAAGAGAAGCAACGGTCGTACCCCACTTAGCGCTTACTGTGCCGTAGCCAGCGATGAATACGTCGTAATCCATATTGGTTACAAGTACGGGAGCTGCAAGCTCTTCGATAGCACCAATAGTTTCGGTAAGAGAAGCACCTTCTACTGCCTCGTATGCATTGATTGCATCGATTACGGAAGCCTTGTTAGCATCGTAATACTCTTTACCTGCGGGAGAAAGCTTAGCGGTATCGATTGCGTTGATCTTAGCGATTGCGGCAGTCTTAGCAGAAGCGATTGCTTCGGTGTTGTCTGCTGCTACGTCAGAAAGCGATACCTTGAAGTTTTCAAGAGCATAGTAGGAAGAGTAGGTGTAAGATTCCTGGTTGGTAAGCCAGCCGAACTGTACTTCGCCTACGGGATATACACTTGCACTTTCTGCATACTTGGAGTTTTCACCAGGAGTGTACTGGGTCATAATATCAACGATATCACCTGCAAAGCAGAGAACGTCGTCTACGTAGATGGTTGCGTAAGTTCCTTCGATCTCATACTTAAGCTTGAACTGATCTCTACCAAGTTTACCGCTCTTGCTTACAATGGTGGGACAAGCCTCGTTGTTAAGGTAATCTACACCAGCGGTAGCAGAAGTTAAATTCCAATTTCTTCTGCTGTAACCGTTTCCGCCAGCAAGCTGAATCATTACTCTGTTCTGCTTGAATCCAAGTACAAGTGTCTTTCCGCCACCTGTCATTACAAGACCTGTGGTGTTGTCTACCCAGTCTGTTCCAATAAGAGCATCAGTAGTGATAGTTACACGCTTGTCGGTAACAGTGTACTTGTCGGGAGTTACGATCTGAGCAGCACCGCTATCTCCCTTATGAGTCTTTCCGTCACCTTCGTTAGCAAAGGACGACCAGAGCGAGTAGGTTCCGTCAGGATTAAGCGCACCGGACGACCATCCGCCGTTGAAGTAGTTCTTGTTGCTATCTAAGGTAAGACTGCTTGCTGCTACTTTCTTAGCATTGAACAAGCTGAAGTTGTAGTCTACCATACCCCAAGTAGAATATCCGAAGCAGAACTTTGTATCAGTGTTTGTTGCAGCGATGTTTTCGGTTGCCATGTGTGTCCACTTAGCAGCACCACCGTGCTTACCGTACATCTTCAAGGTTCCCTCTTCACGTACGAACAAGTAGTCGTAAACCTTTCCGTAGAACGTACCTGCGGTAATATCCTTAGGACCGCCGAAGTCGAATACGGTGTTGTTAACAGTAGTATCCCAGTTAGAGAAGCTTGTTCCCATGGAGTTGATTCCAAGGTTGTCAACGTTGCCGTACTTCATCTTCATATAAGGATCTCTGTCAGAACCCTGTTTCTCGTTCCACTTGAAGGAGAAGGAGATTGCTTCGCCAACAGCAAGGTTGGTATCAAGCCAGTAGTTGTTTCTGCTCTCGCCGAAGTAGTCGTAGGAAAGAACGGAAGAATCAACGGTAGAAGCAAGATCGTTTGCGTCAAGCGTGTTGTTTGCAATCGTAAGTTCTCCGCCGTTTCCGTCAGGAGCAAAGGTCCAAGGCATTACTGCGTTAGCGATGGACTGAGCCTCAGTCTTAACGCCCTCGTAAGAGGTTGCTTTGCTGAAGTAGAACTGCTTAGCAAGAGTAATGTCGGTCGTGTCGCCAACGGGTACGTTGAAGGTATAAGTACCGTCTTCTGCTGTGGTGGTAGAAGCGGTTGCTTCCTTGCCGTTTGCGTCAACAACTGCAGATACGGTTACGCCGGCAAGTGCGTTGCCTCTCTCGTCTACTGCCTTACCGGAAACTGCTACTACCTTGTTGATTGCGGTAAATTCTGCCTCTACTGCAACGTCGTCAACAACTGCGGTATCAGAAACTACCCAGCCCTTGAACTCGTAGGTGTAGTAGGTGTCTTCTGCCTTGGTTGCGGTAAGAGCGCTTGCGTCTACTGCGGAAAGAAGAGTTCCGTACTTAAGTCAACTGCATCGTTTGCTCCAAAGGTTACTGCAACTGTACCTTGTACTTTTGCTACAACTTCTTCGAACGCTGCGATTGCACCGTCTGCGGTTGCCTGTGCTGTGTCTTTATTATCAAGTGCATTGATTGTAGATTTTGCGGTAGCATATGCGGAGTTGAGGTCTTCTATACCCTTTGCGGTAAGAGTGGACTGATCAACAGCTGCATACTTTTCGTCCAAAGTCTTGGTAGATGCTACGATGATTTCCCAACAATCGGGGTTGTTAGCGTAAATTGCCAAAAGTCCCTTAGCCTCAACAAGAGCATCTTGTGCCTTGCCAAGCTCTGTTATGCTTGTAATAAGACCGGTAATACCTGCAGGAATTTCGCCCTCTACATTAAGTTCTACTGCATAAGCGTTAAGAGCATCCATAGCTGCTTTCTTCTCATTAGCAAGATCATAAGCGAACTTCATCTTTGCAATCTCAGCGGTTGCGATGGGAGCTGCTTTACCTCTTTCGGTAACTTCGTCGATTGAAGCGAGAACTGCTGCGTCTGCTTCTACGCCGTACTCGGTAGCCGCGTCGGTAATAGCCTTCTTAGCGTCAGCCTTTTCAGCTTCGAGAGCTTCTGCATTAGTCATGTAGGAAACTTTGAAGTTTTCTACTCTTGCTCTGTCAGTACCGTAACCGGTTTCGTGGTTGAAGTAGAGCGATGCACGTACCTTACCGGTGGGGAACCACTGATTGTACAACTCTTCGTCGGTGAAGGACTGATAAGCGTCAAGTTCGGTCTTGATGAAGCTTGCAATATCGTTGATACGGTATACTTCTACGCCGTCAATATAGGTGATAAGAGTGTTGTTATCATAAACCTGCTTGAGGTTAACGGTAGCCTCTTCTCCGCCACACCACTTGGGAGGAAGCTTGTAGCCCTCGGTAAACGATGCGTACTGGCTTCTGTCGATAGCTGCACCTGTTCCCCAGGTTCTTGCTCCACCGCCGTTACCTCTTCTCATGAACATATAAATCTGATCCTTGCTAGCAGGGTTCGGATTTGCTCTGAATGCGAAGATAATCTGTCTACCCTTGTCGGTATATGCAAGTTCTTCATCCAAATTGGACTCATCGTAGAGCATGAAGCCGAATGCTGCGTTACCGCCGGACTTAAGTTCGGTTACGGTAAAGTCTGCTTCCATGGTAAGAACGCCGTTGTGGAAGTCGTAGGACTTAGTCTTGTCAAAGATAATACCGAATTCTCCGTTTCCGCCGGAGCCGTCAGCATCTCTGCCTTGCTCTGCACCGTATCCGGAAACGTTAAGTTCAAAGTGCTCTTTGCCTTCTGCATCGGTGTATACGGATGCGTTACGTCCTGTATAGTTATAATCCTGCTTAGCCTCGCCTGCGGGAAGTCCGGTTTCGGTATCGATTGCACCGTACTCGATGTTTTCGTACGTGAAGTTCTGATACCAGTCGCTGCCACGAGAAGCGTTACCAAGGGTCATCCAATCTCCCTTTACGGTTGCGGTTGCAAGAGCAATCCAATCGTTGTCGGAGATAGCAAGTTTTCCGTAAAGTGTTACCTGGTTGTCGGTAGTCTTAACGTACATAAGGTCCATATCAACCTTTTCGTAGTCTACCTTAAGAAGGTCAGCAGAGCCTGCTCCACGGATTGCATTCTCATAAAGTCCTGCAAAGGGCTGAGCGCCTGTTCTTGTAAAGAGTTGTCCTGCAACAAAGTCTGACTGCCTCTGGTCGCAAGGTACAACCTCACCGCCCTGTCCGTTGATCTTAGCAGCGTAGCCACCAATAATCATCTTGAGCGCAACGTCACCGAATGCCTTGCTCTTGTCGCCACTGTAATAAGCACCGCTCTTGTGGATATTGTGAGCGAGCTTGTCGCCTTCTGCACCGTGAAGATTTACACGGAACTTGAAGTAGGTGTTCTCCTTAAGAACGTTACCGGTACGAAGGTGGATATTTGACTGGAAGCCGTATGCGCTTACAGAGTAGCCTTCGTAGGTTGCGTCGGTAAGGTCGTCGGATGCGTATGCACCGGTCTTTTCAACTGTTGCGTTTGGAACGTTATCTACGGAGATACCGTAAGCAAGAGCAACGTTAATAGTCTTTGTTGTGTCTTTATCATCAGCAATGGTAGAAGCATTGCCTGTTCTTGCGATTACGTAGTTTGCATCGGGATTAGTTGTTCTTACACCGGTTACAAGTTCGGGAGTTGACCAAGTAATGGTTGCACTACCAAGCTTTGCATCGATACTAAACTTACCTTCTGCATCGGTTACACCTGTGAAGGTCATACCGTCTACGTGGTTAACCGTTACGGTTACGTTAGAGATAGCAGCGCCTGCATAGTCAACAGCGGTACCTGCGATAGTTACGTTGTAGTAAGAGTATACGTAGGAAGCTTCAACTGCTACGTCTTCGGTAGCCAATGCGCCGTCTTCGATAGCCCAAGAGCCAACGTACTGTCCAAGTCCGTCCTTGTCGTCTGCCTTTTCGGGGATAACAGCTTCACCTGCTACGTCTGCAAGAGCTGTTCCGTAAAGAACGTCCATTACCTCGTTGCCTGCAAACGTTACTGCTACTTTTGCGCAAACCTTTGCAACGGAGTCGGTTACAGTTGCTACGTATCCTGCGATAACGTTGTCGATATCTTCTACAGTGCTGATTGCGTTGATGTCAGATTTAGCCTTTGCTACAACTGCATCAAGTTCTGCTTTACCGTAGTCGGTCATTTCGGTTGCTTTTGCATATTCTGCGTCTACGGAAGCAAGTCCTGCGCTAACTTTTTCGAGAAGTGTTTCTGCTACTTCCTTGCCCTTTTCTGCAAAGTAGTCAACAATAGCCTTAGCCTCTACAAGTCCTGCAGCTACGCCGTCAATGGTTGTTGCGGAGGTAATCTTTTCTTTCATTACGTCTTCTACTACTACAGCTTCTTCGGTTCCAACGTATACCTTGCTTGCTGCATACTCGTCAAGAGCTGCAAGAGCGTCGGTCTTAGCGTTTGCAAGGTCGATAGCTGCGTCTTTTTCTGCAATAGAAGCCTTGATTGCTGCAATAACTTCTGCCTTTTGAGAGGGAGCGGTCATTGCATCGATGGGAGCAAGGTCGCCGTCTTCAAGCTCGTACTCAAGCTCGCCTGCGTACTCTTCGATAGCTGCAACAGCTTCTGCCTTTGCTGCTACGAGGATCTCGTCATAAGAGAAGTAGTTGATAGAACCGTTGCTGATGCTACCGCCTCTGGTCTTGTCACCACAGTAAGCATAACCGAGTGCTACTACGCCGGACTCGTAAGCCTTTGAAGACTGAGCGGTATTTCCGTCAATATCTGCAAGGAAGGGGAATGCTGCAAGCTCTGCATCACCAAAGCCGGCTGCACTTCCGCCACCGCCGTTACCCTTCTTGTATGCTTCGTAGATGTTCATTACGAAGTTGGGGTTAGCTTCTACGGTTGCTTTGCTCTTTGCTACCCAAATCTTAAGGTTGTAGCCTTCGAGTTCTGCCTTCATGTAGTAGGTAAGAGGAGCGTCTTTGGTCGTTGTACCCCAAGTAAGGTTGTTCTGAGCATCTGCATAGCCCTTCTTGTAATCATTCCAGTTGTGAAGATACTGTCTCATTGTAAATCCGTTTCCAGCAGAAAGCGAAAGGATAAGAGATGCAGCACTGTAGTCCATCATAATGGTCATGTACTTACCGGTTGACATCTGCTTGATAACAAATCCACCACCTTGGTGTTTGTCGCCGTAAACGGAGTAGTCACCTTCGATGGTCATCTTACCCTTGTTAACGTCGCCAACAGTATCGGTATCCCAAATTACTGCGTCGTTTTCGGTTGTATAAGCAAGAGTACCTGCGGTCTTGTCGGAAACAACACCGTCACCGTTGATGGTCTTTTCGCCGTTAGCACCCGTCATAGGACCGTCGGTTACAAGGTTAAGGTCGTACAATCTCTGAACCTCGTCAGCATCCTGAAGGTATGCGAAATTGTTAAGTGTGTAGTTAAGGTTGAACTGAGCTATAGATGCAATACCAAGCTTGATTTGAGTTGCACCCTCGCCCGTTGCGTTAGAAGATACGAGCGTCCACTCGTCTACGTCGTGATACTTAACGAAGAGGTATACTACGTTGTTAAGTTTTGCATAGCCAAAGTCGTATACAAGGCTAAGGTCGGGATTTTCCTTAACGTACTGAGCCTGAACTCCTTTTGCAAGGAAGGGAGAGCTGTTAAGAGCCGTACCACCCCAAGCAGCACCGGAAGAACCAATACCGTGATTGTTCCAAGTTCCGTCTGCCTTGGAGGTATAGAACTTGATGTACATATCGGAGTACTGACCTGCAGGATTCTTGAAGGTGGGTTCGCCGGTATAAGAGCCGTCAGGACCTCTGTACAAGCCCATGCCCTCGTTGAACTTAAGCGAGAAGGAGATCATTTCGCCGTTGTTAAGGCCTTGATCCAAAGTCCATTCACCACCGGAACCGCCACAGTAGCCTTCACGAGTCAACGAGAAGGTGGATGCTACGTCTTCTGCGGTAATATCTGCAGTATACTCGAAAGATCCTAAGCCAACGCCTGTGAAGCCTGTTCCCCAAATGTTCTTTTCAAGATTTACTTCTACGTCGATAGTATACTCTTCATAATCTTCGGGAATGGTAAATTCTACCTTCTTTCCGAATACGTTGCCTGCGGTTTCTACTAAAACATAGTAGTCGCCTGCAGGAAGACTGATAACACCGTTATAAGAATTTTCGATAGTAATAGTCGTGCCTGTATAAACAAGTGAGTCGCCGTTCTGTCTATGTACGGAGAAGTCTACTCCGGTTACCAATACGTCTTCGGACTTAATAAAGAACTGCGCGTCAACCTTGGTTTTCTCTTCTGCAAAAGTAATCTCAAATCTGTAGGACTTGCCCTTTTCGGGAACAAGGTTATACTGCCAAAGTTTGCTTGTTGCATAAAGTGTTTCGTTGGTTACGTCCGTACCTTCGTCCCAGCTCTCGCCACCGTCGGTAGAGGTGAAAAGAACGAGCTTGCCAAGGTCTGCGTCAATAAAGTCGCCCACCTGAACGCTAACAGGCTGATTGCCGATAAAGTAATCGTTAAGATCTACGCTTGCGCCTACGTTAACGTTAGCCTGATGTAAAATCTTAACAGCGCCAATGCTTGCGTATGCGTTTGCAGGAGATCTGATTTCGTTATCAGCGGAAAGTGCGAACGATACGGATCCGTACTCGTCGTACTTAGCAAGATCTTCTGCCTTGTCGGTATAAGATGCGTCGGTTACTCTTACGGGAAGGTGCTTATTATTTGCTCCGTCCATGGTGAAGTAAAGACCTGCTTTTACGTCGTCGGCTGCAAGAATGGTTGCCATTCTTTCTGCAATGATATTATTCGTGTTCTCATCAACATTAACAGGTACTGCTACGCTCGTTACGCCGTTCTCGGTGAATACGAACTGAAGTCTGTCTTCTGCATAGAAGTAGTATGCGCTGCCCTTCTTCATTACGGAAAGCTTAAGTCCGTCGCCGTTGGTTTCTGCCATAAGGTCAGCCACGTCGTATGCTTTGCCTAAAGAAAGGGGAGCCCAACCGGACATTCCGCTGTAAATGATACGTACCTGAGATTTCATGAAGATAACTTCAAGCATTGCTCCGCCACCGGTAATTTCAAATGCATAACCGGGGTCGCCTTCCTGCTCCTTACCTTCGGGAAGTGCATCCCAATCGTTCTGGATATTTGCAGAGATCTTAAATGCGTCTGCGGTAGGATCGATATCAGCAAAGAATACCTGCTGTCCGATAAACTGATCGCCACCAAGAGAGTTTACCAAGCCGTTCTCGGTTTCGAAGAACGCGCCGCCTTTACCCTCGAAGTTGAAGTAGCCGATAGTTTCAACACCAAGATCGAGAGCGGTGTCTTCACAGCCTGCTTCTACGGTCAAGGTCTTGCTGTACATTACTTCTTCGCCTACTTTAAGCTCGATTACGTGATCGCCGGAAGAAAGAGCGATTGCGATAGATGCGACATCTTCGTACGCCTGCTCAACTCCGTCTACGTAAAGAACAAGTTCGCTTGCATCCTTAACCTTTGCAAATTCTGCACCGGTATTAACGATCTTAACACCCAAGGATGCGTTATATGTGTTTTTAACAATGTTTTCTGCTGTGATTACAAGATTTTCAGAGCCGGGGAATTCTACGGTATATCCGCCGTCAACGTAGTCAACTTCTACGCCGTTAACCAAAATGGTGTACTCTACGTTTCTATTATAATCTGCTTCAAGCTCGATATCAAACTTGATGGTATCGCCCTTGAAATACTGCTCTTTTTCACCTGCAAGAATGGTGATTGCTGCACCCTCGATATCCTCGGTAACGGTGTAGGTCTTTTGAGCGGAAGTGAACACGGGCTTATAAGATACCGCGCCTGTTACCGCACCTACTTCCTGATCGTCAAGAGTAGACCATCCTGCGAAGGTATAAACCGTTTCACCGGCTTCGGGCTTTGTTACGCTGTATGCGCTAAGATCGGGAACAGCGCCGTACTTAACGTTTTCAACGGTTGCATAAGGCGTAGTTTCGTCTGCGCCCAAAAGAGTAACGGTGTAGGTTGCTCTCTTGTAGTACGCGGTAACTTCACTGCCGTTTGCTTCAAGTCTGTCGTATACGAAGCCTGTGATGTTGTGGCTAAACTCTGCCTTGTCTGCAGTTCCTACAAACTGTGCTGCTACAGTTCCGTCTGCAGTGTAACCGTCGTCTGCGATATTCTCGCACATGATGTTAACGTCGGTAGTCCAAGTACCCTCGCCAATCTTTGCGAAAAGGGTAAAGTCTGCCGTCTGCTCGCCGGGAACGTACGGATCGGTAAAGGCTGAATCGTAATACCAGCCCTCAAACTGCTTCTGCTCAGGCAAAACGGGAGCTGCGGGAGCTGCGATGAAGGTGCCCTCTGCTACGCCCTCAAGAGTGGTTGTTACGCCCTCAACGTTTAAGGTTACGTCTACGGTTACGGGCTTGTTGATGTTTACCTTGAATACGTGAGCGGACTTGTCGTCCTTGTTCTTGCCTGCTTTGAATACAACGATCCAGAAATCGTTGTTACCCTCTACAAGCTGAAGAGCCTCCTGGTTCTCAAGCTGTGTAAGCGCTTCATCAGCGTACACTTCCATCTCAAAGCCGTTGTTTACCTTAAAGTTCTCGAGGAATTTGTAAGTGAGCGTATCATAGTCCGCGCCTGCAGACCATTCAAGATCGATGACTTGTTCGTCACTATACTTTTCGTCGAGGTACTTCAAAGCATCCTTAGCTTTCGCTTCCGGTGTCTGACACGCCGTAGCCATTGTTGCGGCTGCGAGCATCATGACAAATACTGCTACTAATTGCTTCTTTTTCATAATCCCTCCTCAATTGAATTATAAATATTTTTTCAAATATGGCACTATTATACTCCAAATCGACCGCATTTGTCAAGGGGTTTTTTGAAATTTATATTTTTAATATATATTCCAAGACGGCTTTTTGCCCCGTATTATTCGGATTTGCGCCCTATATTGCGGTTTTCACGCGCTCCCACCACAATATATACTTTTGCACAAATCGATTTTTTTGCAGTTTTTCGAGGGATTTTGAGGAAATTACGTCGTTTTTTAACGTTCAACCGCAAAATCACCCTAAGATTTTAGTGCTTTTGGTGCGAGGCGCATTGCCAACATGAAAAACCCACCTACGTACGGGGGGTGGGCGATTCGTGAGGGGTGGGCGATTCGTGAATCGGTGCGAGGCGCACTGCCAACATGAAAAACCCACCTACGCACGGGGGCGATTCGTGAGGGGTGGGCGATTCGTGAGGGGTGGGCGATTCGTGAATCGCCCCTACAGAAAAGCTGTCGATTATCGATTATTGGTTTTGTAAAAACTATAAATACGTCTTAGCGGAATAACAATAATTGGGGGTACGCCTTCGCTTTTTAACCCCAAAACACCACAAAACCCAAAGTACCCTGTATCTCTCTAAATATGCTTTAGCGGAATAACGTTATTGGGTGTGCGCCTGCGCACCGCGCGCGCATAAAAATTATATAGAATGAACAAAAAAACGCTTTCGCAATTTTTTGCAAAAACGTTTTTCGTTGGACTTGTATTGATTTTTACTTAGTTCCGAACAGTCTGTCGCCGGCATCGCCAAGACCGGGAAGTATATATCCGTGCTCGTTGAGCTGTCTGTCTAAGGTGGACACGTATACGTTTACGTCGGGATGCGTTGTAGCAACCTTTTCCACGCCCTCGGGCGCGCCGAGAATGGACATCAGCTTGATTTTCTTACAACCGTTCTTCTTCAAAAGGTCTATCGCATCACACGCAGATCCGCCCGTTGCGAGCATGGGATCTACAACTATAGCCATTTTTTCCTCAATTCCTACGGGGAGTTTACAATAATACACCACGGGTTCTAAGGTTTCTTCGTTTCTGTACATTCCGATATGTCCTACCTTTGCGGTGGGGAACAGCACGTGCACGCCGTTTACCATACCGAGCCCTGCTCTCAAAATTGGTACGATAACAACGCTATCGTCTTTTACCACCGTTTGCTCAACGGTTTCGAGCGGTGTTTCCACTATAATCTTTTCGGTAGGCACGTCTTTTAGCGCTTCGTACGTCATAAGAGTTGTTATCTCCTCAACAAGCTCCCTAAACGTCTTCATGTCGGTGTCTTTGCTTCTAAGTATCGCCACCTTGTGCTTAATAAGCGGATGATCGAAAATTACAACGTTTTCATAGTTTTTCATAAGTTTTTACTCCCGATTTTTTTACAAAGCGACAGGTTTTCTCGCATACGTATGCGTTTTTACCGTTATTTCCCCCTATTTTTGCGGTTTGTGAACGAATCACCCGAAAAAGGACGGACTTCGCTTGCATTACAACTATTATAATACATTCCGCAATTTATTGCAACCGTTTTTGCAGATTATCTTAAAAAGTTATAGAGATTGCCACGTCGCTTCGCTCCTCGCAATGACATAAGAGAATGAGCTGACGGTGATTGTTTGATTTGCTAAAGAACAATTATCGGGAGCAGACCTGTCTGCCAATATTGGGGGTGCGCCTGCGCACTTGACCGTGGGGTCTGCCCTTTGTTCTATATAGTACTCCACAAAACCCAAAGCACCCTGCCCCACTATAAACAAACCTTAGTTACAAAACTAACAATCGATTGTCGACAGCTTTTCTGTAGGGGCGATTCACGAATCGCCCACTAAACATAATAGTCTGATGCAACTACCCTTTTTAGTATAGTACTCCACAAAACCTAAAGTACCCTGCACCACTTTAAATATGCTTTAGCGGAATAACAATTATTGACCGTGGGGTCTGCCCCACTAGACGCTTTCGAGAAGCATTTTATCGGCTACGAGCGCAATAAATTCGCCGTTTGTCGGTTTTTCGTTATGGTTGTACACCTTCACACCGAAAAGCGAGTTGATATTTTCTATCTTACCCCTATTCCAAGCCACCTCTATTGCGTGACGGATTGCGCGCTCCACCTTACTTGCGGACGTAGAGAACCTCTTTGCCACGGACGGATACAACTGTTTTGTGATGGAATTGATAACCTCGGGATTGTCCACCGCCATCTTTATTGCCTCGCGCAAAAACTGATAGCCCTTGATGTGCGCAGGTATGCCCACCGTTATGAAAATATTGGTTATACGCTCCTCTATAGCCTTATCCACAACCGTTTCCTTGTTCCCGTTACGGACAAAACGTATGCGCTCTTCTACCACCTTTGCACTGCACGGCTTTACGAGATAATAATCGGCGCCGAGAGTAATAGCGCGGTTTATGAACGCGTCCTGCGAGAGCGCGGAAAGCGCGATAAATTTACTGTTGCCTTTGTGCGCGTTTTCCAAGAACGAATACCCGTCGCGAACGGGCATTACCAAGTCCAAAATCACCACGTCGGGGCGATACGTATTGAATATTTTCAGCCCTTCCTCACCGTTTTGCGCGGTTGCAATAACCTCAAGATCCTCCGCCTCTGTCAGGCTTTTCGCCAGTTGCTCCGCATACTCTTTGTTGTCGTCGATTACCAGAATTTTCGTTTTCATTTTTGTCTCCTAAAAAATTTTTAACCTCGATATTTTCCTTCATTTGCTGACAAATTGTACTGACATTATAGCAATTTTCGTGCGAAATGTGCAAACCTTTCCTTTGTCTGTTTTTCGGAGAGATTGTTACAAAACATCGAACATTGTACTATGCTGTCGAAATCCGTTTTTCTCGCCACGCTTTTTCGGCAAAAACCCAAATAAAAAGCCCCTTTCCGTCTGAAAATCTCATAAACGGTAGGGACTTTTCGTGTTTTTTTTGTTTTTATTCTACTGTTACGCTTTTTGCAAGGTTTCGGGGCATATCGGGATCGAAGTTCCGCTTTTTTGCGCACTCGAGCGCAAAGGCGAAAGCGAACGCTACGGAGCAAAGGTAGGAGCTTACTTTAACCACGTTTCCCACTCCCTCAAACATCTCGGGCTCGGTTGTTACCACGGTTATTTTCGCGCCCCTGCTCTTACACTCGCGCGCGCCGTGCAAGCTCTTTTTATAAAGAATAGGATCGGTGGCGAAAATCAGCACCTCAGTTCCCTCCTCGATAAGCGCGATAAAGCCGTGCTTAAGCTCGCCCGTCGGGTACGCGTTTGCATTTACGTAGCTCACTTCCTTTACTTTTAGCGCACACTCGAGCGCGGTTACGTAATCGGCTTTTCTGCCCAGCACGAACAGCTCGTTTTTGTCAAAACTCTTTACAACTCTTTTCGCCTCTTCAAAAATATAATCAAGCCCGTTTTTATCAAGCTTTTGCATAACAGGCTCTGCATTATTAAGCACAGAGGCAAGTATATCGAAAACAAAAATCTGGCACGCGTACGCCTTAGTGCTTGCCACCGCTCGCTCCTCGCCTGCAAGAGTGGGCAGACAAACGTTTACGGCTGAAGCAAGCGCGGAATACCCCACGTTTGTCAGCGCAACCGTTTTACACACCCCCGCAACCTTCTCCAAAGCCCCGAGAGTATCCGCCGTTTCTCCGCTCTGGCTCACGAAAACGCACAGCGTGTTTTTTGTTGGCACTACGTCTGAATACCTGAACTCGCTCGCGATAAACGCCCTGCACCTTACGCCTGCTTTTTCAAAAACGCACACTGCAAACAGGCACGCGTGGTATGCCGTTCCGCACCCGATAAACCACACCTCGTCAGCATGTCTTATATCGCTTACCACCTCGCTTACAAACGCAGGTAAGTACGTTTGCTCTATCCTGCTTTGAGCAAGCGGTATATCGTATATCTCCTTATGCATAAAAGTATCAAAATCCCCCTTTTCGCTCGCCCTGTATTCTACGGCAAGGGTTTGTGGGGTCTTTGCAATCCTTTCGCCCGAAAAACTGTAAAACTCAACGCCGTTTTCGTCCGCTACGGCACATTCTTTGTCGCAAAAACTATAATACGTATCCGAAAAACCGCAAAAACACACGGGATCGGAGGCAAATACAACTTCTCCGTTTTTCTCGCTAACAAACAACGGACTTTTTTGCTTTATCGCATATATTTTTCCGCTTTTTTCTAAAGCCAGAACGGCAAACGCGCCTTCGAGCTTTTGCGCGCAAGCAATCACCGAACCAAGCCCGTTTCCGTACTTTTCGAGCAACTGCGCAATAACCTCGCTGTCGGTATCCGACACGGTTTTTCCCGTTGCAAGCTCCGAGTAGTTTTCGATAATTCCGTTGTGGACTATCGCCCAGTTTTCTCCGCTTGCATGTGGGTGCGCGTTACGGGTACAAACCTTGCCGTGAGTAGCCCAGCGCGTATGAGCAACGGCGCGTACCGACTCGCTTTTTACGCTCAGCTCATCCACCTTTCCCACAGCTTTTTCTATACGAATCTCCCCGTCTTCCACAAAGCCCACGCCCACAGAATCGTATCCGCGGTACTGCAAAAGCCGTAGCTTTTCCATTGCGTTTGACACGGCGTTTTTTCCAATAAAGCCCACTATTCCACACATGCGCGATTACTCCTCACTGTTTATCTTAACAACGAGCTCTTGCACGATTTTTGCATAACGTTTATTGATTTGAGCGTCAGGGCTTTCTACCATTATTCTGATTTTGGGTTCTGTTCCCGATGCTCTTACCATAAGCCTGCCCTTCCCCTCAAGCGCGTTTTGCAGTTTTGCAACGGAGCAGGACAGCTCCTCGTTGTTTATTATTCTCAGCTTATCTTTTACGATAACGTTTACGTTTTCCTGTGGATACAGCTTCACGTCAAAAAGCTCGCTCGCCCTCTTGCCCGTTTCGGCTAAAATCGAGGCTATGGCGATCGCGGTAAGTATTCCGTCGCCCGTTGTGGATATATTCTTTAGGATAACGTGCCCCGATTGCTCACCGCCCAACGACAAGTTTTGCTCCACGAGCTTTGCCAGCACGTACTTGTCGCCTATGTCCGTACGCAAAAAGCCTATCCCTTCGCGCTTTAGCGCTTCCTCTATCGCCATATTGGTGTGGCTCGTTCCCACTACGGTATTACCGTTAAGCTCACCCTTGCTTTTCAGGTGCTTTGCAAGAATATAAAGCACCATATCCCCGTCTATGACCGAGCCGTTTTCGTCCACCGCAATCAGCCTATCCGCGTCGCCGTCAAACGCAAATCCCACGTCCGCCTTATACCTGTTTACGCGCGCTATAAGCTTTTGCGGATAGAGCGAACCGCAATTCTCGTTAATCCTTTTCCCATCCATACTGCAACACGATGCAACCACTTTTGCGTTAAGACTCCTGAAAACCGCAGGCGCAATGCGACCGCTCGCCCCGTTCGCTCCGTCCAAAACCACCTTAAGTCCACTAAGGTCTTTAGCGCTGTTTGTCAAAAAATCAGCGTAACGTTTGAACATATTCGGTTCTACCGAATACGAACCTACGTTGGGATAGTCGTTCGTTTTATCGTGAATAAAGCACCTCTCCACGCTCTCTTCTTCCCTATCCGAAAGCTTGTAGCCGTCCTTGCCGAAAATCTTTATTCCGTTGTATTCTCCGCTATTATGCGAAGCGCTTATAACCACTCCGAAATCAAACTCGCACGTTTTAGTAAGATACGCAACGCCTGCCGTAGGAATAACTCCAACGTCTATAACGTCAGCCCCGGCGCTCATCGCTCCGCCCGACAATGCGGAAACCAGATAGCTTCCCGATATTCGCGTGTCCCTTCCCACTAAAATTTTAGCACCGCTACAAAGCGAACCCAATGCGTTTCCCACCTTGTACGCAAGCGAAAACGTGAGATCCTTGTTTACAATTCCTCGAAGTCCGTCCGTTCCAAAAAATAATCCCATTGTATACTCCTTTTTTTCTGTACTTAAAATATATGCCTATGCACGCAATTACGTTCATACACGTTTTGAGTATAATAGGGTAAATTTTACCTCGTGTCAATCGTTTGTTTGCCATTTTTTTAGTTTTTCGCGCCAAAACATAGCCAAATTCCGTATTTTTGGCGTTTTCACGTTTTTAAAAACGCAGGGTAAAATAAAACAAAAAACGGCTCTTAAAACCGTTTCTTGTATCGTTTTTCTATTTTATGACAGCCGTTTCTTTTAATCTTTTAAATATTTCGCGCAAAAGCACCGACGTTGCCGTTATCACACTTTACCTTATGGATTTATTGGGCGATTCGTGAATCGCCCCTACAGGAGAGCTGTCAATAATCAGGCGCGTCTGCGGAAATTAAATGGCTTCGCTTTGAAATTTTACTCACTGCAAAGCAAAGGTCGGTAGCAGTGTACACCTGCGCTGTTTTCAACCCAAAACACTACAAATAGCGGATTAAACGTCACGTTTATCCATTAATATAGTTACAGGTCCGTCGTTATGCTGTTCTATCTTCATATCCGCGCCAAACACTCCCTTTTTTGCGGTGATGCCGTAAACGTTTTGGATAAGCGACACGAAATACTCATAAAGCTCGTTAGCGCGCTCGGGTCGCTCTGCCTCGGTAAACCCGGGGCGATTGCCGTGCAAGGTATCGGCAAGAAGAGTAAACTGCGAAACCACCAAAATCTCTCCGCCGATATCCTTTACCGACAAATTCATTTTCCCGTTTTCGTCCTCAAAAATTCGCATTGCCGATATCTTTTTTGCAAGATAGTCCGCGCTCGCTTGCACGTCGCCCGTTTGCACACCAAGGTACACCACTAATCCTTTTCCTATCTCGGAAATAAGCTCTCCGTCCACTTTCAAGGTTGTTTTTGTTACTCTTTGAATTACAGCTTTCATTTACGTTTTTCTCCTTATAATTTTCTCTGAACTGTCGCGTTTTACATAACACGTATGCGGATTTTTATTAAATCGCGCCTTTTTTAGAAACAATCTTCGCGCTGACCTCGCTCGCCTTTTTCATACAATCCATTATGTCCGCACCGCTAAGATACGCGACAAGGAACGTCGCCGAATAACTGTCGCCTGCGCCCACGGTAGACACTACCTTGCATTGCTTTGCCGGACATAAAAACAGATTTTTCGTGTTAGGTCTATACACGTACGAGCCGTTACCGCCCATGGTAAGAATTACGAGCTTTACGTTGGGATAGCTTGCGCAAATCTTAGCCAAAAACTCCTCGCGTCCACTCTCCGCTTTTCCGTACAGCACTCTTTCAAGCTCGCCCATTTCCTCGTCGCTTACCTTAAGAATAGTCGCATTCTCAACGCATAGCTTTACGCTTTCTTCGTTATAATACGGCGCGCGCAGATTAACGTCGCAAAACACCTCGTTAAACACGCAAGAGGAAAGTATACGTCTTAGCTGTTCCCTGTTATGTTCTCCCCTTAACGCAAGAGTACCAAAGTACAACGCGCCGTACTTTCCACTAACCGCGCTCGCGTCCACGTAATCGTACGCAACGTCGCTAAGCAGGTTGTAGGACGGAACTCCGTTTGCATCAAGAGTAACTTTGCATGCGCCCGTTGGTTTTTCGTTTACACTCACAAACCTTGAGTCAATCCCGTATTTTTTAATCTTTTCAAACGCGTCCTTACCCAGCTTATCCTCTCCTACGGCGGAAACAAAAAACACGTCTGCACCCTGTTTTTTTGCATGCGCGCAAAAGTTAAACGGCGCTCCGCCGATACATTTTTTGTCGGGAAAAACGTCCCATATTATTTCGCCAAAGCCAAGTACGGTATGCATATAAATCTCCTTAAATATTTACTTTGACCATTGTACCATAAAAAACGCGTAAAATCAACAGTTTCAGCAAACAAACCCTTTTTATCCTCGCCACGTTCGTTTGCGCCACTCCCTTTCGTTTGGTTAGTCATTAAATACGTAGCGCATACGCGCGCGTAAAGAAAAATTTTTTGAAAAACTTTTAAAAATTCGTTGACAACACTTGCCAAAAGTGTTAAAATACCGATTATTAAATGCGATGATGATATTAAAAACAAGCATTTCGGGCTATCAGAGAGCCGTTGGTTGGTGTGAAACGGCAGACGACGTTTGTTTTGTCTCGTATCGGAGCAGGGTTCCGGAAAATAACAGTAAGGAATCACGGGCGATCCCGTTACAGGTCAAGGATATGTTAGTATCCGATAAGTGGCTCTTAAAACTAAGAGCAATACGGGTGGTACCGCGGTTATTTTTGTTAATCGTCCCGCAGAGTGCATATTTTGCTCTGCGGATTTTTTTATTCCGCTACTACAACGGCAAAAATCAGCATTAAGACACATTATATTATCCCCTGAAGGGAAAAGGCAGGTATATTATGAAAAAATTATTCGTATCAGACGTAACACTCAGAGCTAAAACCGAAGAGCTTAAAAAGTCCGTTTCTTTTAAGGAAAAATTGGCTATTTGCGATGCTATCGTAAAAACCGGCGTTGACGCTATCGAACTGCCCACCCTATCCCTATCCAAGGAGGACGCGGTTGTTTACCGCACTATTATCCAATCGGTAAAAAACTGTCAGGTAAGAATACCCGTTGGCTTTACCGACGAATCGTTTACTGCGGCAACCGAAATGGCAAAGAACGCTAAAAACGCAGTATTGCAGGTTATTATGCCCACATCCACCGTGGTTATGGAATACACCTACCACTTAAAAGCGCCCAAGATGCTCGACAAAATCGCTTCCATCACTAAAAAGGCAAGCGAAACGGGCTATGCGGTAGAGTTTGTGGCAACCGACGCAACGAGAGCTGAAAAAGGCTTCGTTGCTCAGTGTGCAAAAACGGCGGTAGAAAACGGCGCGAGCGAGATTACCGTATGCGACGATGCCGGCATATCTCTCCCCTGTGAATTCTCCGCGCTGGTTAAAGAGGTTATCGAAGCAGTTCCTACCGCTAAGGTGTACGTTGCAACTTCAGACAAGATCTCCCTTGCTTGCGCATGCGCTTGCATAGCGTTGTCCGTAGGCGCACAAGGCGTTAAGACGGCAACGGACGGCGACGGAATGCGCCCCGATAAGTTTGCAGACCTTATCAGAACAAAGGGCGACGATATGGGGGTTGAGAGCAACCTCGATTGCACGGCAATCCACAATACGGTATCGACAATTACCGACAACACGGAAGAAGTTAAGTCGTCCAAAAACGACGGCGAAACCATTGACGCATCGGCAACCTTTACCGACATTATCGAAAAGATCAAGGCTCTTGGCTACGAGCTTTCGGACGAGGACAACGGCAAAGTTTACGAAGAGTTCAGGCGCGTAAGCGAAAGAAAGGGCAGTATTGCCTCCCGCGAGCTTGACGCAATCGTGGCAAGCACCGCAATGCAAGTCCCCTCCACCTTCCATCTTGTAAACTACGTTGTAAACAGCGGAAACATTATTACCGCAACCGCAAGCGTTACGCTTGAAAAGGACGGTGAAAAGCTTATTGGCGTAAGTGCAGGCGACGGTCCTGTTGACGCGGCTTTCCACGCAATCGAACAGATTATCGGACATCACTACGAGCTTGACGATTTCCAAATCCAATCTATCACCAAAGGCAGAGAGGCTGCGGCTTCCTCTCTTATCCGCCTTATTGCAAACGGCAAGCTGTACTCGGGCAACGGCGTATCCACGGATATTATCGGCGCATGTATCAGAGCATACGTTAACGCTCTTAACAAAATCGTATACGAGGAGAACTAACTATGAAACTTGTATTCTCCACTAAACACGTTTGCGCGCAGTCCTTCCTCTCGCTTTGTAACAAAGTAAAGGAATACGGCTTCGACGGCTTTGAAATTTACGACGCGAAAAAGGAAAAGGCGCAACATAAAGACAGTATATTCCATTCAAGTAACACAGCAGGCGCAAAGCGCAAGCTTGTCAACCGCCATATCGGAATCAGCGCAATTGCTTTCCCCGAAAAAATAAACGAAAACACAGACTTTGAAAACGCAAACGACTTTATTGAGCTTTGCGCAACCGCGCAGATTGAAAACCTCGTGGTATCTCTCGACGATAACTCAGACGTTGAAACTATCGTTTCCTCTCTTACTCCTCTTGTAAAAAAAGCGGAAAAAGCAGGTATAATTATCCTCATCGAAACGAGCGGAAAGTACGCAAATACGCAGAACGTTATCGACATTCTGAACATTTTCGCATCTTCTGCACTCGGTGTTGCCTGGAACGTAAGAGAAACGTTCTTCGTGGGCGGAGAGAACGCAGACACTACTATTCAGACCTTGGGCGCGTACATCAATTACGTACTTATCGGCGACAGAAAAGACGGCATAAACTGTCTTATCGGCGAAGGCGATCTGCCCGTTGCGGACTTCATCAACGCGCTTCGTTCTCTCAACTACGACGGATACGTTTGCGCGCTGTGGAACGACGAGATTGACGACGAAGATATAGTGCTTACACACTTCACCCGTTTTATCGCATCCGTTACCCCTTCCCGTAAATCCGCCCGTCCCGTATACTACAACAGAAGCAAAACGGGAACTTTCCCTTGGAAAAAATACGATATTTTGGACCTTACTTTTTCTCAGGTTCTCGATACTATGGTAGACTACTATCCCGATCAGTACGCCTTCAAGTACACTACTTTGGATTATACGAGAACGTACTCGCAGTTCCGCGACGACGTAGACAGAACGGCAGCGGCTCTTATCTCACTTGGCGTAAAGGCCGGACATCACGTTGCTATTTGGGCAACAAATATTCCCCAATGGTTCATAACGTTTTGGGCAACGGTAAAGATTGGCGCGGTACTCGTAACGGTTAATACCGCGTACAAAATTCACGAAACCGAATACCTGCTCCGTCAGTCCGACACTCACACGCTCGTTATGATAGACAGCTGTAAGGACTCCGACTACAAAGCAATTATCGAAGAGCTTTGCCCCGAGCTTAAAACGCTTAATCCCGGCGCTCCGCTTTACTCCAAAAAGCTTCCCTTCCTTCGCAACGTCGTAACGGTAGGCTTTAAGATGGACGGTTGCTTGGAATGGGACGAAATGTTACTTCGCTCAGCGTTTGTTCCTAAAGAAGAAGTAAGAAGAAGAGCGTCCGAAGTAAAGCCTGACGACGTATGTAACATGCAGTACACGTCGGGAACAACGGGCTTCCCTAAAGGCGTTATGCTCACTCACCGCAATATCATCAACAACGGCAAGACCATCGGTGACAGAATGGATATATCCACAGCTGACAGAATGATGATTCAAGTACCCATGTTCCACTGCTTTGGTATGGTACTTTCCATGACCAACCTTATGACTCACGGCGGAACGGTATGTCCTATGCCGTACTTTAGTCCCAAGTCCTCTCTTGCGTGCATCAACGCGGAAAAGATAACCTGCTTTAACGGCGTCCCCACGATGTTTATCGCAATGTTCAATCACGAAGACTTTGCTAAAACCGACTTTTCGTATATGCGTACGGGTATTATGGCAGGCGCGAACTGTCCTGCAGACCTTATGAGAAGAGCGGCGGATGAAATGAACATGAAAGAGATCCTTTCCGTTTACGGACAGACCGAAGCATCGCCGGGCTGTACTATGGGCGAGGTTAACGAAGACATCGACCACAGAGTGGAAACGGTTGGTAGCGCATTCCCCGGCGTTGAGTGCAAGATTATCGACCCCGAAACGGGCGAAGAACTTCCTGCAGGAGAGAACGGCGAGTTTGTAGCACGTGGCTTTAATATAATGAAAGGCTACTACAAAATGCCCAAAGCTACAGCTCAGACTATTGACGCTGACGGCTGGCTTCATAGTGGCGACCTTGCCTGCAAGACCGAAGACGGCTACTACAAGATTACGGGACGTCTTAAGGATATGATTATCCGCGGTGGAGAAAACTTGTATCCCAGAGAGATCGAAGAGTTTTACTTAACTCACGAAAAAGTGCGCGACGTTCAGGTTGTAGGAGTTGCGGACGAAAGATACGGCGAAGAGGCTTGCGCTTGGATTATTCTCCACGAGGGCATGGAAAGTAACGAAGAAGAAATGAAGAACTACGGTAAAGCGCATATGGCTTTACACAAAGTTCCAAGATACATCGTATTTGTTAAAGAGTTCCCCATGAACGCTGCAGGCAAAATCCTGAAGTACAAGATGAAAGAACAGTCAGAAGAAATGCTTGGACTTAAAAAGTAAAAAATAAAAATTCGGCTTGGATTAAACCCTAAGTCGAATTTTTTATTTTAATAAACTGTATATAACGGATTATTTTGCAAAAATATAAGGAAGCCTTCCCTTTATTTGCATTTTAGCCAAAACCGTAAAGCCTGCGTTTTTATCGTTATCCATATCAGCGTGATAGCTTGCGGTGGTTATTGCAAGAACGCCCATATCCTTTCCGCAAAAGCCACAGCTTGCAGGAATACGACACGGTACGTCGATAAACTCTTTTATCTGCAACGTCTGAGTATCAATAACGGCGATATGACCTTGTCCCCAACAAGCAACGTATAAATTATTGTCTTGACCAATAGTAAATCCGTCCACTCCCCTTATATAAACCTCTCTGCCTGTATAACTTATTTTCCCGGTAGATCTGTCGAAATCATATTCCTTTATTATTCTCGTATCACTATCGGTGTGATAGAATTTTTTCTCATCTATCGACCACTCCATACCGTTTGACAAAATTAAATTATCGAGTAGGATTTCAACTTCTCCACTCGGCGCAATTCTATACAGCTTGCCGTCAACCTTATCCGAAACACCCTTTCTTTTTCCGCTTTGAGTTCCCACGTATATCGCGCCATCCGGGCCCACTTTCATATCGTTTGCATACTCTATTTTTGTATTTTGGTCATAAATAGGCGATAACGTATTATCTGAATTGAGAAAATGCACGCCATTTACATTCGATACAATCAAACGGTTTTGTTTGTCAAAAGCAAACGCCGAAACCGAAAACGGAAGCGGTCTTACGCTCAGCTTATCATTAGTAAAATTATACGAGCAAATCTCACCGCCCATTCCGTTAGTAAAATACAGCGTGTTTTCACACTCGTTCCAAATCGGACCCTCGCCGATAATACAACGTTTTTCGGATATAATTTTAATAATATCTAATTTGCCCATAACAATCTCCATTAATTTATTATGTAAACTCTTTACTTCCTCTTGTATTTTATCATTAAACAATAAACGCTGTCAACAAAAAATACGCTACAATGCCAACAATCGTGGAACTCCACGAGATAATAATTTTAAAAATTCTTATAATACTTTCGTGGAACACCTATATGGAACTCCACGAAGGTGATTATATATGAATATAAACGATGCGATTATTAGAAGAATTGAGGAAATTTGCAAGGAAAAGAATATCAACGTTTGCGAGGCTTCGTTGAATGGTGGGAAATCGCCTTCTGCGATTTATGACTTGATTAAAGGCAGGACGAAATGTTCTAAAGTATCCACGATTAAAGCATTTTGTCAAGGCGCAGGGATCACCTTGTCCGAATTTTTCGATAGAGATTATTTTAATGATTTTGAAGATTAAAAACCAAAACGGCTGAATTTTCGTTTTTTATAGGAATTGAACAACGTTGATTACAGACTGAAAAATTGCCGTCGAAAAAAATTTTTGGAAATTTTAAAAAAATCCTTGACAAGTGCGAAATGCGGTGCTATAATTGCTACATCAATTTAATCAAAGGCTACGACGAAGACGGAGTCGAATGTGAGTTTTACAGAGAGTCGGGAACGGTGAAAGCCGACAAACGAACTTCGAACAATCCTATCACTTCCGAGCTGAAGTTTTGAAAGCGAAAGCGAGTAGAGGCTTACGTGATTGCTACGTTAGTGCATAGGGCTTGTTGGAGCCTGAAGTGGCGTAAAAAATTTACGCAATTTGAGTGGTACCACGGATTTTTATAATTCGTCTCAAAGTTTTTTGAGGCGAATTTTTTTATTGCCTCTATCCAAAATCTAAACTTTTATTTACAAGGAGAAAGTAATATGAACAACCAAAACAATTCTATGCGCAGATTATCGGATATCGCAACACGTATAAGAGAAATGCGTGAAATTATGGGCTGGACCGAAGATGAAATGGCGGTAAAAACCGACGTTTCTACCGAGCTTTACAACGCTTACGAAAGCGGAAAAGCGGACATTCCCTTTACATTTATTCACAAATGTTCGCTTGCTTTCAATATTGAAATGACGGAATTATTGGAGGGTAGAGCTACACGCCTTACCAACTATACGGTAACCAGAAAAGGTCAGGGTCTTACCACTGCTAAAGAGGACGGTATAACCATTCAGAACCTTGCTTCCAAGTTCCGTAATAAATTGGCTCAGCCTTATTACGTAACGTACGAATATTCGGCTTCACTTCAAAACAAGCCCATTCACGTTACCACTCACAGCGGACACGAGTTCGACCTTGTTCTTAGCGGAACACTTAAAGTTCAGGTTGGCAATCACACCGAGGTGCTTCACGAGGGCGACAGTATTTACTACGATTCTTCCACTCCTCACGGAATGATTGCGGTAGACGGTAAGGATTGTACCTTCTGCGCGGTAGTTATCGCAGGCGAGGATACTAAGGAAGACATCGTTCAGCGTACTATCATCACGGCAAGAAGTCAGGAAAAACTCATTTGCGAAAAGTTTGTAAAACCCGTGGAAAGCGAAGACGGAAAGCTTGAAAGTATCACGTTTGAAAACACCGATTCGTTCAACTTCGGTTTTGACATTGTTGACCAAATCGCACGTACGTATCCCGATAAACTTGCAATGTTGCATCTTGACAAGCATAAAAACGAGAGAAGATTTACCTTCAAGGATATCAAGGACGCAAGTAACCAAACCGCAAACTATTTTGCATCTTTGGGCATCAAGCGCGGTGATAAGGTTATGCTCGTTCTCAAACGTCATTATCAGTTCTGGTTTGCAATGGTAGCCCTTCATAAAATAGGCGCTGTTGCAATCCCTGCTACCAATCAGCTCAAAGAACACGACTTTGAATATCGCTACAACGCTGCAGGCGTAAAGGCAATCGTTTGTACAGCCGACGGTGACGTTTCGGATATTGCATACGCCGCATCTCTCAAGTGTCCTACCGTACAGACCCACATTTTAGTTGGCGGAAAGAAAGAGGGCTGGCACGACTTTGACGAAGAATACAAGTTCTTCTCGCGTCGTTTCGTTCGTCCCGAAGACGCTTCGTGCGGTGACGACGTTGCTCTTATGTTCTTTACTTCCGGAACTACGGGAAATCCCAAAATGGCAGCGCATAAGCACACCTACGCGCTCGGTCATTTTGTAACCGCTAAATATTGGCATTGCTGTGAGCGCGACGGCTTACATCTTACCATCTCCGACACAGGTTGGGGCAAATCTTTGTGGGGTAAGCTTTACGGACAGTGGCTTTGCGAAGGCGCGGTATTCGTGTATGACTTCGACAAGTTTGACGAAAACGAAATCCTTCCCATGTTCGCTAAATACCAGATCACTACGTTCTGCGCTCCACCCACAATGCTCCGTATGCTCATAAGAGGCGACCTGTCCAAGTTCGACCTGTCCTCTATCCACCACATGACCACGGCAGGCGAGGCGCTCAACCCCGAAGTATTCAAGCAGTTTAAGGCGGCAACGGGTCTTGAAATAATGGAAGGCTTCGGTCAGACCGAAACTACTCTTACCATAGCAAATCTTTACGGTACTACTCCCAAGATCGGATCTATGGGTAAGGCTTCGCCCCAATATGATATTGATATCGTAGACAGCGAGGGCAATTCGGTTGCTCCCGGTGAAGTTGGAGAAATTGTTGTTCATACCGACAAAAACGTGCCTTGCGGACTGTTCAGAGAATACTATCTTGACGAGGAAAAAACAAACGAAGCTTGGTACGACGGAATGTATCATACGGGAGATACCGCTTGGAAAGACGAGGACGGATATTTTTGGTACGTCAGCCGTATAGACGACGTAATCAAGTCGTCAGGCTACCGCATTGGACCGTTTGAGATCGAAAGCGTTATTATGGAACTTCCCTACGTTGTAGAGTGCGGTGTATCCGCCGTTCCGGACGAAATTCGCGGACAGATCGTAAAAGCAAGCATCGTTCTTACCAAAGGCACCGAGCCTACCGAAGAGCTTAAGAAAGAAATTCAGAATTACGTTAAATCCCATACTGCGCCTTACAAATACCCCAGAGTGGTAGTGTTTAAGGACGAACTTCCCAAAACAATCAGCGGAAAAATCCAGAGAAACAAACTTTAAGCATATTTCATCTGTCAATAAAACGTTCTCCAAATGTGCATAATATAAGGTTTTTACTGTTTTTAGAACGCACCAAGTCAAAGAATGGTTAATTTATTATTAAATTAAACTCTAAATTTTATTGACAAGATTTAACTAGTATGCTATAATCACTTGTACAAATGCATAGACGAAGAGTTCAACCGCGCAAAATTGCGTTACAGAGAGGCGGAAACGGTGAAAACCGCTACGCAAAAGCGTTTGATGTAACTTCTGAGCAGGGAAGAAGAAAAGAAATTTTTCCAAGTAGACCTTCCTCGTGATTGCTGCGTTAAGGCATACGGCTTGTCAGAGCCTGAAAGTGGTACGCAAAATTAAGCGTACAATTTGAGTGGTACCGCGGGTATTAGATACTCGTCTCAAAGGATTTTATCGTTTGGGGCGAGTTTTTATATAACTGCCCTACCAAGGAGGTTTTTAATGCAAACAGCAACAGGTCTTGAATTTAAAATTCAGGAAATGGCGCAAAGAATTAAAACTTTGCGTGAAATTATCGGTCTTACTACAATGGATATGGCAAACAAGACCGGAGTCAGTTTACAGGATTACTTGGACTGCGAAAGCGGAAAATCCGACCTTAACTTCGCATTCTTATACCGTTGCGCTCTCGCGCTTGGGGTAGACGTTACTGAAATTATCGAAGGTACCGGACCCCGACTTGCAGGCTACACGGTAACAAGAAAAGGCGAAGGTCAGCAGATTCAGAAAGCACACGGCATGACTTACTACAATCTTGCCTCCGCTTTTAAGAACCGTATTGCAGAACCATTGTACGTTATTTCGGACTACGACGAAAGCGCTCAGAATGCGGACATCGAGCTTACCACACACGAGGGACAGGAATGTGATATCGTTGTAAAGGGAACTCTTAAGGTTCAGGTGGGCGACCACGTGGAGATTTTGGGCGAGGGCGACAGTATTTACTACGACTCCTCCACTCCTCACGGAATGATCGCGACGGGCGGTGCCGACTGTATCTTTTACGCTATAGTCCTCAACCCTGCGTCCGAGCCAATATCTAAGCTCGTACACGGCGGTGCAAGAGAATTTATTGCGGTCAAAAAGCACAACAAGAAGCCCGAACCCAAGCGTGTATGGAATAACTTCGTCGTTCCCACCGAAAACGAGCAAGGTCAAATTCAAAAGATTGCCTTTACCAACGAGAACGAGTTCAACTTCGGCTTTGACGTAATAGACGCGTTGGCTACAGCTCATCCGGACAAGCTTGCGCTTTTGCATATTTCCAACGACAAAACGGAAAGACGCTTCACTTTCTCCGATATCAAGAAAATGTCGGCAAAGACGGCAAACTACTTCAAATCGCTCGGTATAAAAAAGGGCGACAAGGTTATGCTTATCCTTAAGCGTCACTATCAGTTCTGGTTTGCAATGGTAGCACTTCATAAAATAGGCGCAGTTGCGATCCCTGCCACTAACCAACTTAAAGAACACGATATTACGTACCGTCTTAACAAAGCAGGCGTCAAGATGATTCTTTGTACCGCTGACGGCGACGTTGCAAACGAGGTGGACAAGGCCAGCGAGTTCGCTCCCTGTCTTGAACATAAAATTATTGTAAACGGCGAAAGAAAGGGTTGGAGAAACTTTGACGAGGAATACACCTTGTATTCAAGTAAGTTTGAAAGAACGGAAGATTCTCCCAAGGGTGACGATTTGATGCTTATGTACTTTACGTCGGGAACTACCGGCAATCCCAAGGTTGCTATGCACAACTACAAGTATCCACTTGGTCACTTTATCACCGCAAAATACTGGCACTGCGTAAACCCCGACGGATTGCATCTTTCAATCTCCGACACCGGCTGGGCAAAAGCTGCCTGGGGTAAGATTTACGGACAGTGGCTGTGCGAAGCTCCCCTGTTCGTGTACGACTTTGACAGATTTGACGCAAACGATATTTTGCCCATGTTTGCAAAATACCATATCACTACGTTCTGCGCTCCGCCCACGATGCTTCGTATGATGATAAAGCAGGATCTTTCCAACTTCGATCTTTCCTCAATCGAGCATATGACAACGGCAGGCGAAGCCCTCAATCCCGAGGTTTTCAGACAGTTTGAAAAGGCTACGGGGTTACAGATTATGGAAGGCTTCGGTCAGACGGAAACAACGGTTGCTCTTGCAAACCTGTTTGGAACAAAGACCAAGATTGGCTCTATGGGTAAACCCGTTCCGCTTTATAATATCTCACTTGTCAATAGCGAGGACAAACCGGTTGCTGTTGGTGAAGTGGGCGAAATTGTTATCGACATCAGCAAAGGCAACCCTTGCGGACTAACGCTAGGCTACTTTGAGGACGAGGAAAAGACGAGCGAGGTAAGAAGAAACGGCTTGTACCACACGGGCGATACCGCGTGGCGTGACGAGGACGGATATTACTGGTACGTAGGAAGAGTGGACGACGTTATTAAGTCGTCAGGCTACCGTATCGGACCGTTCGAAATCGAAAACGTTATTATGGAACTTCCCTACGTTCTTGAGTGCGGTGTATCCGCAATGCCCGACGAGGTAAGAGGTCAGATAGTTAAGGCAAGTATCGTGCTTGTAAAAGGCACCGAGCCTACCGAGGCGCTTAAGAAAGAGGTTCAGGATTACGTTAAGCAACGTACCGCGCCCTATAAATATCCCAGAGTGGTTGTGTTCCGCGACGAACTTCCCAAAACCACCAGCGGAAAGATTATGAGAAACAAACTATAGTGCGAAGGCGCAGTGGGCAGACCCAGTGGGCAGACCCACCGTCATTATTGTTACTCAACTAAGAGAAACGGCTAATCAGAATGGGCGCAACTTAAACACCTTAAGATTATAACCCAAGGGCAGACCCACCGTCATTATTGTTTCTTCAATTAAACGAAACGACTAATTAGAGTGGGTGAAACTTAAATTCCTTAAGATTGTAACCCAAGGGCAAACCCCGTCATTATTGTTACTCAACTAAGAGAAACGACTAATTGAAGTGGGCGCAACTATTATTTTTCGGTAGGCGCACACTTTAGAATTTATTTAATTTTAACAAGTTATAATTTTTTACAGGAGGTAAACAAATTATGAAATACGATATCACCATTACAAAAACAGCAAACCCCCAGCCCAAGCCCACGGACGAAAGCAAGCTTGGATTTGGAAAGATTTTTACAGACCATATGTTTATTATGGAATATTCCGCAGAAAAGGGATGGCACGATGCGAGAATAGTTCCCTTTGGACCTATCCCCACACATCCTGCATCCACCGTTTTCCACTACGGAGCGGAAATCTTTGAAGGCATGAAAGCATACAGAGCGGTTGACGGATCTATCAGACTTTTCCGTCCTATGGAGAACGTTAAGCGTCTTAACAAAAGCGCGGAGAGAATCTGTCTTCCCCTTCTTGACGAAGAGGGCGCGCTCGACGCTATCACCAAGCTTGTAGAGCTTGAGCAGGATTGGATACCCCACAACGAGGGAACTTCGCTTTATATCCGTCCCTTCATTTACGGTAACGATCCTCACCTTGGCGTACACGCAGTACACAACGCGGTATTCGTTATCATTTGCTCGCCCGTAGGCGCATACTACGCTTCCGGTCTTAAGCCCGTAAAAATTGCTATCGAAAACGAGGACGTAAGAGCGGTAAGAGGCGGAACGGGTTACGCTAAGTGTGGCGGAAACTATGCGGCAAGCATGAGAGCGGGACAACGCGCAGAAGAAAAGGGCTACGCTCAGGTTTTGTGGCTTGACGGCGTGGAGAGAAAGTATATTGAAGAAGTTGGCGCTATGAACGTTATGTTCAAAATTGGTGGCAAAATCGTAACCCCCATGCTCAGCGGATCTATTCTTCCCGGAATTACCAGAAAGTCGTGCATAGAGCTATTGAAGGATTGGGGATACGAAGTTGAAGAAAGACTCTTCTCTGTTGACGAATTGTTTGAAGCTTGCGAAAAAGGCGAGCTGGAAGAGGCTTGGGGAACGGGAACAGCGGCTGTTGTTTCGCCCATCGGACACCTTTTCTACAACGGCAAGGACTACACCGTTTCTAACAACGAGATTGGACCTCTTACCCAAAAGCTTTACGACAACCTTACCGGAATTCAGTGGGGCAAGATTGAAGAGAACAAGGGCTGGAGCGTAAAAATCTAATGAACGCAAAGCCAAAACGCGTAACTATTTTTGCAGGACATTACGGTAGCGGAAAAACCAATATTGCCGTAAATTACGCGATACGTATCAAGCAAAACGGTTACCCCGTAAAAATCGGAGATATGGATATCGTCAATCCGTACTTTCGTACCAAGGACAGCGCAAAGGAACTGAGCGAGGCAGGCATAGAACTTATTTCTCCTGCTTTTGCAAACTCCAACGTTGACCTCCCGGCTCTCCCCCAACAGCTTTATGCGCTCGTGTGGGACAAAAACTACTACGCCGTGTTAGACGTTGGCGGAGATGACAGAGGCGCGTATGCCTTGGGCAGATATGCAAACTTTATTAAGGAAGAAAACGATTACGAAATGGTATTCGTGGTAAACTTCTTCCGCCCCTTAACCCCCGACGTTACTTCGGCAATAGAGGTTATGCGCGAGATAGAGGACGCGTGCAAAATCAAGTTTACAGCTATCGTAAACAACTCTAATCTTGGCAACCTTACCAAGGCTGACGACGTTTTGAGTACGAAAGCAAAGGCTGACGAGCTAAGCAAAAAAACAGGACTTCCCATTCTTTTCACCTCGGTAAGTGAAGAGGTTGGAAAACAATATACGGCGGATGATAAATTCGCAATGACGTTACAGAAAAAATATTTTGACATTAAGGAGATATAAAAGTATGGCAAAGGTAACTTTTAACGACAATCTTTGCAAGGGTTGCGGTCTTTGTATAGACGCTTGCCCCAAAAAGATTCTGGCTATCGCAAAAGACAGAATCAACGCAAAAGGTCATTCTCCGGCAGAAATTACCGATCAGGAAAAGTGCATTGGTTGCGCATTCTGCGCTACGATGTGCCCCGACTGCGTAATTACTGTCGAAAAGTGAGGTGAATTATGAGTAACAAAGTTTTAATGAAAGGTAACGAGGCTATCGCTGAGGCTGCAATCAAAGCAGGTTGCAGACACTACTTCGGCTACCCCATTACTCCCCAAACGGAAATCGCGGCATATATGGCAAAACGTATGCCCAAGATAGGCGGAACTTTCCTACAAGCTGAAAGCGAAGTTTCGGCAATCAACATGGTATACGGCGTTGCAGGCGCAGGATATAGAGTTATGACGTCCTCGTCCAGCCCCGGAATTTCTCTTAAGCAAGAAGGTATTTCATACATAGCAGGCGCAGACCTTCCCGCTCTTATCGTAAACGTACAGCGTGGAGGCCCCGGTCTTGGCGGAATACAGCCCTCTCAGTCCGATTATTTTCAGGCTACCAAGGGTGGCGGACACGGCGACTACCGTCTTATCGTAGTTGCTCCTGCCTCCGTTCAGGAAATGGCTGACCTTACCATCAAGTCTTTCGATCTTTCGGATAAGTACAGAGTTCCTGCAATGCTTCTTGCAGACGGAACGCTCGGTCAGATGATGGAGCCCGTTTCTCTTCCCGACATCGAGGTTAAAGAGGTTGAAAAGCCTTGGGCGGTAAGAGGCACTAAGGGCGAAAGAAAGCACAATATCGTAAACTCGCTCTACCTCAATCCCGAAAAGCTTGAGCAGACAAACTTTGAACGTTATGAAAGATATGCCGAGATTGAAAAGAACGAGGTTATGTACGAAGAGTTTATGATGGAAGACGCTCAGTACTGCGTAGTTTCCTTTGGTATTGCTTCGCGTATTTCCAAAAACGCCGTGGTTGAGGCAAGAAAGCAGGGTATCAAGGTTGGTCTTATCCGCCCCATCACGCTCTGGCCATTCCCCAAAGCAGTACTTAAAAAAGCAGCTGAAACCGTAAAGGGCTTTATTAGCGTAGAGCTTTCTATGGGACAGATGATAGAAGACGTAAAACTTGCTATCGATTGCTCCCGTCCCGTTGTTCTTTGCAACCGTACGGGCGGTATGATCCCCTCTCCCGAACAGGTTTTGGAAAGCATTAAAAATATGGCAAAGGAGGTTAAGTAACAATGAAAGTTTTTGATAAACCCAAGGCATTGACGGATGCTCCTTTACACTACTGCCCCGGCTGTACGCACGGAATTATTCACCGTTTAGTTGCCGAGGCTATAGACGAGCTTGGAATTGAAGGTAAGACCGTTGGCGTTGCGCCCGTTGGATGCGCGGTAATGGCTTACGACTACTTTGCTTGCGACATGGTAGAAGCGGCTCACGGAAGAGCTCCTGCCGTTGCTACAGGCTTAAAGCGCGCTATGCCCGAAAATATCATCTTTACCTATCAAGGCGACGGTGACTTGGCTTCTATCGGTATGGCGGAAACCGTTCACGCGGCGACAAGAAACGAGAATATTACCATTATTTTCGTTAACAACGCAATCTACGGAATGACGGGCGGACAGATGGCTCCCACCTCTCTCCCCGGTCAGGTTACCCAAACCTCGCCCTACGGCCGTGACGTAAAGACTGCAGGCTATCCCATTAAGGTAAGCGAAATGCTCTCCGCTTTAGACGCTCCTTACTATATCGAGCGTGTTGCGGTAAACAACGTTAAGAACGTAAGAAACGCTAAAAAGGCAATCTTGAAGGCGTTTAAGAATCAGGTTGAAGGCAAAGGCTTCTCCCTTATTGAAATCGTTTCAACTTGTCCTACCAACTGGGGTATGACTCCCTCTCAGGCTCTTGAATGGGTTGACACCAATATGATCCCCTACTACCCCCTTGGCGTATACAAGGATAAGGGCGCTCAAAAGAAGGAGGACTAAACTATGACTAACGAAATTCTTATCGCAGGCTTTGGCGGACAGGGTGTTCTCTTTGCAGGAAAATGCCTTGCTTACGAGGGACTTGAGGAGAACAAGCAGGTTAGCTGGCTTCCCTCCTACGGACCCGAAATGCGTGGCGGTACTGCAAGCTGTGGAGTTATCATCAGCGACGAACCCGTAGGCTCCCCCATCGTTTCCAAGCCCACCATTCTTATCGCAATGAATCTTCCCTCGCTCGACAGATACGAAAAGGATACCGTTTCGGGCGGAAAGATTTTTGTAGACAGCTCTCTTATTGCAAGAGAGGTAGAGCGTAAGGACGTAGACGCTTTCTACATCCCTGCAACCCGTCTTGCAAACGAGCTTGGCACTCCCACTCTCGCAAACATGATTATTCTTGGCAAAATGATTAAGGAAACGGGTCTTGTAACTTTAGAGAGTGCGACCGAGGCCATGAAACACGTAGTTTCTGCAAAGCGTGCAAGCTTGCTTGAAGCAAATATTAAAGCTTTGCAAACAGGCTACAATTATTAATTTGCTTACAATTCCATATTGTATGTGCTAAATGTCGGCGTCCTCCGACAAAAAGAGCTCCTATGATTCCACTTCATAGGAGTTCTTTTTTTATCGTATTTTACAAACAAAAAACCGATTTTCTCAATAACGTATAGCAGTAACTGTTACAAATCTACCATTACTACCTCTTACTCCGCTACTCTTTTCTTGTTACGGTTAGCCTAAAGTCTTTAAGGTCTATCCTAAGCATGTACGTTCCTTCCTCCACGTACCAAGCAACCTCCTCCCCGTTCTCATTTACAATGGTAAGGTCGTACGGCATACCGAGCGAGGGGTAGAATGAGGGGAGATCAACAAACACACCGTACTCGTTTCTTTCCGCCACAAATTCATACTCAAACAGGTACGGCGTAGAACTGCTTACAGGGCTCAGCTCTTTGCCCTCTTGCCAGCCCACCTGACAGAAATAGCTTGCAGTATCGGGATTTTGAAGCTCCAATCTTAATACGTAGGTTTTAGCGTTAAAATAAATTTTGTATCTTCCGCCCACGTGAACCTGCACCTTCTCAACGTTATTATCGTTCCTGTATACCAAGGTGTTTTTAAGGCTTGCTTCCACGTCCATTTTATAACGTGCGGTATGCGAGGCGTTGAAAAATCCGATTGACGCATTCATGGGAACGTCTTTTTCTATATAATACTCGTTGGTTGACTCGTCAAGCATCATCGGAGTATAGGAAGCGTTAGAAGCGGATAAATGCACGTAAAGCTCGCAGGTCTTGATCTGCTCGTATACGGGCGTATCTATATCCCCAACCTTTACCATATCGATTCCAAAGGTTTCCACGTCAAGCACAAGGTCGTAAATACCCTGCTTTTTAATTGTTATCTGCAACGGATTGTTCCCGTAGTCGTACTCAACCTCAGCGTACTCGCCGTCGCTTTCGTCACTCATAATCGCAAAAATAGCACCTAAATCGTTAGGATCTTTATAGTAAAGAACCTGAAAAAAGTCGTCCTCATAAAAATAAATATTGCGATAAATTCTCTTGTTCTCGTTCTCCGCATCCAAAGTAAAAGGTCTGTCCGTTCTGTAATTGCCGTGTATTTCGGTAACAAGATCTACGGATACGGATTTGTAGAAAACCTCGCCCTCGGGCAGATTATCCCCCACCTCGGGAGTGTACACTTCAAGATCCACCGTGTTATCAATAACGGGAATCTCTCCTCCGTTATCTCCAATATCCGCAAAAATATCACAGCCTACAAGCATTACACCGCTTAGCAGCACAAGAAGCACGGCTAAAAAATAAAATAACTTCTTTTTCATAAACACCCTCCCATAACGTTTTCCTCTTTTGATATATTTGATTTTACCACACCTTACCCTAAAATGCAATACAATTTTCAAAAATACCACTAAAACCTCAAATAAAATTTCAGGTTACCGCATAAAAATGGAATACCTACAACCAAAATAAAGAATTGACGGTTGTTAACTGTTCGCACCGTCAAAGCACAATAGCGGATCAAACGTCTACGTTTGCAAAAACAGGATGCTGACAATACAAATAAAGAATTGACGATAGTTAACTGTTCGCACCGTCAAAGTACAATAGCGGATCAAACGTCTACGTTTGCAAAAACAGGATGCAACAATACAAATAAAGAATTGACGGTTGTTTATTGTTTTCTTTACCAAAGAACAATAGCGGATCCAACGTCCACGTTGGGAACAGGGGGTCTGCCCTCCGCTAAAGAAAAGACCAACACGTTATTAATTTTGCGTGTTGGTCTTTCCAGATAAAAAAGGGTTTAGGGTTGGTCATGGGAATTTTTCAATTGCGCACGTTTTTCCACATACGCTTTGAAAACAAACTCAAAAGCACTTGCAGTTTTTATTCTACTTTTAGCTCTATATTATCGCTAAATAAGCACTTTCGACAAATTGTAATATTATTATATAAGAAGATTTCTTCTTTGTCAAGCAAAACAAGAAGATTTCTTCTATAATATAAGTATGAAAACAGGTCAATATTTAAGAGAATTAAGAAAAGAAAGGGGCTATTCACAGGCACAGCTTGCCAAGCTTATTGGGGTAAGCCAAAAAGCGATAGACTATTGGGAGCGCGATATAAACGAACCCAAGCTTTCGTATATTATGGCGATAGTAAAAACTTTTGATCTTACTTACGACGAGTTTTTTTCCGAGATAGAATAAATGCTACTCTCTTTACGGCGTTACGCATTATTTTTGCGTAACGCTTTTTTTACGTTAACACAATAATAAAAACGGGCTATATACGTGATTTTTACGTAAAATTTACGCATAATAAGCACACGTATGCGAGTTTTTACGCATCTAAACCGATAGTAGAGTGTTAAAACATAAGCGGTAGAATTGTCTGACTCAACAGTATAATTCTTTTAGTGGACTTTAAGATTTTCGTCCGCTAAAATAGAAACGTATTACAAAACCGAAAAAAGGAGAAACGACTTATTATGATAATAACCGTAGTATGCGACGTGCTTGGTGAAGAAAACAACGGAACAACGATAGCGTCAATGAACTTGATACGGCACCTAAAAAGCCAAGGACATACGGTGCGCATACTGTGCGCGGACCAAGACAAGACACACGAAGAAAACTGCTACGTCGTACCCAACCTTTCACTCGGCAAGCTTTTGAACGCATACGTAAAAAAAGTGGGAGTAACTCTTGCAAAACCACAGGAGGACGTTATAAGACGTGCGATAGAGGGTGCGGACCACGTTCACTCTATGCTACCCTTTCTGCTTGGAATGAAAGCGGTGAAGATTTGTAAAGAGCTGGGCATATCCATTACCGCGGGCTTTCACATGCAGGCGGAAAACTTCACCTCGTATATAAAGCTCAACAACCTCTCGCCTCTTAATAAAGGCGTATACAAATTCATCTACAAACATTTTTACAAACACGTGGACGGAATACATTATCCAACCGATTTTATACGAAACGTATTCGAGAAAAACGTAAAAAAGACCACGCCTGCGTACGTTATTTCCAACGGCGTTAACTCATACGTAAAAAAAAGGGAAAGCGAAAAGCCCGAAGAATATAAAAACAAAACCGTTATACTTACCACGGGAAGATACGCGCGTGAAAAAGCTCAGGACGTGCTTATAAAAGCGGTAAAGCTTTCCAAATACGCGTCATCCATTCAGCTTATTCTGGGTGGTCAGGGAGTAAAGGAAAAGCAATACAAAAAGCTCTCGAAATCCCTCCCCATAGCTCCCGTTTTCAAGTTCTATTCGAGAACGGAGATAATAGACGTGCTCAACTACGCGGACATTTACGTACACCCTGCAGAAATAGAGCTTGAAGGAATTTCGTGTCTTGAAGCTATCGCTTGCGGAAAGCTTACTATAGTATCTTCTTCTCCGCGCTCCGCTACCTGCGGTTTTGCTCTGGACGAAAAATGTATTTTCAAAAACCGAAACCCCAAAGACCTTGCGCGCGTTATAGACTACTGGATAGAGCATCCGCAAGAACGTGCGGAGTATGAAAAGCGATACTTAGAGCAAGCCACGGTATACGAGCAAACGGAATGTATGAAAAAAACGGAAGAAATGATGGTGGAGGTATATAATGAAAAACAAAGAACAAAAAATAATATATTATAGCGACGAATCGAACGACGATTTTGCGGGGACAAACATCAAACCGCAAAAGATAGACAAAAATTTTAATTATCGGCACACGCACCCCGTCTGGAAATTTTTTGCCTTTCTTGCCTACTACGTTTTCGCCGTGCCGTTGGTCTGGTTTTTTATGCGCGTTATAATGCAAGTAAAATTCGTAAACAAAAAAGCCGTAAAAGAATATAAGGATAAGCCGTACTATTTGTACGGCAACCACACGGGCTTTATTGACGCGTTTACTCCAAACCTGATATCACTACCCCGTCGCAACAAAATCATAGTAGGTCCGGACACCGTATCAATTAAAGGTCTTAAAAACTTCGTGCAGATGTTGGGGGCTATACCCACGCCAAGCGATATCAAAAGCACGAAAAACTTTTTAAGAGCTATTGACGAAACCCACGAAAAATGCAATATCACGATCTATCCCGAAGCGCATATATGGCCGTACTATACAAAGGTAAGAAACTTCCCCGACACCTCGTTTTCTTACCCTGCAAAAACCGACGCGCCCTGCTTTGCATTCTTTACCGCGTACACCAAGCCCAAAGGTTTTCTATCCTTTTTGAGAAAAGCAAACGTGACCGTATATATAAGCGACCCCATTTTTGCAGACGATAACCTCTCCGTAAGCGAAAAAAAGAAACAGCTTAAGGATAAGGTATACGCGTTTTTTTGCGAATGTACAAAGTACAGCGATTATGAGGTTATTAAATACGTAAAAACCGAAAATAGCACGGAAAACGCACATACGTATGCGTAAAAACTTAACCGTACTGCCGTAAATACGCATCCGCCGTATTACGGCGGTTTTTGTAAATTACGTCTTTTTTTAAAAACCCCTTGCAAAAACTCTCATATTATGTTAGAATATCTTATAATCATTTATATCAAGGAGTTCAGAATATGAGCGGAGAAAATCGCAGAGTCAAAATATTGGAAATACTATCTTCATCCTCAAAGCCGATAAGCGCGACCCGTCTTGCTCAGGAAACGGGAGTAACAAGACAAATTATAGTATCCGACGTTGCACTACTGAGAGCAAGCGGTGTGAAAATTATTTCCGAAAGACTTGGTTACACCGTACCTAAAAAGATTTCCGACGATATTTTCAAAACGGTTATTTGCAAACATTCAAAGGATCAGACTTTAGATGAATTTTACGCAATCATCGACAACGGCGGAAAGGTTGTATCCGTTACCGTAGAACATTCTCTGTACGGACAAATCTCAGCAGACCTTAATATCGCTTCACGTTACGACGCGCAAGAATTCGTTAAAAAAAGCGCAGAAACCGACGCAATGCTTTTATGCGATTTAACCGACGGATACCACATTCACACCATTGCGGTAAAGAACGAAGATACTTACAACCGCATTACCGATCAGCTTCAAAGTCTTAATATTCTGATAAGCAAAGCATAAGGAGGTTCTATGATCTGCAAAACTTGTCAAAAACAAATTACCGACGACTCTCTCTTTTGTACGCATTGCGGTGCTCCCACGTCCGAGTTTCATCCGCCAAAACAGAGATGCAGCCAATGCGGATTCGTACAAACGGAAAGCGACTGCAAATACTGCTCAAACTGCGGATTAAGACTGGACGGAAAGAACGAATGTTCCGGTTGCGGTCACGAATTCATGGGTACGTATTGCACTAAATGCGGAAAACTCGGTCGTTTTTCCTCTTTGCCCAAAACCAATTTCGACTATTCACCCCGTCCCACGCACACCCCCACAAGCTCAACGACTTGGAAAAACACAACGGATAAAATCTCTGTGGGATTGGGCTTACTTAGCGCGCTGATTGCTCTGATATTTTGCTTTTTTACAAGCTACTCGGTATACTTGCCGGGCGACCTGAAATACGCTATCAATCTCAGTTCGTACGACCCTTCTCAGTTTACCATATACTACTATTTCGGGGACGTATATACGAATTTGAGCAAATCCTTGGAAGCTCTCGTATATTATACAGGCTATAGCGAAACCCTGTTTACGGTAACGTGTATTATAGGTACGTGTATATGCGCGCTGTGCATTTTACTTCCCCTTGTTTTTACCGTACTTGCAGCCGTTTACGCAATTAGATACTTTATTGGATTTTCCAAAAAATCCCCGTTCAAGTTTAGCGTATACGCTACTCTGTCTTACGTTGCTACAGCCTCCGCGTTCTCTATCCTTAACTGCGGATTTTTCCAAACGGACAGTTCCATGTCGCTTAGCGGATCCATACTTTTAAGCCCCGTTACCATTGTGGGTATAGTTATGTCGTTGATTACGCTTGTCGCTTCAGTCGTACTTTCGCTTATCAGTAAACCAACGGGCTACTACTCCACAAACACCGTTTCAGCTCTCGTATTTTCCGCAATCAAGATATCACTCTTGACCGCAGTTTGTTGTTTGGTAGTTAATATAACTTCCCATTCGGTCACTCAGTACGGCATAACGATAACGTTAAATTATAACGTCATTCAGTTTATTCCCATGCTTGCAAATCTTTTTGTCAACCACACGGATTTTAACAATAATTCGGCGTACGCTACGCAAGCGTTTAGTACGTGCCTTATTGGCTCGCTTCTTAATATTGTAACAATATTCTTAGTATTCCAAGCCATCGCACAAACCATTTCAAACCCCGACAAACCGTACAAAGTATCTGCTATCATATCAGATTCGGTCAAAGTTATCCTGTCTATACTCACCATAATAGCTCTGGCGCTTTTTTCCCAATCATTCTCCCACGTTCAGATTGGATTCCAATCGTCCGAGGTCACCTGGATCCCGGTAATCGTTTATGCAATACTGCTTACAGTTTGTCTTATCGCTACGATAGTGAGCAGAATACTTAAGCGCAAAGAAAAATAATTTATACAAATCCACACAAAAGCTTTACTCGTGTTTTGAGTAGGGCTTTTGTGCTTTTTAGTCAAAATTATACCGTTTAGCCGTTACAAATATAGAAATTCACTTTACTTTGTGTTTATATTGTGATAAAATTATTATAAATAATTTGAACAGAGGAAAAGCACAATGGAACTTTATTGCAAAGCCTGCGGAACCGAGCTTGAGGTGGAAGAAGGACAAAAGGTAATAACGTGTGATTTTTGTGGAATGGAACAAACTCTTCCGCAAATCGATTCTCCCGAGAAGGTAGAATTGTTTATGGATGCAAACGAGGACAGACTCGCTTGCAAGTTTGATATTGCAAAAGGCAAATACGAAAGTCTTATCGAGCAGTACCCCGACGACAACGAGGCTTACTGGTGTAAACTTTTGTGTATCTACGGTATAGAATACGTAGACGATACTCTTACCGAGAAAAAACTTCCCACCTGTCACAGAACGTTAAGGGAAAGCATTTTCGACAACAGCGATTATAAGCTCATTATGTCACGAGCTACTTTGGAAGAGCGCGCAATCTACGAGGCGGAAGCTAAGGAAATCGACCGTATTCAGAAAGAAATTTTGGAGATTGCAGACAAGTCCGAGCCCTACGACATCTTCATTTGTTATAAAGAAACCGACGAGGACGGCAGAAGAACGAGAGATTCTCAGATTGCAACCAAGATCTACACCAACCTTACCAACAAAGGCTATAAGGTTTTCTTTTCCAGAGTAACCCTTAAAGGAATGGCAGGAAGTAAATACGAGCCCGTAATTTACTCCGCCCTTATATCCGCCAAAGTAATGCTTCTCGTTTCCAACTCCGCTTCTCACGTTGACGCAAGATGGGTAAGAAACGAATGGAGCAGATACATAGAGTTTATGAGAGAAGATCCCGACAAGGTTATCGTGCCCTGTATTGCAAACATGGACGCATACGATCTTCCCAAAGAGCTTTCCGAGTTTCAGGCGCTCAACACTATGGATATGGACTTTACCGAAAACCTTACCCGTCAGATTGACAGCAAGTTCGGCAGAGTAAACTACGCTTCTTACGGCGCGCCCTACGCTCATTCCGCTCCTCAGTATCAACAAGCGCCCTCGTATTCTCCCGAATCTCAAGAGCCTAAGGACGCTAATCACGCAACCATTCAAAACTACCTCAACCGCGCTAAGATATTCCTTGGCGACAATGACTGGGAAAGAGCAAACGAGTACGCGGAAAAAATTCTTGACATAGACGCGGAAGTTGCGGAAGCCTACCTTGTAAAGGTGCTCTGCTCATACAAGCAATCGGAAATAGAAAATCTTGCAAACGAGTTCGATGTAATTAACAACAATAATTTCCTTAAAGCTAAAAAGTTCGCAAACGGCAACTTTAAGTATAAGATAGAAGACCTTGAGCTTCAAGTAAAATACAGTATCGCAATGAAAGCTCTTGAAACGGACATTACCGAAAAGCTCAACTACGATCACGCAAGAAACTGTCTTAAAGAGATTGCAGGCTACAAAGACGCAAGCTTTTTGTACGACGAGCTTCCCGTAAAGAGAGAAGAACTTCTCAAAAAGAAGAACTACGATTACGCACAAGCTTTGCTTTCCAAAAACCTCGCGGACGACAAAACGTACGACAGTCTTATTAACTACCTTAAAAAAGCGGACGACTATAAAGACGCAAGATTCCTTCTTACCGACGTTCCCCTAAAGCGCCAACAGCTTATCGACGCAAAGAACTACTCGGATGCAGTAGCCGCAATGAGTAAGGATCTTACCGACGACACTACTTACGATTTCGTTATGACGCACCTTCGCGCATCTAACGGCTATGAGGACGCAAACTATCTTATTAACACGCTTCCCGAAAAACGTCAGGCGCAGGTAAACGAAAAGACGTATAAGCTCGCTCTCGTTTCTTACAACGGCGATCTTACAAGCACCTCTGTTTACAGCAAGGCGCAAGAGCTTCTTTCTCAGATTGAAGGATATAAGGACGCATCCAAACTCCTTGCTTCTCTTCCCGAAAAACGTCAGATGCTGGAAACGGAAAAGAAATACATTGCCGCAGTAACCGCGAGCAAGGCAGACCTTACCGTCAGCGCAAACTACGACAAAGCGCAAAAGCTTCTCAAAGCGCTAAAGGGCTATAAGGATGCCGACTCCATTCTTTCAGGCCTTGCAAGCAAGAAAAGAGATCAGGAAAAACAGAACGCATACAACAGCGCAAAAACGGCGCTCAGACAAACAATGACCGAATCTAACTACCGCAACACGGTGGCACTTCTTGAAAAGGCAAGCGGTTATAGGGATGCAAACCAATTACTTGCAAACCTTCAGAGAGAACGTAGAACGGTACAGGGTAAAACAAAAGCGGCAAAAATGTGTTCCGTATTTGGACTTATCGCTACGCTCATCACGTTTATCTGTACGTTTATGGTAGGAAGCGAGCAATCGCACATCTTCTACTTCTTCTCGAACGCGTGGGATAATATCGGCTCAAACGGTTCGGAGTTTGCCTCAATATTCGCTAATATTTCGGGTATACTCTTCACTCTTGCGCTCTTGTTCTTCAACTTCCTGTTTGGAATCAAGTCTATCGTAAGCAACATCAAATCTCTTAAGAACGGCAGTACCTACGGCTCGCGCAGCACAATAAGATCTGTTGTTATGTACGCAATATTTGCTATGCTGTTTACTTCGGTTACCATGACCGACGCAACCTCTACCGGCGGAATGATCGTTACAAACAGAATGAACGGCGCTACGGTGTTCGGTATTACAGCTTCGTTAATTCTTCTTTTTGCGGCTCTCGTTTGCCGTATTGCATCCGGTCAGAACAGATGCAGATTCCGCGATAATAAGGGCTTCTACATTACGGGCATCATTCGTCTTATCCTTATCATCGTTATCTACATTTTGCTTCCTTGGTCCATCACCTTCAATTCCGGCTCAGAATCAATATCCTATACGGCGTTCTCCATGTCGTACTGCCCGATGATCGCGTTTGATCAGGGAATAGAAGTAGCGGCAATCTTTGACTCCATCATCTTCTTCCCGCTTACAATGATAACCATGATGATGTTCTTCAACGCCTTCAAATCACTCTACGAGCCTAGCTATGAGTACAGCAGAAAGCACAATATCACGTTCTTGGTATTCTCCTTCTTAAGAATGATTTTCCTTATCCCCACAACTGCGGATTTTTCGTACACAAACATATCATTCGCTCCCATTGTTATAACCTTCTTCCTTGCTATTGCCGCACTTGTCTTCACTCTTATCAATCTTAAGCTTCAGGAAGACTGCTAATCAAAAGCAACAAACAAAAAAAAGCACGGACGACACACGAATCGCCCAAAAAACAAAAAAAACACAAAATCACACCTTAAGGCAAACCGTCTACAAGGTGTGATTTTTTGGGTAATTTTGGATAAGTTGGTATAAAACCAACCCACTCATATTCCCTTTTTACTTTATATTGCGTGTTGACGGTAAGTCTATTGCTCCTACAATTTTATATCTTAAAACTTTTGTCCTACGTAAACATCCGTTTTGCCTATGTAAATTCTATCCACGAAACTATGAAGAATATTGGATGTAATTTCTTCGGTATCGCTTTACAATACGATTAAACTTTGCTAATTTCTCGTTGTCGTTATCCACACCGGCGAGAATTCCTTTTCGTTATTGTAGTTTACGGTTCAACTCGTTTTGCTCTTCTTCGTAAGACTTAGAAATGTAGTCAAATCGCTCGTCGGTTATTCTTCCGCTAACGTTATCTTCGTATAGTTTGCGAATAGTCTTATTGATTTCATCACAACGTTTATTTGCGTTTACAATTTTCATTATTCCATCTTATCATAAGAACCTATAAAAGTCAATAGGCAGATGTCCACGTTCTTGGACATCTGCCTGTTTTTCGATTTATTTTTTAAGATTTGGAATCAACACATATAACAAGTTCGGAATAATCAAGCTCAAACACATCTAAAAGACTCTTTAAGAAAGAAATAATGTTATTTGCGCTTAAATTTGATTCAAAAAATATCCCTGTTTCGTAAATTTCAACAGCTTTTCTTAATTTTTCAGCATCGTGGGTAATATATGTCCTTGATGCGCTTGCTAACTTGTAATTTTTATTCGCTAATTCATTTATTACATCGTTATCTAAATCATAGAATACTTCCATAACTTTTGATAATAAGTCTGCATAAGAACTAACCGTTAAAGTATTGCCAAAGAAAATGCAAGTGTTTGGCTTAGTTCCCGTTGCATCGAAATTTTCTCCAACCGAATAACGTCTTTCCGTATCATTTTGAAATTGAATGTATTTTTGTGGCTTATCAATATAGAATAGCTTTAATAAAATAGCACTTAAGCGGTCTGCACGATTTTTAATTTCTTTTTCACCCCAAGAAGCTTGAGATAAAACATCTTTGTTAAGAGCAACAATATGAGAGTTTTTATCTATGATTAATTGCTTCTTTTCGTCAAAAGTTTTTTGTCCTAATTCACTATTATAACCCGTTAACGTCAAGTTGCCGAGATTATGTAAGTACTTTTCGTGTATTTTGGCATAATTATTGCCGAGCGCTGTTTGCCAATAATCTGAAAGTTTTTGTGGCATTATATGTTCAATAGAAAGAGTTGAAACGTCTAATATCTCTTTGCTTTCACTTCCATCTTCTGCAATATCTTCTATTGATTTTAAGAGATATTTACAAACGTTTTTCTTGTTATAAATATCAGTGTTTATTAGGGCATCTTTAAACGCTGAATCAGAAGGAACTGCATCCTTTGTATTCAACTGTAAGAAGAATTGAATAATAGAGTCGTAGTAATTTTCCAAATTCTTTTTATCGGCAAAAATTCTATTGTATAGAGTTTTATATAGTCCTCTCAAACTATTAGAGCCCACCCCACAGACAATTCTACGGAGCAAATAATTAAAGAAGAACGTAACAATCTTTTCTAAATCTTCAATTGAAATAATGCCTGCATCGTAATCGTCGAAAATGTGGAATAAAAATTGATATATAGTCCCTTGGTCTAATGCATTAAATCCTGCCAATTTTTTGTTTACGATGTGAGAATATGTTTGTGTATCATTGCCTAAAAACGCCTTGTAGAAAGCAGAATAATGCAACAACTTTTCTAACATTTGCTCATTAGAAAAATTCTCTGTCTTAAAATAATTCTTAAAGACAATATAAGCATTTTTAGTAGAAACAATCTCACGACAAGAAAACTGCAAGAAATCCGTAATAAAGGCGGGCATTTTATTTTGACCAACATTATTCTCGATTTTAATCCAATAGTCTTCAAAAAGTTTTTCTTGATTTTTATCAGTCATTAGAATAAAGTTTCTAATTAAATCTGCAAGAGAAAGGTCTAACCCTGTTGAGTTGATAGACTCAAAAACCACTTGTGGTTCATCTTCTTTTGGGTCAAGTATAATGACTGCTGAAGTTAATTTCTTGATGCCTGACAAAATATCTTTAGTTGTTATACCTAATGCGTTTGATTTTGAAATCAACTTTTTCATATAGTCATAGTTAATAAAAATGTTTGAACTTCTATCAATCGCTTGCAAATCATTTTTCATCAAAAGCATAAATTGGTCATTATCGCTTTTGATTGGTTTCAACTTTATCTTTGTTTGGTCTGTTAGTTTTAGGTCATTATATTTGTCGATATTAAAAAGAATATCTTCAAACTCTTTTTTAAGATTTTCGTCTTCGGTTAAATCAAGAAGAGCTTTAAGCAATAAAAAAAGCGTTGTAATTCTTTGTTGTCCGTCAATTATTAAATATCTATATATTTTATTTTCTTCGCCTTGGTCAACATAAACGATTGAGCCGATAAAGTGAAATCTATCTAACTCATATGCGGAAATAATATCATCATAAAGTTTTTTGCAGTGTTGTTTTCCCCAATCATAGTTTCTTTGATAGACAGGGATAACAAATTGACGTTTATTAGTTTCAATCAACTCACCAAGTACTCTATATTTTTCTACTTTCATAAGTCTTTCTCCTTTGAAATTGCTTTTCCTACACTTTTAATATTTTTCGATATATCTGTTAGTGCCTTTTCTTATTTTTCCATTTTCTAATATATGTGCTCTTAAAGTCCAAAGATTAAGCAAACATTATGCACACTTGCCAATCAAATATAGAATAGAAATTATAATTCCTATAATCACTATTGGAGTAGAGCAACCGCCACCAGCGCCTCCGCTTGTGCTTTTAAATGCGTGAAAATCATCTAAATTCGGCATATTTTTCTCCTTAATCACATATACCAACGCTCGCGAAGATCTATTCCACCATTTTCAATGAATGCTTTTCGCTCCTTGTATAACGAGTTAAACTCAGGACACATCTCGGGGTATTTCTCAATAAATTCCACAACTCCAGCATTCTCAAAAATTTGCAGGCATTCTGAAAGACGTAACACACCGCCACCTTCAAAGTTGCGCCCCGTACAAGCGAGCATACAAGCGGATAAAGTATTTCTGACCGTATCTACTGTAAAATCGAGATCGGAATCAAGAAAGGTTGCTTCATTCATCAAACTTGGATATAAAAGTACGGCTTTCATCATAAATGCAGTTGCGATGTAGGTTGGTCTGTAAAAGAAATCAACACGAGCATCCGACGGCATCCTTTCTGGTTCATCAAGTCCAAAGAAAGACATCTTTGGATTTTTTGCAAGTGGCTTGGCAAGTTTGCTTAATGAATAAACATAAGTATATATATTCCATTCGTCGCTCTTTTCCGTTTCAAGTAAGTGAAGATCATATCGAAGCTTACTAACGATATTCTCAAATTCGTTTGTGTTTACGGTTTCAGGTCTGTAAAAAGTGCATTTCATAATATTTTCTCCTTTCGGTTGATTTTTATTGTGCCTTTATTATAAACCGTCTGGATAAAAACTTCAACGAAGCTCAGCTTCATTTTTTTATATCAATTCTTCTGCCGTATATGCACTTCTCAAGATTTTATCAAAATGCAATCTAACTTTACCTTGATTGCTATTTACTTCAAAACTCCCATCTGCCATACTTCTTGGAATAAAAACACAGTTGCTATATAAACAAATGCCATCCTCGCCGTCATATTCCACGCAAAATGTCTTTTCATTCTTTATGCAATCTAAAAATATGTTGCCATTTGGACTGCAACGATATTCAGAGTAAAAAGACTCGTCGTCTTGCTTTCTTAATTTTTCATACCAAGCTAAATCTTCGGGGAGGAGTTCAGATAAAACGAAATGGATTCGTGTTTTAGCATAATCAGAAAGTTGTTCCCAAATATCCATTGCGACAAGGTGAGCATATTCCGCATAAAGCGGATTTTCGCCCATAGTTTTCAATCCTTTTAACGTAACAAGCACTTGTGTAAGATTGGGAGTTAAAAATAACGGGTGTGCAGTAGAGGGGAAATGCACAACATCTTTTCCACGTTCTAAATTGTCAATCTTAAACACTTTGCCACATATTTGTATTGGATCATTATCTCGTCCTCGCAATTTTATTAAATCATTCTGGATAGTCCTTTCGCTTACCCATAAAAGGTCTTGAAGGTCCGAAACCTTGTGTCGAGGATCTTGAAGATATTTTGAAATAAACATCAAGCGCTCAAAGGAATTGGAAACAGCTATTGGGGGAAAAGAAACATTAATTTCAATGCCTTTACTCTTAAGAAACGCACAAAAATCCTTATAGATGCTGATGGCAATATCTTTATCTCTTGTATAACTCTTTACAGAATATTCTATGTTGTATGCAAGATTCTCCGAGTTTGTGTAATCAGGTTGCGATTTAAAAGAATACTTTCCATCGCCTTTTATTAGATTGTGTACTGTTTCCGCATCGCAAGAAAGATAATATTTCTTCTTTCTTGCGTATTCATCTATGTAGGTGGAAATATTCATTATTTTATCCTCTTATTTTTAGTTTCATTTCTATCTTTTACCCACGCATTAAATTTTTTTTAATATTATACTATACTAAATATGACAACTGCCGTCATATTCACAAAATTTTTATTTCTCTTCAAATTTAACGCCTTGTTTTTCGCAAAAGGCATAGAATTTACCTTGTGATACGATTTGCGGTTCACGATTATCTTTTTCCCATCGGCAAATGGTGGCATAGGATACGCCAAGTTCTTTTGCTAACGCTTCCTGCGTTAGGAGTAATTTCATTCTTACATATTTTACTTTATCTGCAAATTTCATTTCGCACCTCATTCAGAGTCCGAGCCATCAGTAAGTTGTAACGTTTCTTCTGCCAAAACTTTCATTTGGCGAATAGCGGCACTGTTAAGTTTAATAAGACGCTCTTGTTGGTTTACGCCTTGCTCAATTAGATAAGCGTTTAAGTTCTCCAAGTTAGAAAGGCATACGAGTTGCGAGACTTCGGCATAATCACGAATATTTCCTTTCTTGTCAGGGTTTTTATCTCGCCACTGATTTGCCGTCATACCGAAAAGTGCAACGTTTAACACGTCTGCTTCACTTGCATAGACAAAAGATGCTTGTTCTTTGGATATTTCAAGGGGAATTATGATATTGTCTTTAATTGCGTCGGTGTGAATACGATAATTTATCTTTGCTAGTTCACGCTTAACCGTCCAACCGAGCAATTTTTGTTCTTCTACTTTAAGACGTTGGAATTCTTTTATGATATACAAATTGATTTCGGGTGAAATCCACGAAGCGAATTGTAATGCAATATCCTTATGAGCATAAGTTCCTGCATTATATTTTCCCGCTTTTGATACAATACCGATAGCGTTTACACCGTCAATCCATTTTTTAGGCGACATCGTAAAGTAATTGTGTCCCGCCTCAGTTTTAAACTGGTCGAATTCGACCATGTTAAAATTAGGATTGTTTAACTTTTCCCACAACCCTATAAATTCTATGGTGTCTTTACGTCTAAGCCAATTTTTAACAACATCAGCAGGCGCTTCAGGATTTTTGTACTTCGCTATATCCGTTAAAGAGAAATAATCGTCTTTGTTAATATGAATTTCTTTGTCTAATACAGTAATTTCTTTGTTTCTCATAATTTTACACCTTTTGACTAATTTTATTGCATTATAACATATTTTGACAGACAAATCAAGTAAGAATAGCCCTGTAAAGAAACTAATAGAAAAGAGTCCGATTTTTCGAACTCTTTCAAACAAACTTGCTATTTGGTTAAATATTATTGTTTAATTTTCCCAAGAATACCCAACTAAGGTGTGATTTATTTATATCGGCACATAAATTATCTTTTGCTCTTAAAATCTATATCCGCTTTTCTTGCCTGAGCGCATAAGTCCTTAGTCTGCAATTTATACTCCTTGCCGTCCTTGATAAAATGCGTTCCACACTGTCTGAATTCGAAAGACACGTTCTTTCGGACGCATTGCTTTCTGATATCAAGCACCCACGCGTAATCAAGCGGTCTTGCATTCACATCTGATTCTCCACCAACCACTACAAGCTCAATACCGTCAAGATACCGTTCTATATCAATTTTTTCAATAAGAGGCTGAGCCGTTATGCACTTGTGCCTTATAGGAATCTTTGAAAATATTCCGAGCCTGTAATCCGCGTTCTTCTGATCCTCAACCGTGCAACAAACAACCACGTTATCATATCCCCCACCCCAATCGTCGGGGATGCAGTCCATAAATCTGTCAATGCGCTTTGTGAGAAACAAAAAGGTGCAATCCTTGCGCTCCTTTATCATTTGCCAACATTCTGCGCGCCACGCATCCGCTTCCTCTATCAGAAAATCGGTAGAAAAACAGGTATACACAATGCCAGCTTTCATTTTATAATTACCATTCTTCAGCCGTTTTGCTGGCTTTACAAAATCTTTTGTCTTTTCGATAACACTCGTATCAACTCCGCGCTTTTCATCACCCTTGTGAATATAGCAATAAAGACAGCCGTCACTGCACTTTTTACAACCTCTCCACGGATTCCACGTTGCCATACTCTCACCTCCGTCAAATTACAAGCATCGTCTTCTCTTCTTGTAAAACACAAGCTCGGGGTTCTCTCCGTTTTCTCCGTACGTACATACCAAAATGAAATCCATATTTGCGGCAATACCAAAGCATCTGTCTTCCGATTTGCTTTCGAGCTGACTGCCAAGATACGTCTGCTTATCGTCGAGAAACTTAACTTTTCCCCCATTTGGAAGAGTGTATTCCATATTAATAAATTCGCCCGACAGCACGTTTAAGTCTTCCACCTTGGGCAACCCTTCGATATTCAAAAGCGTGTTAATTTCGCAAATCAACTGCATCTTGAACTCTTCGAGCTTTTCCTTTCCGCCTGTTTTTGCATATTGCTTCCAGACATCAAGAGTGTATTCGCCGTCGGCATAGCACCATTTGCAGTACTCCTCGTTAAAAAGCCCGTCTTTCTCTCGGCTGAGATTACTATCGTCAATCGGCATACCGCAACACTCGCATACAAGAGCTCTTGGAGAACCGAGAAGCGTATTGATAGACACGTCAAACAACTTGGACAAAAGCTTCAGCGTTTCCGTATTCGGCACCGTTTCGCCCGTTTCCCACCGTGATACTGCCTGTCTTGTCACAAATATCTTTTCCGCAAGCTCCTCCTGCGAAAATCCTTTTTTCGTTCTTAATTGGTAAATAATATCCTTCGTTTCCATAAAATCACCACCCACATTTTATAGTCATATTATATCACATACTGTAGGTGTTGACAAGCAACCGTCTGTTGCTGTCTGCTTGGCAATTTTGAAAATTATTTCTCCATACCGCAAGAGTAGCATTGCTTAGATAACAATTCTTCGTTTTTAATACTGCTATACAACCTAAAACCACCTGCAAAGTTATATGCGTCAAATCCGTTTTGCATTAAAATTCGTGTAGCTAAATAACTGCGCAAGCCACTTTGACACATAACGTAGATTTTTTTTGTTTTATCAAGCTCACCTGAACGCTCTCTTAAATCATCAAGCGGAATATTGATAAATCCGTCCGCACGTCCTCGCATATATTCAAACGGGGTTCGAGTATCAAGCAAAATCACGTCTTTTCTTTCTCTTAAAGACGGAATATCTTCATAATAAAACTGCTTAACTACACCGTTTTTGATGTTTTCTGCAACAAAACCTGCCATATTTACGGGGTCTTTCGCAGAAGAGTACGGCGGTGCGTACGCCAAATCCAAATCCTTCAATTCGTATGCACTTAAACCTGCACGTATTGCCGTTGCAATAACATCAATGCGCTTATCAACGCCATCGTAGCCAACAATTTGTGCGCCTAAAATCTTAAAGGTTTTCTTTTCAAAAATCAGTTTTACTGTCATTGCCGTTGCGTTTGGGTAATATCCTGCGTGCGAATTTTGCGTTAAAACTACCTTTTCATATTCGTAACCATTCGCCTTGGCTTGCTGTTCGTTGATACCCGTCGTTGCCACCGTCATATCGAATAGTTTTATGACAGACGAGCCCTGTGAGCCTTTATACTCGCTGTTAAGCCCACAAATATTATCGGCAACAATACGGCCTTGCTTATTTGCCGGCCCTGCCAAGGAAATTACAGCATCTTGCTCGGTGATAAAGTGCTTTACTTGAACGGCGTCCCCCACCGCGTAGATATCGGGAACCGACGTTTCCATTTTGCCGTTCACCTTTATTGCACCTTTTACTCCAAGCTCTAAGCCTGCCTTTTTCGCAAGCGTATTTTCGGGCGCAACGCCAACGGCAAGCACGACCATATCCGCGCTAATCTGCTGTCCGCCGGATAACTCAAGCGAAACTTTGTCGCCGGTAATACTCATTTTATTTGTGTTGGTATTTAGTAACAGTTGTACTCCGTGGTGACGGAAGTTTGCGTGTATAAACGACGCCATATCACAGTCAACCGTCGGTAAAAGATGGTTAGAACGTTGAACAATAGCCGTTTTAACCCCAAGCTCAGCAAGGTTTTCCGCCATTTCAAGACCGATAAACCCACCGCCTATAACAACTGCTGTTTTTGGTTGTTTTCGCACTACAAATTCACGAATTTTAAGCGTATCTTCTACGGTGCGGAGAGTAAACGTTCTTTCGTTTTCAATGTAAAAATCGGGCAATATCGGCTTTGCTCCGGGTGATAAAATGAGTTTATCGTACGTTTCTGTAAAACTCGTTCCCGTTTTTAGGTCAGTAACGTGTACGGTTTTGTTCTGTACGTCAATATCTGTTACTTCGTGATTAACTTTTGCTTTGATTCTAAAACGACGATAAAAGCCTTCGGGAGTTTGTAACGTCAAATCTTCCTTATCTTCAATAACGCCACCGATATAATACGGCAACCCACAGTTTGCGTATGAAATAAAACCCGAACGCTCAAAAATAATAATCTCTGCACGTTCATCTAATCTTCTTATTCTTGCTGCGGCTGTTGCGCCACCTGCAACCCCACCTATTATTACGATTTTCATGACTATAAATCTCCTTTTCTATATTATACCTTTTTTTTACTCTTTTTTCAATTGTTTTTTCAATTGTTTTTGCTGTTACCTTTAAAAATAAAAAATCTTTACCTCTAAAAGCCAATATTAGAAAAAAGTAAAGATTTTAAGGTTTTATAGGTTCACAAATAAAGATTTACTCAGCATCTAAAATATTTATCTTCTTTTTCTTTAATAAGAATACATAAGCAATAAATGAAACTATACTATCAAAGGCGTTCCCTATGCCAAACAATAACGCTATTCCTATAAGTGTTGGTTGCCACACTCCGCAAAGATATAGAATAAATGCTACACCATAGTAAATTAAGTTGGTTGCAACGGATTCAAACAGCATATAGTTTGTTTTGCCAAGTCCGTAGAAGGTGGAGTCGAACACATTTTGAATGGCGTAAAGCATATAAAAACCTAAAAGCACCATAACAAGTTCAAACAACTTGTCAACGTCACTAAAATTCAACACGTGACTCATAAACGGTTTCCAAAGTGGAATAGTTATGCACCATAGAACGCAAATTACTACCGTTATAATAAAATATCCAAGCGAATTATTTTTAACTGCGTTTTCATCAGTTGCAGTTTCACGTTTAATAAGTTCACCTAATTGGAGAACCGGAAGTAATAACCAACCCCAAATGAAGTTATTGGCAACCCAGTATGTTCCCTGCTCTCCAACAACATTGACCATTCTCGCGATCATCACCATATAGGCAACATTACGAACGAGAGATTCCACGCCTGAAATACCACCAACCTTGGCAAATTCTTTCGTCCAAACAAAGTTGAGCTTTGCCTTTCTAAACACCTTGACTTCTTCCTTGGCGAGAAGGACGAGCGATACAACTAGCAACAGCGCGTTTACGATGATATTGGAGTATCCGATTCCATTCACACCGAGATTTGCCGACACAGGCAAAGTGGAAACGAGGAAGGTATCGGACACGAGGCACAGCACAAGTCTTGCACCTGTGAGCGCGTAAAGGTATTTGCTCTTATTGACAGTAACAAGTGCTACGAGTGCGAACTGCGTGAGGATTGAAAAAATATTTGCAATACTCTCAATTCGTATGTAGAATGCGGATGCTTCGATAATGCTCGCATCAGTCGCCATGAGCTTCAGCATCGGTTCTGCGAAAATCAGCACCACGGCAGAAAGAACAGCATATACGCCAAGCGAGATCAGCATGCCTGTTCTCAC
>JAGAPA010000013.1 GCA_017623455.1 Clostridia bacterium | reverse complement strand
AGTACAATACTCTGCCGCCACCAGACTTTAGAAAATGGGCGATAGTGTGCGAGCATATTATCCGTCACTACAACGAAGGCTGGGCAGACGGTATGCATATGGATATCGAATACTGGGAGATTTGGAATGAGCCTAATCTCGATCCCGACGATAGCAAGCATAAACGTTGTTGGGGTGGTACGGCAAAGCAGTTTTACGAGCTTTTCCGCATAACCTTAGAGCACCTTAAGGAAAAATTCCCCCACCTTAAAATTGGTGGACCGTCGTGCGCGTGTATACTAGGCGAAGCGTGGATTTACGAACTTTTCCAATCGCTTGGCAATGTAAAGCCCGACTTTTTCTCTTGGCACATATATGCAAAAGACGTTGAGTGGGTCAGAGAAGTTATACACAGAGTGCACGGATACCTCAAAAAATCCAACCTCACAAAAACCGAAAGTATTCTTAACGAATGGAACTACGTAAGGGGTTGGACGGGAGATGATTGGATTTATTCGCTAAAGACCGAAAAGAACTTGAAAGGTAGCGCGTTTATCGCGTCCACCATGCTTATGAGTCAGTACGAGCCACTTGATATGCTTATGTACTACGATGCGCGCCCGTGTGGAATGAACGGAATGTTCAAAACCGATATGGTATGCGAAAAGCTTAAGGGCTACTATCCCTTCTATATGTTCAATCAGCTCTACAAATTAGATCACGCCGTAAAAGTGGAGCGCGACGATATTAACGTGTACGTTGCAGGAGCGGTGGGCGAAGAGCAAAACGTTATGCTTTCTTATTTTAACGACGACGATAATCTTGGGGATAAGGAAGTAAAGGTGGAGTTTAAGAACGTAGCAAACGACGGCAAGGTAAAACTCGAGTATTACGTTCTCGACGAAAACCACGACTGCGAGCTTGTTCGCGAAGAAATCTTCACGTCCACAGAGTTTAGCGCGTATATCAAGCTCCCCATCTACACCACCATGTTACTTAAAATTGTAAAAATAAGTTAAACTAAAATAACTCTAACTTCGTTCACAAGCGACGTTAGAGTTTTATTATATAAGGGATAAAACAGGTTGAGAATTGGAATTTGATCAATTCTTTTTGTATTCAAACAAGCGATACAGCTTTTTCGAGAAACCGCCTGCATAAAGCTTGGCAAAAATAAACCTTTCAAATCCTTTTAATTCGTCTATGTATTTCTGTGGTATCATTGTGTGTTCTTTTGCGAAAGCAAGCTTCTCGCTTTGATAAGATTGTGGGTTGTCTATACCGTAAACCTCGGTTACGCCTACGTCATTTATTGGGTTTCTTCGCTTTGACATTTTAGCGGCAAAAGAAGTGTAAGCGTCCACCAAAAGCATAATGCTTTCAAAATGAGTGCAAAGGCAATCTGTTAAATTTCGCATTTCATCTGTGGTCAAATACATACTCACGCCTTCCATAACGACGATAGCAGATTTCTTCTCCGGAATAGTTGTCAGCCAACCGCAATCTCTTGCATCGCCTGCAATCATTTTATAGTCATCCGTTTCGGCATAGTAGCGTTTTCTTTCTCCAATAACTTCCGGAAAATCCACGTCATACCACTTGTGATCTCTATCTCCGACTCTTATGACACGGCTATCCATTCCGCACCCGATGTGTATGACCACGGCATCAGACGCATTTGACATTTGCTGTTTTACCCATTCATCAAATATAGCAGAACGAATACCCATATAGTATGCAAGCCATTTAGATTTGGATTTTCCTTTAAGT
>JAGAPA010000012.1 GCA_017623455.1 Clostridia bacterium | reverse complement strand
TGAGTATATTGTAAAATACCATTTTGAGAATGTAGAAGACGACAATTATACGGTTGACGGAAGCATGACAAAAACTCTTCAGGGAACAACCGATTCTGCGGTTTCTGCCGAGACGCCTACGGTTGAGCACTTTACACTCAACGAAGAAAAGAGCACCTTAAGTGGAACTGTAAAAGCGGACTGCTCTTTGGTATTGAACGTATACTATACGAGAAATACTTACAAGGTAATGTTTGAAGGCAATGATGCTATGGACGTTAAGTACGGAACAACTATTTCTGCAATCGACATAACAAGCTTTACAAAGCCCACCAAGGCGGATGCGGACGGTTACAAGTACAAGTTTGCAAAGTGGGTATATGAAGAGGATGCAAAGGTAACAGGCAACGTAACCCTTACTGCTGAGTTTACTGCAGAAGCAATCGAGTACACTATAAGTTATAGCGGTATAGATGACGCGGAAAACCCCAATCCTACAAAATATACGGTAGAAACTGAAACCATTACGCTTGTAGAAGCAAGCAAGACCGGTTATAGCTTCTTAGGCTGGACTGATGAGGACGGAAAAGACGTAACAGAGATTGCAAAGGGAACAACGGGAGATATTGTTCTTGAAGCAAACTGGGAGATTGAAACTTACACTATTACCTACGATGTGGCAGTAGACGGCAATCCGGATACTTATACCGTAGAAGATGAAATAACGCTTTCTGCTCCTGCAGTTGACTTTGGCAAGATGTTTGTTGGCTGGTATAATGCAAATGGTGAAAAAGTAGAAACAATTGAAGTTGGAACAACCGGCAATATTGAACTTACTGCTAAGATAGAAGACTACAGTACTACCCAAAAAGGCACGAACCACTATACCGATAATATGTACGACGTAGCAAACGGCGTTCTTACCGTAAAAGCAACCTATTCGTTGTATGATATTGAAAACGGTGGACAGCTAAGTACTGGATTTGAGTTTATGAACTCTGAAGGAAAGCTCTTCAAGATTTTAGCTCACAACAACTTCGGCAATACAGCAGCTTTGAGATTAAGTGCTGATCCAAATTATTCGCCTGCAACAAGTAAAAACGTAGTAAATTCGACTGGAATTATAGACAGAACAGCTACAGCTCTTACTAAAGATGCATTTAATACCGGTACACAAGATGCTCCGTTTACCTTTAATATGCAAATGCAGGTAAGTGGAAGAATGGTTAAGATTTGGGTAGGAACTGAAACCGAACAGTTTACACCTACAAACTACAACTACCTAATCGAAGATATTTATACTTACTATATTGACCCAACAGACGTCAACCCAACCGCATGGGCTACTGGTACAGTTGATGATCGTACGGCGCTTGCTCCAGACTTTGCTCAAAACGGTCTTGTTAAGGTAGGAATTCCGTTCTGCTACACAGGAACAACTGCAAACCTTACTGCAAGCAACGTAGAAGTAAGTTATGTAAAGATTCACAATATAACTTACAAAAACATTGATGCAGGATCTAATCCTGTAACATATGCGGAAAACGAAGAAGTAATACTTTCTGCTCCCAAGCTTAATGACGGATATGAGTTTAAGGGCTGGTATGACAATGCGCAGTTTGAAGGTGATCCTATAACGAGGATTGAAGAAGGAAGTACCGAAGATAAGGAATTCTATGCAAAAGTGGAATACTCTACTAAATCAGGGGGTGTTGGCTATTTAACAAATGACGGTTATTATGATATAAACGCAGGAACGTTAACAGTTAGGGCATCCTACGCAATGTGGGCAATTGAAGGTATTAATGCGAAAAATTTATTCGGTACAGGATTCCAGCTTAAGCAAGAAGGAACAGGACTAATCTTTAAGATCAGAACAGATTACGGAATTACAACTACGAGAAGACTAAAAATTTCTGCACAAGATACTATAAGTGGCAGTAGTTATCAAGTAAACAGTCCTAAGCCCATTAACACCGACTCGCTTTCCGGTCTTGGCTCAGACTTTAGTGTAGGATCAGAAACTACACCGTATGAGCTTGATATGCAAATGAGGGTTAGTGGTAAAAAGGTTATGATTTGGATAGGCAAAAAAGGCGCAACCTTTACGGATACAAACTACAACTACCTAATAGAAGATATATACGACTACTATACAACAGCAAAAGCTTATAGTGATGCAAATCCAAGTGATAACTTATATCCGGGTGGAACAGATGCTAAACGTACTGAATTAGCTCCTAACTTTGAGGATAACGGCAAAGTTCTGGTAGGAATTCCGTTCTACTATGTAGGAACAAGTGCAGGACTTAAGGCAAGCAACGTAAGCGTTACTTACGAAAAGAACAACTAGTAATTCCCCTTCGCACCATCTCGACCGAGGTGGGAGATGTCGTAAAAGAAGTGAGGTTGCTAACACAATAGATTTCTTAGTCCGAAACGACAACAACAAAACAATCCTAAAGAGCAGTAACAAACAGTTATTGCTCTTTTCTATGGCTTTTACGTTCTGACGTCATTGCGACAGTTTTTATGTGTTCGACGTCATTGCGAGCCTACGTAGTAGGCGTGGCAATCTCTGTATTCAAACTTTTCCCCCGACGTCATTGCGAGCCCACGTAGTAGGCGTGGCAATCTCTGTAAGCGAAGACTGATAATTCATTATTAAAAAGTAAAGAATACTCACAAAGCAGAAACCAAATGTTTTAGTGGGTATTTTTTATGTAAATTTTTAATTTTTATGCTAAAGATTTTAAGGATAACTATTGCATTTAAGCTAAAGTTATGATATAATGATAGTGCCTAACAATTTAATCAACAGCAATTGAGGAACTCTTGTAATTAAACACAAGGGCGTTTTCTCGCATATCTGCATTCCCGTTCTTCTCTTGGTTAAATGTGAATTCCACTTGGTGAATGCAGGGTTTTCCTCTTTTGTTGAGAATTGTTAGGCGACAATCGGAGTTTGCGTTTTTCAAAGCGTTGACTGCGGTTGACGCTTTTTTCTATTTTATCAAGAGGAGGAATAAAAATGAAAAGAAAAATATCTTTAACGCTAATTACGATTTTCATGGTGTTACTGTGTATTTGTGGTATTGCATGCGCGCAACCTTCTGAAGGTCCTCAAAAGCTTTCTGCTCCCGTGGTAAATCTTACGTCAAACGTTGCGAGCTGGCAATCAAACTCCAATGCTGACAGGTTCGAAATCAGTATTGACGGCGGTTTATCGTATGTGGAAAATACCGTTACGAGCAAAGCACTTACAGACGGGCAGACCATTAAGGTAAGGGCAATAGGCGACGGAATAAAATATACGACGAGCGATTGGAGTAACAGTGTAACGTATACGCAAGGCGGAGTAACTCCACAGCCCACGAAACTTGCCACTCCTACGGTATCCGTTTCGTCAACAGGACTTGCAAGCTGGAACTTTATTGCAAATGCGAGCGGATATAAATACAAAATCAACGGAGGCGCAGAAACCGTAATAAACGCGCTTTCCTTACAGCTTACAGACGGACAGAGTATAACCGTAAAAGCGATAGGCGACGGAACGAACTACATCGACGGCGATTATAGTGCTTCGCAGACCTATACGGCAAGCACGCCTGCGCCTCAACCGACAAAACTCGGCACACCTAATGTAACGATTTCGAACACAGGTCTTGCAAGTTGGACGGCAGTAGCAAACGCAAGTAGCTATGTTTACAAGATCAATGGCGGTGCGGAAACTCCCACAACGGCAACCTCCGTACAGCTTGCAGACGGTCAGAGCATCGTGGTAAAAGCGGTTGGTGATGGAACGAACTACACCGACGGTGATTATAGTGCTTCCAAAACTTATACGGCAAGCACTCCTACACCGACAGGTGCGCCTACATATCTCGGTATATTCGCATCTAATAACGAACCTTCTCAGGCAGACGGATTGCCCGGTGTGTTCGCTGTTCGTCCGATGATGATGTCGTACAGAATGATGCGAGCAGGAAGCTATCGTCAGTTTGGAACGGCACTTGATGAATATTTTGCGGACAGCAATAATCATTTCGATGCTAACTTCCCGACAGAATCCGAATATGAGATTTATTCAAGAGCTGGCGAAACCGTTTATATTCAGATTTGGCTCAACAATCCGAGTCAGCACACTATCCTTTCCTTGAAGCTGAACGGAACGAAATATCAGGTTGGCGGCGGTCTTTCTTCCTTCTTCGTTGAGGATAACGGACAGCATTATAACTGTATTTACGTTGCTGTGACGATTCCGAGCGGCACATATACGGAAAAGACTTACACCGTTACGGATATCGAATATATTGCAGATACCTATATCAACGCAGACGGTACTGACGAGTTTATGAACAACAACGATACCGTAAGCATCGGTCTGCCTTATAATGCCGAGAATCCTACAATATCCGATTTCAATCCCACATCTCTTACAATAAATAGTTGCTCTGCAACACTTAACGTAGCAGATGCAAGCGGACTCTTGAATCTGAGCGGCGGTTGGCTTGGTATTGCCGTATATGACGGATATAATATCATAACAAATCAAAGCCTTGCCATCGGCAACAATTCTGTAAGTGCAACAGGACTTGTGGAAAATACGGACTATTGGATTTATGTTTACTTGTATGCCGATCTTCACGACGGAAACGGCGTAACTGCCCATATTCTGTTTGAGCAGCATATACTCACTCCCGAAGCAATTACTGTCGGTGAAGTAAACGGAACTCTGCTTTACAATTCCGAAAAAGACGGATACTACGGCGCTATCAAGGTAAACACCACATTGAATAGCAATACTGCGGAATATATCAAGCTTGAAATACTTAAGGGAGATGAAGTAGTATATACCGATACAAACTTCAACGGAACTGCCACCGTTTCCGAAGGCATTTTGTGCGGAAACTCCTATACCGTTCGCGTATATTACAAGGACACCGAATACACGCAAGGAAAGTACGTTGAAGAAAGTGCTTGGATAAACTCTCTCGGCACTCCCTGGTATTATGACGCCGACGTATATACCTTTGTAAATGATGCGGTATATTATTTTATTCTCGGCAACGGTGATAATAATTACCCCGCAATTGACAGCTTTACGTTGAAGCTCTACAAGGAGGAAAGCGCAAGATGGGTTGCAAGCGACGTGCTGTATATTCTTGACAATCCTACGGCAATTGATGACTTGAACGCGCAAATTGACGTGCTAAATCAACAGTTTAACGAAGCTTACGGAAATGATGAGCTGATGAACGAGCTTTACAATGAGATGTCTCGCCTTGAGGCTATTCTTGATCCACTTGAATATGCGCTTTGGTATCTTGAAAATCGTGCAGATAACAATACTGACAAGTCGTATTGGGAGACCGAGGCAGCAAAGGGCAAGTACTTCTACGAGTTTGAATACGACGGAACAAATACCGACAATCTGTTCAAGGTTGGCAAGTATTACTACGTGGTGCTTGAAGATGCTTTTACCTACGGAATAGGTGGCTTGGATATCGAGATCGACTACAAGTATGACAAGATGGACGGCAACGGACTGATAGACGGCAAGGTAACTAATCAATACATCAATCTTGACCGAGCGCTTACCAATCATTGGGTAGAGATGGAAAACGTAAGCTACTCCGACGGAAAGCTCACCTTGACTCTTTTCAATGAGCGCGATTACTGGACGGGTATTGGAGCGCCTTACGCGATCGGCTATGTTTACAAGGTCGAGGTAGATGACAAGGTGCTTTATATCGACGAAAGCAAGCACGAATTCGATATCGACGAGACGGCTTGGTTTAATGAATATATACAGCTGATCAAGGCAGGTCAGAGCGTTGACGGTCTGATTGAAAAATACGTTTCCGATTATGAAAGCTCTTACACTATTTCCGTGGATGCATCGAAACTTAAAGCCGGAACATATAATTTCGGTGTTTCTATCAGACTAATAGGTACTGACTACGAGGACGGAGATTATCAAGCTACTCGTTGGTCTGACAGCGTTGCCGTTTATGCGCAAATTGAAAAGCCTACCATCGAATACAAGGAACTGTATGGCGAATATTACGGCGTGGTAACTCCCGAAAGCCTTGATGGTTGGAATAACGATCACTACGAGTATGAAGCAATAGATGAGAACGGAAATCCCGTAGATATCACCATAGCATCCGAAGCAGGCTACGCTCGCTTCTACGTGCCCTCTGCCGGAACGAAGGTTAGGGTTAGAATACCCGCATCGGGATATTGGCTTGAGAGCGAATGGAGCGAATGGGTAACCTTCGAGGGTATCAAGATTTCCGCTCCCACGCTTGGAGAGTATTCAAAGGACACCTGCGAGATCAACTGGTCGGCTGATACCGCAAACGTATCTCATTATCTTTATACGATCAACGGCGGTACACCCGTGAGAGTTGAGCTTGACGGAGACCTTTCGGTTGTGCTTAACAACGGTGATGTGCTTCGCGTCATGTGCGTTGCTTCCGAGGAAGGACTTGCAAACGGATATCTTGACAGCGAATGGGTGGAATATACGTGCACCGACGCAAGACAAAAGTTGGGCACTCCTGTGAACATTAGAGTTGAAGACGGTTATATTGTTTGGGACGAGGTTGCAGGGGCAAGTAAGTATATCGTCGAGGAGAATTATAAAAGCATACAAACCATTGAGATTGAATATATTGGTTGGTACGCAACGGTTGGCGCTACTTACCGAGTAAGAGCGATCTCTGACGACGTTGAAAATTACAGGTCGAGCGATTGGAGCGAGTCTTATCTGTTCACCGTCACGTTGACTAATCCCGCGTTTGATACGATTCGCAGAGAAAGAGTATATTGGAGCAGCGTGGAATACGCAGACGGATACAATTACAAAATAGGTAAAAACGGAACGGAAACCACTACAAGAAACTACTACCTCGCCCTGTCCGAAATACCAACGGGCGAAAAGCTTTACGTTCAGGCGTATGCCGAGGGCTGTACGAGCTCCGAGTGGGTAATGATATACCACAACGTAACCAAGCTTGCTACCCCCGAGGTTACCGTTTCCGGCGGTACGGCAAGCTGGATTGCAATTGAAAACGCTACAGGTTACGTTTACAAGATAAACGACGGAGCGGAGCAGACAACTGTTCTGACCGAAGTTTCGGGGCTTGTCGGAGGCGATAGGATTATCGTTCGCGCAACCTCTACCCAAGCAGGTTATGCCGACAGTGAATGGAGTGAGGAAAAAACGCAAGCTCATACGATGGGTGTACCCGAGCTTAACACGGAGTTGTTTGCAAGTGAGGGCATTATATCTTGGAGTGGGGTTGAAGGCGCAACCGACTACGAGTACGAGCTTGACGGCAATGCAAATACCGTTGGGGCAACGAGCGTAAGCAATATTGAGTTTGGACAGAGCTTTAAGGTTCGCGCGGTGTGTGATAGCGGAGAATACGAACAGTACGGCGAATGGAGCGAAGTCGTAATCCGCGAGGATACGAGAGAACAGCTTGCGACACCCGTTATTGCATACGATCCCGAAATTGGACTTACCGTCGAGGTAAACGATCCGAACATATCTTACGAGTTAATGTTCGGACAAGATGGACCAAAAATGATTATTGATCCCTCCGATGAGATTGGAACGCAGGTTTTGACAACCACGTTTGCATTCCCCGGTGACGACTATACGGTATACGTTAGGGCTATAGTTCGCAACGACAGTTACCGTGAAAGCGAATGGGCATCCGTTAAGATAATATTCTAACTGCTACGAGCAAACGGGTTGCGCGCTACGCAGATGCTTTTAACAATGTTTAAGATATTGAAGATATGCTCAAAATTTTTCATGCCGAGCAATAAAACCTTATTTTATACTGCGTAATCGTTTGGTGTTCCGTATTGCTTACCCCTGTTTTGAATTGCACTCAAGCCTTCATTTGTTTGCTTTAACTTAAAAGAAATTAGTGTAACCGACAAACTTGTTCTGTTTGGATTTTGTCACGTTTTCGAGCATACGTATAGCGGAAACCTTGTCAATTCGTTTGTAATTGCTATGGATTTATTGCCAAGCGTTTTGCAAAAATTGAAGTCGTTGCAGCTGTCTGAAGATTGAAATGTGCTGAAGATGATTTGAGCTTTTTAGGCGGAGCATTAGGTTAGCAATGCATAATTATAATAAATGATACACAAATTAATAACACTAACAAATACCCGGCGTGCGTTTTGCATATCGGGTATTTTGTCATATCTCAAGCATTTAGGCAAATACCCTTGACTTTTTTGTCCAAAAATAATATATTATATGTGTATAACTATGTAATGGAGAAAAAAAGTGATAATATTAGGTATAGACCCCGGGTACGGAACCATAGGATACGGGGTTATCGAAAAACTTAATGGAAAAATCCGAGCAATTGATTACGGCGTAATTACCACACCAAAGGACAAGCCTATTTCGGAGCGTTTGGAAATGATTTATGACGCAATGAACCACGTTATCGATAAGTTCAAGCCCGACGAAATTGCGCTTGAAGAGCTGTTTTTCAATACGAATATTACCACGGGTATCAAGGTTGCACAAGCGCGCGGAGTGTTGGTTCTTTCTGCGATAAAGTCGTGCGGAAAACTGTTTGAATATACTCCTTTACAAGTCAAAATGGCGCTTACAGGAGAGGGTAGGGCAGAAAAAAGACAAGTTCAGTATATGGTTAAAATGCTACTGAAGCTTTCCGCCGTTCCCAAGCCCGACGATGCCGCCGACGCGTTGGCGGTAGCTATTTGCCACGCGCATACGGTAAGCTTTAACAAGAGAACGCTTGTATAAAAGAGAGTAAGAACGCTATAGTGTAAACAAAATAACTCCAAAAAAATCAGAAATTAAGAGGAAATAAGCATGTACAGTTTTATTAAAGGCGAAGTTGTAGAGTGTAACGGAAACGCGCTTGTTGTGGAATGTAACGGTATCGGCTACGATATTATTGCTTCCATATCTTGCGTAAGCGATCTTAAAATAGGTCAAACCGCAAAAATTTATACCTATCTTGCAATATCACAAGACGACGTCAGACTTTTCGGATTTTCATCCGCGCAGGAAAAGAATATGTTCTTAAAGCTTACCGGCATAAGCGGAATAGGTCCAAAGTCTGCAATAGATATACTGAGCGGTATGGCGTTACCTCAGCTTGTTCTTGCTATCTATCACGGCGACGTAAAAGCTCTTTCCAAAATAAAGGGAGTGGGCAAAAAGTCCGCAGAGCGCATAATTTTGGAGCTTAAAGATAAAATGAGCGTCGATCCTTCCGAAAGCTTAATCGCAATAGCGGAAAGCACGCCTACAACTGAGAACGATATTAACGTAAATCAGGACGCAGTGTCCGCGCTTATGACGTTTGGATACAATAAAAACGAAGCGGTGCAGGCTGTAAAGCGAGTACAAAAAGACGGAATGAGCGTAGAGCAAATAATTTTCAAAGCTTTACAGCAAGGTTAAGGAGGGGTAAATATGGAAAATGCAGAAAGATTCGTAACAAGCTCGTTATCGTCGTTTGATGAAGAGGCTATAGAAAAATCTCTTCGCCCCAAAACTTTTAACGATTATATCGGACAAGATAAGGTTAAGTCTAACCTGAAAATTTTTATTGAGGCAAGTAAAAAACGCGGAGACGCGCTTGATCACGTGCTTTTATACGGACCTCCCGGGCTTGGAAAAACCACAATGTCGCATATTATTGCAAACGAGCTTGGCGTAGATATAAAAATTACGTCGGGACCCGCAATAGAACGAGCTGCCGATCTTGCGGCAATACTTACCAACATAAACGAAAACGACGTGCTTTTCATAGACGAGATTCACGCGCTTTCGCGCAACGTAGAAGAAAAGCTGTATTCGGCAATGGAAGATTACGCGTTCGATATCATGATAGGTAAAGGTCCGTCCGCGCAAACTTTGAGAGTTAATCTGCCTAAGTTTACTCTTATCGGCGCAACGACGAGAGCAGGTATGCTTACAGGCCCGTTCAGAGATCGTTTCGGCGTAATTTGCAGGCTTGAAATTTACAACAAGAACGAGCTTGCAACCATTATCCGCAGAAGTGCGAAGATATTGGGTATCGACCTTGATGACGACGCGGCAATAGAGCTTGCCGGCAGATCGAGAGGAACACCGAGAATTGCAAACAGACTTATAAAGCGCGTAAGAGATTTTGCTCAAGTCTGGGGCGACGGAAAAGTTACTAAAGAAATAACGAGAAAAGCTCTTGAGTTTTTAGAGATAGACGAGTTGGGTTTGGACACAAACGACAGAAAAATGTTGCAAACCCTTATCGAGAAATTCAACGGAGGCCCTGCAGGTCTTGACACTTTGGCTGCATCCATAAACGAGGATGCGGTAACAATTGAGGACGTATTAGAGCCGTATCTTCTTCAGCTTGGTTTTATTGCGCGTACCCCAAGAGGCAGAATCGCGCTTTCCAATGCTTACGAGCATATGGGTTACAAGATGGACGAAGAGAAAGCGAAAGACGCTAAACTTTACGAAAAGGATATTAAGGACTAAATGACTCTTAAGACTAACGATTTTTATTACGATTTACCCGAAGAGCTTATTGCACAAACTCCCGTAGAGCCACGAGATAGCTCGAGAATGCTCGTTTATGACAGAAAAACGGGTGAGATGCGTCACGATAAGCATTTTTATGATATAGTAGACTATTTTAATGCAGGCGACGTATTGGTTATAAACGATACCAAGGTTTTGCCTGCGCGTATATATGGAACGAAAAAAACAGGCGCAAGAGTGGAGTTTTTGCTTCATAAAAGATTTAATCTTACCGATTGGGAAGTTCTTGTTCGCCCTGCAAGAAAAGCAAGACCGGGCGAGGAGATTGTGTTTTCCGATAGCTTAAAGGCTCAGGTTTTGGAGTATGGCGAGGAGGGGTTAAGAAAAGTCCGTTTTGTATTTGACGGAGTGTTCGAGGATGCTCTTTCCAAGATAGGAGAAATGCCACTTCCACCGTATATCCACGAAAAACTTAAGGATAAAGAGAGATATCAGACTGTTTATGCCAACAAAGAAGGCTCTTCAGCCGCACCTACCGCAGGCTTGCATTTCACACCCGAGCTTATGGAAAAATTAAGAGAAAAGGGCGTCGAAATAGTAAAAGTTCTCCTGCACGTGGGTTTGGGAACGTTTAGACCTGTAAAGACAGAAAACGTCTTAGAGCATAAAATGCACAGTGAATTCTATCAGGTAACGGAAGAATCAGCAAATGCAATAAACAAAGCTAAAAGCGAAGGTAGGCGCATCGTTGCTTGCGGAACTACCTCAGTTAGAGTTTTGGAGAGTGCAAGCACTCAGGACGGCAAAATGAAAGCGGAAAGCGGATTTACCGAGATTTTTATCTATCCGTCTTATAAGTTCAAGATGGTAGACTCTCTTATTACGAATTTCCACCTCCCCGAATCCACTTTGGTAATGCTCGTATCTGCTTTTATGGGTAGAGAAAACGCGCTTAATATGTACAAAAGCGCAGTAAAGGAGAGATATAGATTTTTCTCGTTCGGCGACTCTACGTTTATATTATAATCCCTTAAGTGAAAGATCCGTATGCGTAATGCCGATATTCTGTTATAAACGTAGCAATTCCCGTCGTGACGATTTGCGAACGTACAACTATACCCCGTCGTGACGATTTGCGAACGTACAAAACCCACCCACTGTAGGGTGACGACTGCCGAATCGCCCGATAAAATAAAACAAGGAAACAAACAATGAACGAAAAATTTTCATACAGAGTAATACACGAATGTAAGCAATCGGGAGCGCGAGTGGGTGAACTTACAACCCCCCACGGCGTTATTCAGACCCCGATATTTATGCCCGTAGGCACGCAAGCAACGGTAAAAGCGCTTGCACCGTACGAGCTTGACGATGCAGGATCGCAGATAATTCTGTCCAACACCTATCATTTATATCTTCGTCCGGGGCACAAATTGGTAGAGAATGCGGGCGGACTGCATAAGTTTATGAACTGGAACAAGCCAATACTTACCGATAGCGGTGGATTTCAGGTGTTTTCGCTCAGCAAAATCCGCAAGATTACCGATGAGGGCGTAACGTTTGCATCGCACATAGACGGAAGCAGACATCTTATCACCCCCGAAAAATCCATGGAAATACAAAATAGCCTTGGTTCGGATATTATGATGGCTTTTGACGTTTGTTCTGAGCCGAATTGCGGAAGAAAGAAAGCAGAAGAAGCTATGGAACAGACGCTTAGATGGCTTCAGCGCTGTTACGACTATCAAAAGAACGAAAACCAAATGCTTTTCCCCATTATTCAGGGTAATATGTTCGATGACCTTAGAATAGAATCGGCAAAACGAACTGTTCCTTACGCAAAATGCGGTATAGCGATCGGTGGACTTTCGGTAGGCGAGCCAAAAGACGTTATGTATCATATTTTAGACGTGCTAAAGCCCTATTATCCTCAGAATATGCCCCGTTACCTTATGGGTGTAGGAAGCCCGGACTGTTTGGTAGAAGGAGTTTTGCGAGGCATTGATATGTTCGATTGCGTGCTTCCCACGCGTATTGCCAGAAACGGAACGGCTTTTACTCACAACGGAAAGGTTGTTGTCAGAAATGCAAAGTACAAAGAAGATTTTTCTGCGCTTGACGGAAAATGCGACTGTTATGCGTGCAGGAATTACAGTAAAGCGTATCTAAGACATCTTGTCAACGTAAACGAGATCATGGGCGGAAGAATGTTGTCGCTTCACAACATAACTTACCTATTAAAACTTATGGAAAGAATAAGAGAAGCAATCATGCAAGACAGGTTCTTAGACTTCGTTGAAGAGTTCAGAGCAAGCGAAGAGTATAAAAATATGTAAAAAAAGGTAAAAAAACCTTAAAAAAGTTAAAAAAACGGCATTAAAACGCTTGATTTATCCCTTGCGTTTGTGTATAATATTATGCGTGACTCGTGTGTTCCAATGTAGCGAAAGGTCTATAAGAACATAATGTAAAATTAAGGAGGTTAGTAAGTCATGAACATTATTGAAGCAATTGAAAAAGATTACATGAAAACCGGTGACAATGTTCCCAAGTTTGAAGTAGGTGATACCGTAAGAGTTATGGTAAAGGTAGTAGAAGGAAAGAACGAAAGAATTCAGGCGTTCGAAGGCGTAGTTATCGCAAAGAAGAACGGCGGAGTTAGAGAAACTTTCACTGTAAGAAGAGTATCCTTCGGTATCGGTATTGAAAGAACTTTCCAGGTACATTCTCCCCGTATTGATAAGATCATCGTTATCAGACATGGTAAGGTAAGAAGAGCTAAGCTTTATTACCTCAGAGAGCGTTCCGGTAAGGCTGCAAAACTTAAGGAAACCGTTTAATTTAACAAACAGAAAGCGATTCGTAGAAAAATACGGATCGCTTTTTTCGTGTAATCAATAAAAATTCAACTATTTTTCTCAATTTGCTTAAATTGTTTGTTATTTTTTTCAATATATGTTATTATATTGTTATAAAACCAATTGGAGAACATTATGATCTTAAGTAACGACAAGGTAAGATTCTTTCTTTCTGCGCACGAATCGGATGCCGTAAGGTATGCGATTGACGATATGTGCAAGGATATCGAGAATGTTATCGGCGCTACAACCGAATACAATAAGAATTTCGATATCTTTATCGGAAATCTTGATAGTCAGGAAACGCGAGATTTTCTTAACAATATCGGCTTGCATTACAATGATATTCTTTCTATAGAAGAAGGTCACAAGATTGCCGTTACTTTTGACAAGTGTTTTATTTTGGGCAACGGCGAACTTGGAACGGTGTATGCGGTATACGAGTTTTGCGCGTCCACTCTCGGTGTAAAGCCTTTCCTTTATTGGACTGATGGTAAATACGAAAAAATGAAGGATGTACGCATAAACGAATACACGTCCTCACCCTTTTCGTTCAAATACCGTTGTTTTGCCATAAGCGACGAAGATGAGCTTATTGCGCTTTCTCCAAACGGCGAAAAACGATATTCCCACAACGATAAGTTTGCGTCCGTTCCGTCTTCGGATTTAATAGTAAACGCGTGCAGATTGGCATTAAGACTTAAGTATAATCTTTTTGTTCCAATGACCATGCTCAACATCCTAAACCCGCACGAAGAGGACGTAGTAAAGTGCGTAACAAGCCGAGGTCTTTATATTACACAAAACTTTTACGAACCGCTTGGCGTAAGCTCAAATACCTGGAATTATTACTGGACGGCAAAGAACAAAGAACAGCTTAAAGCTTCGTATACCGACAATCCTAAATGTTTTGAAACGGTGTGGGAAGAGTACGTAAAAAAATGGGGTAACTACAAAAAGGTAGTATACCAACTCGGTATGCTCAAAACTCAGTATTCCACACACGTTTTTAACGATTTAAGACGGTTTGAAAATCAGGACGATTTTGCAAAAATGGTAGCAAAAGTTATTGATTTGCAAATTTCTATCGTAAATAAAATCGTGGGCAAGGATGCAACATTTATTCTATACAACGATAAGTATCTGTCGCTCGCTATCAAAAAGAAATATTTTACTCCAAGCGAAAACGTCGTGCTTGTCAAAAAACTGAATACGCCTGCGTTAATCGCTAAAAAGTTTAAGCGCACAAAGAACGATTGCGTTTCCGGCTACGCCTTTATGGGTATTAATGCAGAAAACGGAACTCACGTAGTACAGTTCCCCGACGTTAACATCCCCGAAAACCTCACGGTGCTTGATAAAGTAGGATGCAATAAATGCGCATATTTGAGCGTTGGTAATATCAGAGAGGATATTTTCAACGTTTATGTGTTTGGAAAAGTTGCCCAGCACACGTCTGTCGCGCCCAACGTTATTGCAATGTTTTGTTACGATATCTACGGTACGTATGCGATAAAAACGGTATATGAGAGATTTGTGTCGGCATATATCAGAACAGAATGTTTATACACCGATTCGCTTGTTTTTAAGATCAGCGAAAAGATTTTATCGTTGCTTAAAAATCACGTAAGATCCCGTCAGGTTGATTACGACGACAATTACGGAGTTTCGCTGTCGGTCGATCTTTCAGCTTTCCTAAAGGGTGCAGAATCGTCTATGAGCGCGCTATTACAGTTGTTGTTCGATATTAAAAACGTATTCAAACCCGAAAAGAACAAGGATTATTATACGTATTCACTGTACAATCAAGCGCAGATTTTGCTTAAGTTTTATTCGTACTTATCCAATCTTGTGCGGTATAAGAAATTTTACGACGATAAATATAAGCGCCTTGCAATAGAAGACGGAGAGAACGTAAAAAAGCTTATTGAGGAGCAAATGACGGGTAAGTGGTCAGCCTTGTACAGCAGAACCGCAACCGCGGTAGCAAATTTAATTAAACAGACTAAAGAAATCTAAGAAATGAAATTTACTGAAATATTAAAAGACGAATATCTTATCAAGGCGATTGAGAAACAGGGCTTTGAAGAGCTTACCCCCATTCAGGAAAAAGCAATACCGTTACTCAGAAGCGGAGTTGACGTTATCGGTAAGTCCAAAACGGGCTCGGGTAAAACGTACGCGTACGCAATCCCCGCTCTCGAACTTGTGGACGTGGAAAATAAGGCTACGCAGGTGCTTATATTAAGTCCTACCCGAGAGCTTGCAAGTCAGGAATGTGACGAAATCCGTAAGCTTAACGAGTTCAGAGAGGGTTGTAACGTTCTTCCTGTATTCGGCGGAGCGCATATTGAAAAACAGATAATAAACCTAAAAAGAGGCGTAAGGGTAGTCATCGGAACGCCCGGACGGCTTTGCGACCATTTGCGCCGTAAAACGCTAAATTTAAGCGAAGTCAAGTTTGTCGTACTCGACGAAGCGGATGAAATGCTTGATATGGGATTTAGGGATGATATCGTTACCATTCTCGAAAAAACTCCGCAAGACCGTCAAACCGCGCTTTTTAGTGCAACGATGCCCGACGAGATAAAAAAACTTGCTCAAAACTATATGAAATCCCCCGTATCTATCGAAACGGATGAGGGTGACGATAGCGATTTTATCGAGCAGTATTACGTAAGAACGGACACGAAAAACAAAAATATGGCAATCCGCAACCTTTTGGATACGCTTGCTCCCACCCGTACCATAATTTTCTGTAATACAAAAAAAATGGTAGACTCCCTGTTTGAGTCTTTGGATAAAAATGGATATTCTGTGGTAAAATTACACGGTGATATCCCTCAAAACGAGCGAAAGCACACTATAAAAGCATTCAAAAACGGCGAAGTTCCCGTGCTTATTGCAACCGACGTTGCCGCCCGTGGTCTTGACATAAGCGGACTGGACGTTGTATTTAACTACGATGTTCCCGAAAGCAACGAGTATTACGTTCACCGCATAGGCAGAACGGGCAGAGCAGGCAAGAGCGGAAAGGCGTTTACGCTTATCAACACACCGTATCAAAAGAACAAGTTCGACGCAATAATCGAGGCAACGGGTAACGAGGTAAAGGAGTTTGAAACCAAGTTCACCTTAAAGGGAGAGCAAAAGCAAACGAGAAAGGAAAAGCGTGACGAATACTTGGCGGAAGCAAGAAAGAAAGCTTATGAAAAACGCAAAAGATTGCCCGACAGCAAAACTTTGCCGTACGGTGTAAAAAAGAAAAATAAGCCTAAAAAAACTGCGCAATCCAAGCCCGTCAAGCAGGCAAAGCCCACCGCGCAAAAAGGTAACCGTCTTGCAAAAGAACGAAGCTTTATAGAGAGCTTTTCCGCTAAAAAGCCCACTAAAAAAAGAAAATAAACGCAAAAAACGGTAAGCAATGATGTGAACGCAAAAAGGTTTGGACAAAATTAAATATATTAATTATAACGAGCTCGGTGCTGTATGCCGTGCTCGTTTTTTATATATTTACAGTATTTGAGTAGTAACTTATCGTATTTTGAGCGCGTATTAAGATTTCCGCCCCGTATCGCCACGTTTAGTTATTATTCGGATTAGCTAAATATAAATAAAAGATAGTATTAAAAACAAAATAACTTGTTTCCCGTATGTTTTAAGGAAGCAAGTTATCTGTTTTTTAGAAAGTAAAATATCAATTACCGTTTATTGTCGCTGACGAATTGTCGCCACTTAATAATAGATCCTATTTAAGTTTTTTTAATTTGGCAGTGTTTGCAATAACAATCAAAGTAGTTTCCGTATCAAGCGGTTGTTCGGGATTGATATTAACGCTGACGTTTGCGCCTTTTTTGGTTGCGATAATATTGAAACCGTATTTTTTACGGAGATTTAATTCTATCAAGTTTTTACCGCACCATTCGTCTTTCACGTCAATTTCAACGATAGATACGTCGTTTGACAGAGAAATCATATCGATAAACCCGGAACTGAGAATATTCTTTGCAAGGCGAGTACCGGACTCTTTTTCGGGAAAGACTACTTGATCTGCCCCCACACGAAGCATTATTTTTTGATGCATTTCATTGGAGCACTTTGCGATTACGGTTTTAACTCCAATTTCTTTGCAAAGAGTTATTGCCATTACGCTCGCTTCAAGATTGCTTGCCATGCAAATTATAACCGTATCGATATTTCCGATTCCAAGACGGGAGATAACCTCTGCATCGGTCACGTCCGCGCATTTGCATACGGGCAGATATAAGGCTGCGCTGTTTACGATTCTTTCATCGGAATCTACCGCAATAACCTCAATATCATTTTCAACAAGCGCTTTTGCCACGGCTGTGCCGTATCTTCCAAGACCAAATACCGCGTAAGTTTTCTGTTTTTTCATAAATTCCTCCTATCCAATACTAATATCTTCTATTGGCTCAGAAATAATGTTCTGGTTTTTATTTGTACTGCCAAGTGCTACCGCAAGAGAAATGGGTCCAACTCTTCCTAAATACATAGTTACCGTAATGATTATTTTTCCAAACGTGTTAAGTGTAGCCGTTAAATTCCTTGAAAGTCCAACGGTTGCCGTTGCGCTAACCGTTTCATAGACAGCGTCAAGCGCAGAAGCATTGCTGGATATTATCAAAAGCACCGTTGACGTTGTGCAGATTATAAGAAATATTACGACTGTAGCAACAGCTTTTTTTACCAAACCGTCAGAAATACGGCGATTGAATAGTGTTGCATTGTTTTTGTTCCTGATGGTGGCAACTGCCGAACAGATAAGAACTGCAATAGTCGTGGTTTTTACACCGCCTGCCGTTCCCACGGGCGAGCCACCTATGAACATCAAAATTACAGATATGACGGCGGAAGCGGTTGTTAGATGTTCTTGCGGAACGGAGGCAAAGCCGGCAGTTCTTGTGGTGATTGATTGGAAGAAAGATACCTGAATTTTATCAAAAAGTGACATCTTTCCAATCGTTAAGGGGTTGGAATATTCAAAAACAAATATGAGAATTGCGCCGACGAGTATGAGTACCCCTGTGACTGTAATTGCAATCTTTGAGTGTAAGGTCAGATGTTTGAATACGTTGATGTTTTTTCGTGAGTGATTTTTGATAACGCGAAGCACGTCCCACCATACAATATATCCTATACCGCCAAGAATAATAAGCGCGGACGTAACTATATTGATAAGCGGATTCGTGGCATAATTGCAAAGGCTGTTTTGGGCAATAATATCGATACCTGCGTTGCAGAATGCTGAAACCGAATTGAAAACTGATATCCATATACCTCTTGCTCCAAATTCAGGGATAAATACGAACATGTATAAAATAGCGCCGATTCCCTCAATAATCAAAGTGCCGAATAGCACGTTCTTAACAAATTTGGCAAGCCCCGACATTGTATTGAGATTAAATGAGTCTTGAATAAGCAAACTGTTGCCGATTCCAATTTTTTTATTAAACATAAGCATTACGCCTGACATAACGGTGATTACACCCAATCCACCAATTTGTATCAGAAGCAGAATGACGATTTGACCAAATAAGCTCCAGGTGGACACCGTGGGAAGTGTAACAAGCCCTGTCACGCAGGTAGAGGTAGTTGCGGTAAAAAGCGCGTCAATATACGGAACGGCTTCTCCGTTAGCGGAACTGATCGGTAATGCCAACAACCCGCTTCCTACAAGAATGGTTAATAGGAAGCTAAGCAATATTACTTGCGTGGTTGAAAATGTAAACTTCTTTTTACTAATCATAAAATTTCCTCAAAAAGAATATAAAGGAACCAGATCCCCTACAGTCAGATAGTTCCTTTTGTAATTATTATCGTTAATTATATCATATAATAATTATTATGTCAATAAGTTAATAAATTTCGCCATTATTTGATTTTTGCAATAATTAAGCGTACTAAAATCAAACCGCTTATAATAAGAGGTTGAGTAGCTGATGCGCGCAGGTACACACCCAAAAATTAAAACAAAAGAAATTGTACGGGCGATTCAGGAATCGTCCGTCTGATTAAGATAATAGTTCATTATTTTCGTCATTGCGAGGAGCAAAGCGACGTGGCAATCTCAACCTTTTGTGCTACGCACAGCGAACGATTTACTCGGTGAGAACAAGAACAAGATTGGAGGGGTGGAGTAGCGGCGACTAACGCGCCTTTGACACTGCGTGTCGCGAACGATTTTTGACTAACGTCAAAATATCGTTCTTATCGTGTACCCTGTCACACGAAAAAAGACATACCGATTGGTATGTCTTTTTTCGTGGTGGACAGGGGTGGATTCGAACCACCGAAAGCGGAGCTGTCAGATTTACAGTCTGATCCCTTTGGCCACTCGGGAACCTGTCCATATATATTAATTTGGGGGTAGTAAACGTAGTGGAGCTGGAGATGGGATTTGAACCCGCAGCCTGCTGATTACAAATCAGCTGCTCTACCGTTGAGCCACTCCAGCAAAAAGGTGGTGCCTCGAGGCGGATTCGAACCACCGACACGGGGATTTTCAGTCCCCTGCTCTACCGACTGAGCTATCGAGGCAAAAAAAATGGCGACCTGGAAGGGACTCGAACCCTCGACCTCTAGCGTGACAGGCTAGCGTTCTAACCAACTGAACTACCAGGCCATTAAAAATGGTATATATAAATAAATTTGGTGGGCCTTCAGGGGCTCGAACCCCGGACAAGCCGGTTATGAGCCGGCTGCTCTAACCAACTGAGCTAAAGGCCCTAAAAACTTTCTGGTCGAGGTGACCCGGTTCGAACAGGCGACCTCATGGTCCCAAACCACGCGCGCTACCAGCTGCGCTACACCTCGTTATTGCAACTTTTTGCCGATTGCTTGTATATAATACTATAAAAAGAAAAATAAGTCAACAAAATTTAAGCCGTTTTTGAAAAAAAATTAAAAGAATTTTTGCTAACAAAATATTTGCAATCTTAATGCTTAAATAAAGATACAAAGATAGAGGTTTTTTGTAAACTTGAGAGTAAGAAAGCGGAGCAAAAAATAAACAATTTCAAAAAATGGTTGATTCTTTATTCTTACTGTGCTAAAATAAAAGAAAGCGAGGTGCAACTTATGACAAAATATCTTTTACCGCAAAACGGAAATTTTTACAAGGCAAATCTTCATTCTCATTCCACAGTTTCCGACGGGCGCAACACACCTAAGGAAATGAAGGACTATTACAAAGAACACGGCTATCAAATTCTTGCTCTTACCGATCACGAGCTTTTGGTCGATCACTCCGACCTGTCCGAGCCGGATTTTCTCATGCTTACGGGTTACGAGTACGCATTTGTGGAAGACGTGCCCTATTCGTACGCGCGCACCTTAGAGATAAACTTATTCCCCAAGGACCCTAAAAACCTCACGCAGATCTGCTTCAACCCCAAAAACGTGTGGCACGGCGAGAAATGGAGATGCGAAACTCTTGCGTATCACGGCGGAATTTACGAGCGCAAGCTAACGAAAGAGAGCGTGCAAGAGGTTGTAAACGAGGCTGTAAAGCACGGTTTTTTAGTAAGCTTAAACCATCCGCATTACTCGTTTATATCCCCCGAGTTTTTTGGAAAAATCAACGGCTTATTTGCAATGGAAGTGCATAATCAGGGCTCGTATTACAATTCTTGCGACTATAATCCGCAAATGTACGATCAGATGCTGAGAATGGGGCACAAGGTGTTTCCAATTGCCTCCGATGATAATCACAGAGCGTACGTGTACGATGATAAAATTGATATAAGACCGTGGGGTTTTAATATGATAAAGGCAGAACGTTTAACCTACGATAGCGTTATAAAAGCCCTCGAAAACGGTGATTTTTATGCAAGCCAAGGTCCGCAAATCTATGATCTTTACGTCGAGAACGGCGTAATAAACGTGAAGTGTGACGAGGTAAAAGCAATTATAATGCACACCAAAAACCGCTTTTTCGTTCAACGTCACGCAGACGTCGGATGCGTTCTGACATCTGCTAAGATCATCGTGCCAAAAGACGAATATATGTGGATAGAGGTAGTTGACGCATACGGCAGACGCGCCTTGACAAGAGCGTATTATAAAGACGAAATGACGGAATAAAATCTCCACCTATCCCAATAAAAACGTCATCCCCAAATTGCCATTACTACCCCTAAAAGTCATCCCGACCGAAGTGGAGGGATCTCATTTTATATGTTTTTATAAGGAATAGATTCCTCGACTAACGCTCGGAATGACAATAGGATTTTTTTATGGAGATGTATATGAATTATTATGTATACCTAATTACAAATAAGTCAAATTCAGTTTTTTATATTGGAATAACGAATAATTTAGTTCGTAGAATTTATGAACATAAAGGAAAATTTGTTGAAGGTTTTTCGAGAAGATATAATTTAGAAAAGTTGATATATTACGAAGTTTATAATTCACCCGAGGATGCAATTGCACGAGAAAAGCAATTAAAGAACTGGAGAAGAGATAAAAAACTAGATCTTATAATTAAAATAAATACAGAATTTAACGATCTATATGATGATATTGTAAAATAAAAATTATTTTTATTCATAGAATTACCACAACTGCAAAATAAAAGTCATCCCGACCGAAGTGGAGGGATCTCAAAGCAAAACGTAAACGAATTATCATAATAGATAAGGAGTAATTATGACAGATAAAAACTTCTTAGATTTTGTTTTATCACTAAATCCGGACTTTTCCGCACGACCTATGATGGGAGAATACTTATTATACTACAAGGGCAAGCACGTAGCAAACGTGTGCGACAACACACTGCTCTTAAAAGACATTCCCTCGGTGCGGTTGCAGTTACCGTCAGTTCAGCTTCAGTCTCCGTATGAAGGCGCAAAACCGCAAATCGTATACGAGGAGTTTGAGAACCTGTCTTTGCTAAGTTCTTGCTTGGAAGAATTGTATAATTCTCTCCCAAACAAAAAGAAAAAATAAAAAAGGCTCAGTCGCAACAGTAGGTTGATATTTCAAGCGTAACGCTTGACCTAAAATAGTATTGCAGAACAAAGAAAAGTACAAACTTTAGTGGGTTATTGAATTTTGATATGACTTATAGCTTTTTAGTACCACTACGAAGTACAGCGTGTTTTGTTCGGTTACAGACTTTGCAAATAATAACTTAAATTATTATATTTAGAGCAAAAGTGCTTACAAAATTTGTGTTATTGTTTTGCTAAATAACAATATTGGGAGTACGCCTGCGTACCGCCCTTTTTCGTTATTCTTCAAATCCTTCAAATTGGTCGTAGCCCACCTTTTCAATCTGTGCAAGATACGTATTATAATCAAGCGTGTTTTCGATGTTTGCAGTAAAGTGATTTGAGCTTTCGATTCCGTTTGCTGTCCATTTAATAAGGTAGAAAGCATTATCGGTAGGAATAATAGAATCAAGTCTTACAATTCCGTTAGCTTCAAGCGTAATTTTGCCCGCTAAAACTTCTTTACCGTCTTGAACGTTCGTAACCGTGTACGAAACGTGTTGAGCTTCCTGCAGATCGTTTGTGGCAACAAGTGTAATTTTGCCGTCTTTTGGCTCGTCAAACATCATACAGAATGGCTGTTGCGCGCGTTTGATGTAGTGATACGCGAGTTTTTTACATCCGTACCAGTCCACAACTGCATCGGATAATTGTGGCCATCCGTCAATAATATTCCACCACAAAAGCCCTGTTTTTGTCGGCTTTGCAATTCTGAAATGCTCTATAAAGAATTTAAGCGCTTCAGCTTGTGATATTTGACTTTGTTTGGCAAAAATTCTTACGTCTTTATCATAGTTTCCGAAAAGTTTTACAACGTGTCGCACCGTTAGTGGAACTCTGTAAGAATATACCGCACCCCAGTACGGTTCCATGCAAACAGCGTGAGCAAGCCAGTCGGCATTTTTACATTCTTGATCTGAACCAAAATCGTTCAAACTTTCTTGTGGTAAGAATTTTTTAAGAGATGAGGGTGATGGACAGCCCTGATATCCCATTTCGGAAGCAAAGAAGCATTCGGACTTCATATAATACTCACCCTTAAAGAAGTCGCGCGGACCCCACAAGTGGTTTTCCGCAGGCAAACCCTTAAGGAATGCTTCGTGATCGATATATGGCGAGGACGGAAGGTACGGTCTTGTAGCGTCGTGATTGCGCAAAACCCTGAAAATAACCTCTCTCGTAAGCTTGTTATCGTTGGGATTGATAGAACTAGGCTCTTCGTTTTCGTGATTGTAGCCAAATTTTCTATCTACCTGTTGATCACATTCGTTATCGCCCGACCAAATAATCAAAGAGGGATGATTGCGGAATTTTTGTACAATCTCTTCTGCTTCAGTCTTCATTAAAGCGCAAATTCTTTCATCGTCGCCATAGTGCGCGCACGCCATTGAAAAGTCCTGCCAAACCATAATACCGTGCTTGTCGCAATAATCGTAAAACCAATCTTCGGGATATACGTTGCCACCCCAACACCTAACCATATTACAGTTTACGTCGTCAAGCATTTCCAATCCTCGCAAATCAAACTGAGAGTGACGGGAGGGGAAAGAGTCGGTGGGAACCCAGTTTGTTCCCATGCAGTATACAGGTTTGCCGTTTATTTCAAAGCAAAATTTTCCGCCCTCGCGATAAAGCGACGTGCGTTTAAGCGAAACTGTTCTGATTCCTGTTTTGTACGAAACTTCATCGCATATTTCGCCCTGATAAAACAATTTAATGTTAATATCGTAAAGATTTTGCTCGCCGTAATTTTTGGGCCACCACAAATATGGAGTGGGGATTCTAACGTCAAACGAAGCGTTTGAGGCAAACGGTCTGAATTCGTGCGTTATAGCTTGATCTTTACAAGTTGCGGTAAATACAACCTTAAAATCAGTTATGAAATCTTCAGCATTTATAAGTTTGAATCTTGTGGATAAAACCGCGGATTTTGGGTGAATCTCCGAAGTGTACGTAAACGGATGTTCTATGCGACTTTTGGGCTTTTGCTCAATAACAACGGGCTTATGAATACCCGAAGTTACGATTCTGGGCATAATATCCCATCCAAACATATAAGGAGCCTTTCTTATAACGGTTGTGTCTGCATTGTATTTCATGCTCCTGCAAGATGATGGAATATCAAACGACTGAGCATAGAGAGCAGAGGGTAGAATGTGCACAACTATTTCGTGTTTACCGCAAGCAAGCTTGTTTATGCAAAACTCGTGCTTGTGAAACATATTTTCCACAAACCCGATTTTTTCGCCATCCACAAAAATTTCTGCTACAGTGTCAATACCGTAAAAAACAAGATAAGAGTCGGTGTTATCGTTTTTCGTAAGCTCAAATTCGGAAAAATAATAGACGTGCAGATTTTCCAACTTTTGGGCATTAAGTATATTTGTTCCAAAATACAAATCGTCAATAATTTTCTCACGCATCAGGTCAAGCTCAAAATTACCGGGCACGGAGGCTTTTATAATACTGTAGATAGAATTTGTTATTGCTTTTATAGAGGAAAGATTAAGATTTTTTGTTTTTACTTCTTTGTTTTCGATATAGCAAAGCTTCCAATTTTGAACGTTTATCGTTGACGTCATAATAAAACTCCTTATCAGAAATTAGGTTTGTTTTTTACGTTTTGTTTTTTATACGTAGCAGGGCTTATTCCGTAACAATCCTTAAATGTTTTGTTGAAATAACTTATTGAATAAATTCCGCACAAAGATGCGACTTCGTTTATTGACAGATGAGAGTGGACGAACAAATTACGTGCATATGCAAGCTTGTTGAAAAGAAAAAGCTTGTTTGGTGGTAAAAAATTCTCTTGCTTAAACAGTCTTGTAACGTATTCGTGACTGTACCCAAGCTTTTCGCAAAGCTCTTTTATAGATAAGCTGAAGTTTTCGGTGTTTTTCATTTCCTCAATCATTTTAAGAACAATGTGGTTTTGACTTTGAAGATGTGAGTTTTTCCGTTGATATGCAAGCATAATAAATTTTGTGACGGTAATGCGTAACAAACTTTCTTTTTTTGACTCTAAATCATTATCTGTTATTAGATTTAAGGCGTGAATACTGTTGATGACCTCGTTATCACTGAGCGGAAATTGAGTGTAGGTGGTGGGCAAAACCTCATAAAGATCAATTCCAAGCGTAGAACAGATCTGCTCGACAAACTCTTTTTTTACTTCAAAGTTAAAAAGTAAATACGGCTCAGTTTCATCGGGATTTGTAACCGAGTGCGAAGTTGACGGATTTAAGATACACAGCTCGTTCTTGCTTAAGACCTTTTCGTGAGTGTCAAAGGTATTCAGCACCTTTCCTTTTTCTACAAACATAAATTCCCAGAACGTATGATTGTGAAATCCAAAAGACAGAGTTTTTCGTTTGTCTATCCTAAAGCATATCTCAGATCCGGTATTGCCTGCAAAATCCGTTGTAAAGGCTTTCATATAACACCTCCTCATATAGTCGCAAACAGTATAACACAGCAATTGCTTTTATGCAATAGTTTTTCAAAATTCAGCAACAAATATCAAAAAAGAGCATAAAAAGAAAATTAAAATAAGTATTGCAAATATAATAGTAATGTGATATAATGTAGCAAAATAACGCAAGGAGAAAAAGATGATACTTTACTACGTAAGACACGGAGATCCGATTTATGATCCCGATTCGCTCACAGAGCTTGGACATAGACAGGCGGAAGCGCTTAGTAAAAGGTTTGCTCGTTATGGGCTTGATGAGATTTATTCCTCATCTTCAAGCCGTGCCCTTTTTACGGCACAGCCCACAGCCAAACTTTTGGGCAAGGATATTACCGTTTTTGATTGGGCACACGAAAATCACGCCTGGAAAAAAATGACAACGATCAAAGACGGAAAAAGATTGTGGTTGTTTCATGATAACGAATTAATCAAAATGCTTAATTCCCCCGATGTTGTGAGAATGGGCAAAAATTGGTATGATCACCCTGATTTTAGGGGTATGGAATATAAAGAGTATTCTGAATACGTAGATGAGAAGGTGGACGAGTTTTTGCTTTCGCTCGGATATGAACACGACAGGGAGAATAACGTATATAAAGCAGTAAAACCAAGCGGTAAAAAGGTTGCGTTATTTGCTCATCAGGGCATAGGAATGATTATACTAAGCAGTATTTTAGATATTCCCTATCCGCTGTTTTGTACGCATTTCGATTTATCTCACAGTAGTGTAACAGCTATATATTTTGACGAAAAAGGCGTATACGTTATTCCCAAAGTGTTACAACTTGCTAACGATTCGCACTTGTACAAAGAAGAAGTAAATTGTAAATATAACAATATGTACGAGGTGTAAAATGACGAGAGAGATTTACAAAATCAACGTAAAAGCCGAGTGGCTTGGCTTTATGCTAAAAAACGGTGATAAGATTATTGCAACCGGTCAGCACGCAAAAGACGTTTACACGTTTACGATTTTTTATGATGCAGACGAGTTCCCGTTGGTGCTTGTAGGAAAGGCAAAAGAGGACGATAAAATTTGCATTAAAATCGCTTCATATAGAATAGAGCTTTACGTAAATGACGTGCTTTTGGATGAGGAGTGGCCATATGGAGAATGTGGAATAGAAAGTGCTGAAATTGTTTCGCAGGCTCGGGAATATAGCATGGAAAAGGTAACGGAAGAGATTCCCGTTCTTCCCAATGTTTTGAGAGAGTTTTCAAACCCAATAGGTTGGAAGCCCGAAGAGTTTGTGTTTGTTGGCGACTGCATGCCGTATAGCGAGGATGGTGTTTATCACGTTATATATCTTAAAGACCGCAGACACCACAAAAGCAAGTGGAGAAGAGGTGCTCATCAATGGAACCACATTTCCTCGCCTGATCTTAAGACTTGGTACGAGCATCCACCCGTTGTAGAGATTGATAAGCAGTGGGAATCCTCCATTTGTACGGGATCACATATCAAAAATGAGGATACGCACTATCTGTACTATACGGTGCGAACCTTTGACGGAAGTCCTGCGCCAATGTGTAGATCGATATCAAAAGACGGATATCACTACGAAAAGGATGCAACCTTTTCTCTATATTTGTCCGATAAATATAAAGGAGCAACCGCAAGAGATCCGAGAGTCGTGAAAGGCGAGGACGGCAAATTCCACGTTTTTATTACGACAACACTTATAAGCGAAGGTAAAGGTTGTCTTGCGCACCTTGTTTCGGATGATTTAACGAATTTCACCGAGCTTGAGCCCATCTACGTAAACGATACTGCGGATGAACCCGAGTGTAGCGACTACTTTGAATATAACGGTTATTACTATCTTGTATACTCGGTTATGGGAGTCGGACACTATAAATACGCTAAAACTCAGTTTGGGGAAATGATTACGCCCGAAAATGACGTTATCCCATATGCTTGGGTACCAAAGTCTGCACAAAAGGACGGACGCTTGCTCTTTGCCGGCTTTTTGAACAAGGGGTATTGGGGCAACGTAATGTCGTTTATAGAAGGATTTTCCAACGGTGACGGAACGCTTCGGTTTGAGGTAGTCGAAAAATTTTAGGTGTGCTTAATCTAATATTACGTACTGTAAATTTGAAATAAAAACTTTCTCATATAATGAAAAACACGTGCTTTCCTAAAAACGGGAAACACGTGTTTTATTGTTAAAAATTTGAGAGAATAACGTGAGCGGTTATTTTCAGTCCTATAATAAGTGAGGATTTAAGTACCTTTTCTTCTCTTGTGTGAGCACCGCTTCCAATAAAGCTTCCCACGCATACGGCAGGAATTTCCATCGACATCGGAATGTTACAATCGGTAGAGCCTGACGTAGCGGAGCAGGGTATTCCCGAGTATTTTTCGCTTACAAAAATAACGTCCTCAGTCATTTTTTTCAAGACTTCACTATCAACGTTCTCCGATCCGCAAGGTCTGTCGCCAATAAGCTTTACTTCAATTTCAGCTTCGGGGTATGTAGTCTTGATGTTTTGCAGAGCGCTTTCAAAACTATTTTTCATAATCAAAAGACATTCCGTATCATCCGATCGGTATTCGTAGGTAAATGTTGCGGACTGCGCGATAGTATTAACCGACGTTCCGCCCTCAGCCGTGCCCACGTTATAAGTGGTTTTGCAGTTTTCCTTTTTAGGAACGTTGCACTTGTAAAGCGAGTAAATAAGTTCAGACATAACGGAGAGCGAGTTGAGCTTTCCGAAATTCGAGAACGAATGACCGCCCTCTGTCTTTATCGAAATTTCATACCTGTGCGAGCCAACGCATCTGTTTACAACGGCGTTATATTGTCCGTCAAAAGTAAACACCTTACTCACGTTTTTATAGTCACGCATTATCTGCTTTATACCAACAAGATTTCCAAGCCCTTCTTCGCCCGAGTTTGCCACAATAAGAATACCGCGCGAGGGGGTAAGCTTGCATTTTGCGATATACTTTGCCGTAAGCATCAAAAGAACAAGACAAGCAGTATCGTCGCCAATACCGGGACAGTGCAAGTGTTTTCCGTCATCAAAGAGCGGAAGCGGTGTAGTGTCGGGGAAAACAATATCGGTATGAGCGCAAAAAACTACGATATCCTCTGCATTTTCGCAGTTTATTGGGCAAACAACGTTCATTACGCTGTCTACGTATGCGTTTTTATAGCCGAAGTCTTTGAATTTTTCAAGGCAAAATTCGGCTCTTTTGTTCTCATTTTTGGAGGGTGCCGGTATAACGGCAAGCTCTTTAAGTAAGGACAAGATCTCGTTTTCGGAAGTATTAATAAATGATAAAATTTGCGAAGGTAATTGAAAATTTTTCATTATAACTCCTTTGTTTTTTTTAAGTGGTGGACTCTTTTCTTGTTGCATACTCACTTGGTGAGCATCCTACGGCATTAACAAAGGCTCGAGAAAAAGCTGAATAGGAATTAAAGCCCGACTCAAAACAAGCGTACGTTATCATTTCTTTGTTCGCCCTGATCAATTTTTTAGCGTAGTTTATTCTGGTAGCTGTAAGATATTCCTTAAATTTAAATCCCGTTTCTTTGTGGAAATGGTGAGAAAGATACGACGGGTTCAATCCCACTTCTTTAGCAACGTCTTCAAGAGAAATATTTTCCTTAAAATGTTCCAAAACGAATTGAATGGCTTTTCTTGTAAGAGATTGCTTTTGTTCCGGTGGAGAATCTTTTCGGTTTCTTAAAACTAACGTTATTATCAAACTGATACAAAGTTCTGCAAAGTTGTCGTTTTTTTGTTTTTCGGCTTGTTCCGCTTCCATAAGTCTGATAATAGATTTAACTTTTTCGCCGTCCTTTTCGGATAAATAATAAACGTTGGATTGGGAAGAGTAGAGTAACTTGTTAAGCAGATTTTTATCCACCGTCGTGCTTGTAAACGAAAGGTTCCAAATATTCAAGATGTTTCCTGTCGGCGAAGTAAGTTTGTGATAATCGGTGGGAACGGAAATACAAATTGCGTTACGTTTAATTTCGTACGTATCATTGTTAAGCGTTACAAAGCCGCCGTCGTTTAAGTAGAATTCGAGCTCGAAAAAGGTATGGGTATGCAATCTGCTTCCCGTAACTTGTCTGTATGCCAAAAAATAATCGGCAGGCAAGTCCGAAATTACTTTAGGTTCAATTTTATTGTTTCTTTCAGTTTTATTCATAAGAAATCTCCTACCCGATAATTATATCCGTATTTTTTGTATTGTGTCAACGTTTTTTTTAACAAAAAACAAAAAAATATTAAAAATCCAAAAAAATGCATAATGCTTATCAAATAGTGAATAGTCAAACCACTACAGATATGTTACAATAAAATAGACCTAAACAAGGCGTAATAAAACTAACTAATAAGGAGTCAATTATGAAATATGAAGTTGGTGTAAATTATTGGGGCTCTAAGTACGGTATCGATATGTGGAAATATTGGGACGAGGAGTCTGTTGCAAGAGATCTTAAAGAGCTTGCAAAGTGGAACGTAAAATATATGCGTGTTTTCCCTAACTGGAGAGATTTTCAGCCTATTGTGAACATTTATAAACAGAACGGCGAATACAAGGAAACGCTTTTTGAAGATGATAAGCCCCTTGATAATATCTACGGCTTGGATATGGAAAAGATTGCGCACTTCGACAGATTCTGTGACTTGTGTGAGGAGAACGGAATTAAAATCGTCGTTGCAATCGTTACCGGTTGGATGAGCGGTCGCCATTACGTGCCACACGCGCTTCAGGGTAAGAACCAAATGAATAACTTCGAAAGCCTTGCTTGGATGACCAGGTATGTTAAGGGTTTCGTAAAATTCCTCAAGCATAAAAAAGCAATCCACGCTTGGGATATGGGTAACGAGAGTAATAATATGGGACACGAAGCGTCCAGATACGAGGCAATCAACTGGACGTATACCATAGTCAACGCAATCAAGTCCGAAGATCAGACGAGAAAGATTTATTCGGGCATGCACGCTCTTCAGGTAGAGGATCAGAGCTGGAGTCATTGGCTTATTCAGGATCAGGCAGAGTGGTGTGATATGCTCACCCCTCATCCCTACCCATCGCCTACGGTTGGAGGACATCTTGAAGCAATGACAAAGCTTCGTACTACAATGGTTCCCACCGCACAGGTTGAGCTTTATTCGTCCATTGGCGGAAAGCCTGCTCAGATTCAGGAGCAAGGCACGTTCACCACGCTTTACGGAACGGAAGAGCAATCCGCTCTGTTTATGCAGGTGAATTTATGGTCGGGTTGGGCTAACGGTTCTACCGGATATTTTTGGTGGATGGCGCACGATACGCAAAGAAATAATCCTCCGTACGAGTGGATTTTGATGGAAAACGAGCTTGGAATGCTCAGAACCGATTATTCTCCCAAGCCCGTTGCGCAAACAATGAAAAGAGTATACGACGAGATTTCCTCTTTGCCTTGCGCCGATCTTCCCGACAGGATTAAAGACACTTGCTTTATAATCGGTGAAAGAATGAACGCATACCAATATTTGGTATCGTCAGCATACGTTCTTGCAAAGCAAGCAGGACTCGAGCCTACTTTCAGGTATTCCACGCAAACAATTCCCGAGTATCCCTTGTATATAATTGCGTCGGACGAGTTTTGGCAACTTGTAAGAAAGTCCACGTACAATGAGATATTAAGAAGGGTAAAAGAGGACGGAGCAAGCCTCCTTATCACCGCACACGACGCAGCGCTACTCAATCTTTACGAAGCCTTTGGGTTTGTATCAAAGGGAGCACCTATGGACAACTCAACGCATATTGCCGAGTTTAACGGAGATAAATTCCCCTTCCGTTATGGAAAGAAATTCCTTATCGAAAGCATTGGTGCCGAAGTTCTTGCAAGGGATGAAAGTGACGGAACTCCCGTTCTTACAAAGTTTAAGTACGGAAAGGGCTATACGTATTTCCTCAACTGTCCTTTAGAGAAAATGCTCGTAGAAAACGTTGATTATATCAATAAGTACCCTTATTACAAAATCTATAAAACCGCAGGCGAAAATATTCTTAAGACAAAGCCCGCCTATACCCAAAATCCCGATATTGCAGTAACAGTACACCCAATAAATGAAAAAGAGTTCTACGCAGTGGTTATTAACTACGTGGACGAAGAACGTCCTTGTGACGTTAAGTGGGCAGAGGGTGCAACCGTAACGCCTATAAAAGGCGACGGAAAAACTGTTGCAGGTTGCGATTCCGCTATATTTAAGGTAAAATTGAAGTAAATTCTATAACGCATAAAACGCTTGATTAAACAAAAATCGGGCGTTTTACTTTTTTTAATAACATATAGAATAAGAAATTATAAAAAATATTTATAATGATAATACAAAAGAAACGTGTTGTTATTGACAAAAGTAATAAAATATTGTAAAATACTATTAACTGTTCATATTTAAATATTATGAGCAAAAACAATTAGGAGAAAGATAAAAATGAAGAAAAAGCTATTATTCAGCGCAATAATCAGTATTCTTATGTGTCTTTGCCTGATGGGAGGAGCAACCTTCGCTTTGTTTACGGACAAGGCAGAAGTAAACGTTGCTATTACCGCAGGTAAAGTAGACATCACGGCAGAAGTTGACGGTGACCTCAAGCTTTATTCCATGGACAGATATATGGGAGATGGCGTAATGGAGTTTGAGAACCTCGGCTACGCAACGCTTACCGACAAGAATAAGATTACGCTCGTAAATATTACCCCCGGTGATAAGGTTGAGTTTAATATTGCACTTGGCAACAACAGCAACGTAAAAACTAAGGTTCGTACCGTAATAGTTGAAACGGGAGCAGACACGGGACTTTTAAGCGGTCTTAAAGTAAACGTAAACAATACTGCAACCACTCTTACAAACGGCGAAATCGTTTCCGATTGGGAAACAGTAGAGCCCAACGCAGCGCTTGCTGACAACGTTATGGAAGTATCTATCGAGCTTCCCGTAGAAGCAGGCAACGAATATCAGGAAAAGGTTGCAGAGCTTCGCTTTACCGTAGAAGCAGTACAGTGGAACGGAACACCCCTCCCCGTAGTAAACGAGGAAGCATTCAAATCCGCACTTGTAAACGGACTTGGCGAGGTTAAGCTCGAATCCGACATTGCTCTTACAGAGGCTATTACAATTTCCGAGGACGTAGTAATCGATCTTAACGGACATACCTTGAGCGGTAACTCGGTTGAAGCGTCGACGTCTTACCTTATTAAAGTCCCGACAGGTAAATCTCTTACCTTAGAGGATGGTAAAGTTTCTTTCTATGCATCTAAGCCTGATACCGAATGGGGTGGTGTAGGTCAACCGGCATTCCCCGGATATGCTAACAATGCAATCAGTTGTTCCGGAACTTTGGTTGTAGACGGAGCAATTATAGAAAACATTACTGCACCCGGTGGAGCATCTTACGCAATCGATTGCTATCCAGGAGCTAACCTTATTGTTAATGACGGAATTGTAGACGGCTGTGGTAAATATGCAATTCGTATGTTTGCAAACAGTTCTACCGTTTCAACCAACGTTACAATCAACGGAGGAACCATAACGGGTTCTCGCGCAATTTGGATGCAGCTTCCCGGCAGTAACACTGCAGCTGTAGCTAAAGCAAATCTTACCGTAAACGGTGGATCGTTAGTTTCTACAGGAATGGTTTCCGGTGGTTATGATTATTACGACGTAATCTATACATATTCTTACGGTAACAGCTTCAGCGATGCTTCCGTAATCTTGAATGGTGGCGAATACTACGGTGACGTAGCGTTCGGTGGCGGAGTTAAGACAGATGCACACAAGGAAATCTCTATTGATTATGCAAACTGCAAATTCTACGGAGATATTTATAGTTACAATACTAATGATAACTTAACAGAATATGAAGCAGGCGTAGTTATGGCAGTTGTTAGCAACGCAACCGATTTAGCTGCAGATCTTGCAACTGCAGACGTAGTGGTTTTAGCAGGCGATATTAGTTTAGACGAAACCTCTTTGGCTGTTGCAAAGGGAGATTCCGTAACGTTGAATCTTAACGGTCACGATATCGTTGGCACAAGTACTGTCTCTGATGCAAGCGTTCAGTTGTTCAGTGTAAATGGTAATCTTGAAATTGTTGGAAACGGAACTATTTCTATGACAAATGATGATTTTGCTTGGAATACAAGTTATCGTTATACTGCTATCAATATCCGTGAAACGGGTGTTGTTACGCTTGGCGAGGGTGTAAAGGTTGTTTGTGAGGCAGGAAGTGCTACCGAGAAGGGGTACGGTATGGCTTATGCAGTTGATATCTACACCACTGGTAAATTAACTGTAAACGGTGCGTCATTGCACAGTAACTATATAGCTGTTCGTTGCTTCTATGGAGATGCAGTAGTTAACGTAAACAGTGGTTCTATCACCAGCTCTAACAATAACTACGGTATTTGGTTGCAGAGTTCCCCCAATGCAGAAGTTAACATTGCTTCGGGAATCTCTTATACAGTTGATCCCAGTTTTGGTATTTACATTTTTGCTTAATTAGCAAGACTGATTATATCAGTATAACAAAAAATAACGAGACCTATATTAACTCCTATAAGGAATGTTGGTATAGGTCTTTTTTTGCATTTATAAATAAATTCAAGACGTTTACGTAACAAAAATAAAGAATAGTGCCGTATTAAATATTTTTGAAATTTAATCATAATAAATAAAAATAAGCAAACAATATATTTATGAAAAAAATCTTGAGAAAGTCGTGCATACTGGTTATATTTGTATTTGCGCTTATTTTAGTTAGCTTTGGAACGTCAGTTGCGTTTGCGCAGGAAAACGTATATATAGGTGGAGATATCGTTGGTTTTTCCATTCCCTATGAGGGAGTCAGAATAGTGTCGGTGAACAACGTTGAAACAGAAAACGGAACGGAAAATTTGAAAAACGTTTTCGTAAAGGGCGATAAAATAATTTCTATTGACGGAGTTGAGATAAAAAAAGTGGGAGATATTTCACTTTATCTTAGTAGGATTGCCGATGAAAAAAGTGTGAGTATAGAATTTGAACGCAACGGAAAAGTGTCTTGCGTAAAGGTTGTACCGCTAAAAGATAAGCACACGGGCATTAAAAAATTAGGAATTGTGGCAAAGGATAGTGTTGCAGGACTTGGCACGCTTACGTTTGTTACAAAAGACGGAGAATTTGGCGCGCTTGGACATTCCGTAACCGACAGTGAAACCGCGGTACGGTTGGATAGTGGAACCGGAACGGTTTATGGCTGTATAATAAACGGTATAAAAAAGGGAGAAAAGGGATGCGCCGGCGCATTGTGTGGATATTTAAGCAGTCAAAAAGTTGGTGATATCACGTCCGTAAATAAGTTTGGAATTTACGGTGATACCTTTATAAAAGACTCGGATGTTTACGCCGTTGCTGACAGAGAAGAAGTAAAACCGGGAAAGGCGCAGATATGCTCTGCTGTGTCCGGCAGTAAGGAGTTTTACGATATAGAAATTATCCGCGCATTTTATCAAAAGACCGACAGGGATAAGGGTCTTATAATAAAGGTTAAGGACAAACGGCTTATCGAACTTACGGGTGGAATAGTGCAAGGGATGAGCGGATCGCCCATTATTCAAAACGGTAAGATAATAGGAGCGGTAACGCACGTTTTCGTAAACGATCCGACGCGAGGATATGGAATATATATAGATAATATGATAGCGTAAAAAACAAACACGGAATCGCTTTTTGATTCCGTGTTTGTTTTCTCTTTAATATAGTTGTAGCGTAGCCTTTTTTATTGCTTGACTTTGGCATAATCTTTAGGGTTTACACCCGTTGCTTTCCTAAATTCTCTGCTAAAATACGAAACGTCGCAAAACCCCGATATAATAGCAATTTCCGTGATAGTATATTCCCCCGATTTTATCAGTTCTTTAGCATAATTGATACGTAAATTCCTTATATAAACTGCAGGCGAAGTAGAAAATGCGTTATTAAAAAGCCGTCGTAGGTATGGTTCGCTTACGTTGCAAAGGTGGGCAAGAACGGATAGTTTAATGTTTTCTTGTGTGTAATTTTCGTTGATGTACTTAAGCGCAGGCGCTAACGTTTCAAGAATTTTCGATTGCGGAGCGTAAGACGAGTTTTCTTTTTTTAGAATTTTAATTATTCTATAAAGATCTGAAAAACACTCTTCATAAAACCCCACGTTCTTGTTTAGCCAAGCGTTAGAAGCTTTATTAAACAATGCTTCAACCTCATTTTTACCTCGCGTATGGAAAAGCTGAGGTTCGAATATTTCTTCGCTGGTAAGGTTGAAGTTTATCGCATAAACAGAGCTGTTGGAATTGGTTTCGCATTTTATAACGGTGTAGTTGGATGTTTTTGGTAAGTAGATACAATCCCCCGATTTTACTTCCAACGCTTTACCGTTGTCAAACTTATAGATACATGTATGGTTGACGTTGTATGCAAGTCCGTGCGTTGGTCTGTTTTTGTGAACGGGAGTTCCTCTGCCTGCTTTCAGCAAAATTGCAAGTGTAATTTGAGATATTACGTTGTCTTTTTCTAAAAATTTCATAATCTAATTATACCAAATGTTATGGATAAGTCAAGTATTTTGAGTGATTTTAGTTTCGAATAATTCAAGCGGTATTGAATAGTTATTGAGTTTTTCGTATTCTTTTGATACAATAATACTAAGTTAAACGAATTTTCATTTATAAGGAGAGAATGTAATGCAATTGTCTTTTGAAAATAGCAGATCCGTTTTGGAAAAGGAATTTACGCAAACCGAGTGGCTTGAAAATAGCGGACTAAATCCCGACGATGTGGTAAAAGCTGTCGAGGGAATCGAAAATCAATATTCGTCAAAAGCTATTATAAAAGCCAAAACTTTTGAGTTTATTGCATCTAATGCTCTAATTGCGGTTGATAAATTTAACATTTTTCAAGATAAGCTTCAGGGTAGTTCTATAATGGCTAAACAGCGTTCTAAGTGGCAAAAGCAGGTTATTGACGAGCATTTATCGCAAGAGGCTGGCGATATATACGAAGCGTGGCAAGGTTGCGGAGCATATCATGCACATTCTGACTTTGGACATACCTCTCCAAATTCTAAGCTATTGTTAAACGTTGGAATTTCAGGTCTTTTGCAAAGGGTAGAGGAAGCTGAGAATAAAGGCGGATTAACCGATAAACAAAAGGATTTTTATCTGTCGTGTAAAATAATGCTTAAGTCAATGCAAACGGTTGCGCACCGTCTTGCCGACGCTATCGAGCCTTATAATACGGATAATGCTACGGCGTTGCGTAATATAGCAAAGGATAAGCCACAAAACACTTACGAAGCAATGCAACTTCTCGTTTTATACTTTTTCTTGCACGAGTACGTGGGTGGAACAAGAGTAAGAACGCTTGGTATTGTAGATGCGCTTTTATATCCGTTCTATAAAAAGGATATAGAAGAGGGAGTGTATACAAAAGAGCAGATCAAGGAAATGCTCAAATATTTTCTCTTTAAGTTTTGGAGCGCAAAAGTACCTTATGATTTACCGTTTTGCCTTGCAGGCTTAGACGAAAATGAGAACAGTATCGTAAACGAGCTGTCCTATCTTATCGTCGAAACGTACAACGAGCTTAATATTTACAGTCCAAAAATTCATATCAGAGTGTCGGATAAAACCCCTCGTGAATTTATTATGCTTGTACTTTCGTGCATAAGAGGCGGAAATTCCAGCTTTGTGCTTGTCAATGACCACGTTGCTATAAAGTCGCTAGAACGTGTGGGAATAAGTCACAAAGATGCTGTAAACTACGTGCCTATCGGTTGTTACGAGCCTGCCGTGTGGGGAGTGGAGATAGGCTGTACCGGAAATGGTGGAATAAATCTTGGAAAAGCAATAGAGTATATTTTCAATAACGGCGTGGACCATAGAAATAATAAAGTTATGGGCGCGCCTGTTGGTAAAATTTCTACGTACGAGGATTTTGTTCGTGAAGTGAAAAAACAAATAGCAAATATGACGGACAGGTGCGTGCATTTTATTAATGCAATAGAGGGTTATTACGGTGAAATCAACCCCGACCCAATGCTTTCGTGTCAGTATGACGAAAGCATAAAAAGAGGTGTAGACGTATATGAGGGTGGAGCAAAGTATAATAATACGTCCTTGTACTTTTATTGTCTAGCATCCTTAGTGGATAGTATTTGCGCTGTTAAAAAGTTTGTGTTTGATGAAAAAATAGTATCTTTTGATAAACTTGGCGAAATTCTAAGAAATAATTGGGAAGGCAATGAGGAATTACAGCTAAAAGCAAGAGCGATAGATGAAAAGTATGGAAACAGCAACGCTGTTGCGGATAAATTTACGGTGGAATTTGCCGAGTATTGTTCAAGTTTGCTCTTAAATCGCCCAAACGGTAGAGGAGGAGTGTATAAGCCCGCTTGTTTTACCATTGACCATTACGTGCATATCGGCGCAAAAACGTTGGCAACGCCCGACGGAAGAAAATTGGGCGAGCCGTTGTCAAAAAACCTTTGTGCAAGCATAGGAATGGATAAGACGGGTATAACATCGCTTATCAATTCGGTAACCTCGTTCGATCATTCGTTATTCCCAACAGGCTCGGTATTAGACGTGGTTTTACATCCGTCTGCCGTTAGCGGAGATAACGGACTTAACGCATTTTACGGGATATTAAAAACGTATTTTGCAAAGGGCGGTTTTGCAATGCACGGAAACGTATTTGACTCCAAAATGCTAAAAGAGGCTCAAGCCCATCCCGAAAATTATAAAAACCTACAAGTAAGAGTGTGTGGATGGAATGCATATTTCGTAAACTTATCAAAAGCTGAACAGGACGCGTTTATAAAACAATCAGAACTTAACGACTAATAAAATAACATGTTATCCAAAATACAGCAGGGTAACGTGTTTTTATTTTAATTCTTTTGCATATCCATGCTTGGAGATACGCCGTATTTGTTTTTGTAAGCCTTGCAAAAATAACTTACGTCCTCAAATCCGCTCGCAGCAGCAACGTCTTTTACGCGAAGTTCGGACGCGTATAGTAAATAAGAGCGCGCATAATTCAGTCTTAAGTTTATAACGTGGCTAAAAACTGTAATACCGTACGTAGTCTTAAAGTCATAGCAAAGCTTTGATACGGATACTCCACATTCCTTAGCAATTTCTTCAAGCGTGATTTGTTTCGTGTAATTCTTGTCAATAAAGTCCATTATCTTTGCAAGATAGTTTCCGTTATTATAAGCGTTTGATTCAAAAAATTCCAAAAAGAAAGCGTAAGCAAGAATGGACAGCTTACTTTGTCTTTTTTGACTGCAGAATTCTTGTTCGATAGTGTTTATATCACTTAATATTTTGTCTGTGTTAACACTTTCGAAAAATGCAAAACCGCTTGGCTCAAACTTGTTGCAAATTTCTTGTATAGCACAGCCATTGGCGGTTACAAAAATACTGATAAGACCGTCCTCGTTTGTGTATTTTATGGGAATATTTGGAGCGGTAAAGAACGCGCAACCCTTTTTCAAAGGATAATAAGAACCGTTATGTTCAAGCGTGCCTCTGCCTTCCGTAATAATCAGAATCTGATAACTGCGCATGCCGCTACTGTAGTTCTTGGTTTCTTGAACGTGTCTGTTTGAGGCAGTGAGTAAAACGGCAGGATAGATTTTATCATTGTTCGTTGAATTTAAGATATACATTAAAAGCTCCCGAATTGTAATATTTTCATATATGAATGTAATATTTTCCATTTACAAACGGTAAATTTTGGAATATAATCTTATTATAGCATTAAAAATGCGTAATGTAAACCGAATAAACAGAAAATGAAGAAAAGGAGGAGAATATGAAGAAAAGGTGTATTTCTAAAGATTGGAAGTTTTCAAGCACAGAGTTGTGTCGTCCGTTTAAGAATTACGTCGACGTAGACTTACCACACGACTATCAAATAAAGCAAAAGCGTACGGCGAACGTGGGGGATTGGGTGACTCCACATAGTGGTAATAGTGGAAACGGATATTATCCCGACACGCCTGGCAGGTACGTTAAGTATCTTACCTTTGAGGAAAATAAGAATTATATATTGGATATAGACGGAGCGTATATGATGACGTACGTTACGTTCAACGATAATATGGTTGGAAAACATCCTTATGGATATACGCCCTATCTTGTTAATCTTACGCCCTTTATACTAAAAGGCATGAATAATAAACTTGCAATAGAAACCTTTCCTTTAGAGCACAGTACGCGTTGGTATAGTGGAAACGGAATATACCGCGACGTGTTTTTGTGGGAAGGCGGCAAGGTTAGAATAGAGCCTTGGGATATGTTTATTTCCACCAACAAGATTGAAGGAAACGATGCCGAGGTTAGACTTCGCTATTGGATAAATTCGGATAAAAATACAAAGGCTGAAGTAAAGTTTACCGTTTTGTACGAGGGTAACGAGGTATTGTCAAAATCGCTGAATTTAACCGTAAAAAAAGGTAAAAAAGAGCAGTTTGAGCACATTATCACAGTAAACGACGCACATCTTTGGGACGTGGACAACCCTAACCTCTATACACTTAAAACTGATATTTACGTAAAGGGCGAGCTTGTAGATCAAAGCGAAAACACATTTGGAATCCGCACTATCAGCATAGGTGTAAATACCGGACTATTGCTTAACGGTAAGCAAATTAAACTCAAAGGTGGATGTATTCACCACGACCACGGAATTTTAGGCTCTGCGGCGTACCCCGATGCGGAGTATAGAAAGGTTAAAAGACTTAAAGACGCAGGCTTAAATGCCTTGCGTTGCGCCCACAATCCACCCTCGTTAGCGTTTTTAGAAGTTTGCGACAGGCTTGGAATGATAGTAATGGACGAGGCATTCGATACTTGGCAGTTCAGAAAAAGACCGAGGGATTATAACCTTTTCTTCGAGGCATGGTGCGAGCGAGATATTTCGTATATGGTACAGCGCGAACGTAATCACCCCTGCGTGTTCTCTTACTCTATAGGAAACGAGATTACCGAAATTAACGGTCAGAACGGTGCGGAAAAGTATGCAAATCTTCTCACTCAGTACGTAAAACAGCACGACGAAACAAGACCCGTAACGTCAGGAGTTCAGAAATGGTTTGCAACTAATCCAAAATCCGAATCAATAGATCCCGACGATTATAGACAATATCTAAAAAACAAACTTAATAACAAAACTTACGCAGAGGTCAACGAGATTTGTAAAGAATACGAAAAACCGCTGGATTTGATTGGAATTAATTACAACTATGAAAATTATCACGTAGACCACGAAATGTATCCTAATAGAGTTGTTTGGGGTAGCGAAACCTTTTCGATAGACGCGTATGACTCTTGGAAAGAGGTTATGGAAAACGATTACGTTTTGGGCGACTTTAACTGGACGGCGTTCGATAATATGGGAGAGGTTGGCGCAGGTAAAAGTTCATGGCTCAGAGATGGATACGTTCCCGGAATTAGGACGTTCGAATATCCTTGGCGAACCTGTTATCAAGGCGACTTGGATATGTGTATGAACCGTAAGCCCCAATCGTACTTCAGACAGTCTATCTGGGAAGAAAACGCCCCAATCAGAATTTTCACCACGCACCCCGAGCATTTTGGCGAAGTATTCAGTGGAACTCATTGGCATTTTTATGACGTTGACGAGAGCTGGACGTATGACGATAAGTACGTGGGAAGACCAATAAAGGCGGAAACGTACACAAGTGCAGAAAAAGTGGAATGGTTTGTAAACGGCAAAAAGATTGGCGAAAGCGTACCTGAAAAAAATATTGCATCAATAGAAACGGTTTACGAAAAAGGCTATATAGAAGCTGTCACGTATAGAGGTGGAGAGGCATACTCGTCTTATAGGTTAGAAACTTGCGATAAAGCTTCGCAAATTAATCTTTCCTCAGAGCTTAAAACGATTAAGGCAGACAACAGAAATCTTTGTTACGTGGATATAACAGTTGCCGACAGTAAGGGCAGATTATGCACCGACTACGAAGGCGAGATAGAGTGTAAGGTTTGGGGAGGAGAGCTTGTTGGAATACATAGCGCAAATCCCTGTAACGAGGACGATTATACAGGTAATAAGTGTCACGTATTCAAAGGTCGTGCGCTTGCGGTAATTCGCACTAAAAAGGCAGGAAATCTTTCTATAACTGTTTATAACAACGAGCTTGCGGGCGCAACGTTTAATATAAATGCCGTTGACGAAGAATAAGGTTTTTATGAAATAACGACACAAAATTGTATAGTTTGTTTTGTTAAAAGACGGTAAACTGAATGGTTTACCGTCTTTTCTTGTATTTTAATTTTGCTTTTTGTATTCCTGTGGCGACATTCCCACGCGCTTGGAAAACTCGCGCGAGAAATGGCATTGTTCTTCGTATCCGCACGATTGAGCGACTTCTAACATCGAAAACTGTTTGCTGTCAATTAGTTGCTTTGCATACTCAATTCTCTTTTGAATTATATAGTTTTTAGGTGATATTCCAAATTTATTCATAAAGATTTTCCTAAAATAAACGTCGCTTATTTTACATAGAGAAGCAAGGTAGGAAATCGTAAGATTTGGGTTTGTAAAATCCGTAGTAATCACGTTCACAGCCGGCGCAATAATTCCCAAGCTTTCTTTTGATAAATAATCCTTATCAAGTTCTTTTCTTGCTTGTATAATAAAGTCATAAACCGCTCTTAAGGCATACGAGTTTTTAAGAGCGGATTGTTTTTTCCACTCAACGCAAGCTCTTTTGAAGTTCTTAAGCAAATCCTCGTTGTTCCTCAGTTTTATACAAAACGGCTTATCTTCAATATCTGCGTTAAAGTTTATGGCGTAGCAAGTGCCTTTTTCGTTCTCTTTAATAGAATAAGTAGATCCTTTTGGAAGATAAAAAATTTCGTTTGGACCCGTATGCATAACCGTTCCGTCCGAAAAGTAGTAATCTTTTTCGCTTGTTTCATTGTTGATAACGAATCCGTGATTAGGACGGTTTGTGTGATATTTAACGCTGTTTGTAGATACGTGTAAAGCAAGCGTTATGCCTGTTATTATTATATTTGACCATTTGTTTTTCATAAAATTACCTCTTATATAATTTTATAATATTGTTTTGTTTTCGTCAAGTGTTTTATTTTTATCATTTACTTTTTTTTCGTAATATCGTATAATTTCATTAGAAAAAATCGTAAAATCAAACGGAGGTTGTTATGATTTATATAAAAGATGCTGACTACGAGTACATTTCTAATAAGTATCACGATACAAAAAAGCCATTTGATCCATTTATGCGATATATTCGCAGAGATGAAATCTTTGACGAAAACACGGGAATGAACGGCGACGATATAAAACAGGGAATATTTGAAAACGACAAGAAGTACGAGCATTTACCGCATTGCATACGAAAAGCAAGGGGGCTTGAGTTTGTTTTGAAAAACACAAGAATTTCTTGCGACAGTAGGGATATTTTTCCTGCAATCAATTCTACGGATAGATTGCTGAGAGTTACCTTATCTGATATGTGGAGAAACGAAATTTTGCAAAACGTAATTCCCGAAAATCATGCAGAGAGAATTAATCTTCAAAGAAAAGGCGTTGCAACAATTTGGCTTGACTACGATCATAGCGTTCCTATTTGGGATAGACTATTTGACCTTGGTTTTAGTGGAATACTTGCCGATAGTGAAAATATCCGCAAGCAAAAAGGCAAACTTAGCGAAGAAAAAGAAGCTTTTTACGAGTCAATCAAAATAGAATACGAAGCTATTATTGGTATTGTAAAGCGTATGAGCTTACTTGCAAAGAATACTAAAGGTTCTGAAAAATTGGCTGTAGCTCTTGACAATATTTCTCAAAATCCCCCCAAGACTTTTTATGAAGCCTTACTTTTGATTTATATCTATTTTATGATATGCGAGCATATAGAAGGACTGCAGGTTCGTTCGTTGTGTAATTTTGACCGTCAACTTTACAAATTCTATAAGCACGATATCGAAAACGGTGTGAGCGAAGAGCAGATAAGAGAAGAGATTGCTTACTTTTTCTTGCAATTCACTGCTATTGGCAACTATTGGGGACAGCCCGTATATCTTGGTGGAGAAAACGCAGACGGAAGTAGCGTAATCAACGAACTTTCCTATATTTTTGTAGACGTATATGACAAAATGGGAATTTTTAACCCCAAAGTTCAAATAAAAGTTGCTGAGTCTACGCCCGAAAAGTTTATGCTTAAAGTGTTGGATATGATAAGGCGTGGAAGAAACAGCTTTGTGCTTGTCGGTGATAAACTAATCAGACAGTCGCTAATTAAGAATTTGGGCGTAACGGAAGAAGAAGCAAGACTTTGCGACGTAAAAGGCTGTTACGAGTATGCTAAGCAGGGCGACTTTGGAACAGGAATGAATTATATTAACCTTGTAAAGCCTTTAGAATTTGTTCTTCACGGTGGGTACGACGGAATTGACCAATCGTTTATTCTACAAAAAAGCCCGGCACCCTACGAGTATAAAACGTTTGATGATTTGTATGCCGAGTATAAAAAACAGTTGTTTGCCTTAATTGACAAAACGGTAGAAATAGTTAACGGCTACGAAGATTATCTTGCGGAAATTAATCCGTTGCCAATGCTTTCCGCAACAATACCGGATTGCTTGGAAAAAGGCTTGGATGCTATAGCAAGAAAGTCTGTTTCGTGCTCGTCGTTTATGATGTTTGGTGCTATTGCTGACGTTGTGGATTCACTTACAATGCTAAAGAAGTACGTGTATGACAGAAAAGAACTCACGCTTGAAGAATTTGTAAGCATTATCGATAACAACTTCGAAGGTCACGAGCTTTTCCGTCAAAAACTATTAAACGATAGGGAAAAATACGGAAATAACAAGGATTTTCCCGATAGCTTAGCAGTGGATATCGATGAGAGCATAAGTGGCTATCTTAACCACAGAAAAAACGCGTCAAACCGTGGTGGATACTGGTTTAACGCAGGGTATCACGTGGCAAGACAGTACTACGAGCAGGGCAAAAAGACGGCATCACTTCCTAGTGGCAGACTTAAAGGCGAAGAGCTTGCAAAAAATTCCTCACCTTGCGTTGGACAAAATAGGGAAGGAGCAACCGCGGCAATTCTTACCGTTACTAAGGTTGATGCAACGAACTGCGTGGGTGACGTATGCTTGGATTTGGGTGTACTTCCCTCTGCCGTAAAGGGTGATGACGGGTTGCAAGCGTTGTACGGCTTAGTTAAAACCTACTTTAATCGAGGCGGTCATGCTTTGCAAATAAACATAGTTGATGCGGAAACCTTAAGAGATGCACAAAAGAATCCCGAAAAGTATGCGGACTTACAAATAAGAGTTGCAGGCTGGAACGTGCTTTGGAACAATATTCCGCCTCACGAGCAGGAAGGATTTATAAAACAGGCTGAAGCGCTTATATAAGAGAGTGGAGTATGAAAGCAAATATTTTTGAAATTAAAAGGTTTGCCGTTCACGATGGCGATGGAGTGCGAACAACTGTGTTTTTCAAAGGTTGTCCGCTATCCTGCGTGTGGTGTCATAACCCCGAAAGTTTGAAAAAACAGTCCGAACTTTCAATATATCAACATAAGTGCGTGAAATGTGGCAACTGTGTAAGGGTTTGCCCTAATGGCGCTCACGCAATAAAAGACGATAAACACGTTTTTATTCGCGAAAACTGTATTGCGTGCGGAAAGTGTGAGGAAGAATGTTATTTTGATGCTATCAAGCTGTACGGCAAAGAGTATAGCGTGGACGACTTATTGCCAATTCTATTGCAAGATATTGACTTTTATAAGGACTCTAACGGCGGAGTAACGTTGTCGGGAGGCGAGTGTTTACTTCAGTACGAGTTTTGTACCGAGCTTTTGAAAAAACTTAAAGAACACGGAATAAATACAGCTGTTGATACTTGCGGATGTGTAAGCAAAACTGCGATAGACAGCGTTCTTCCATATGTGGATACGTTTTTATACGACGTAAAAGCGTTTGATGAAGACGTGCATAAAAGGTGTACAGGAGTAAGTAATAAAGCTATATTAGAGAATTTGAAATATTTAGACGATATGGGAGCAAAGGTTGAAATTCGTATTCCGTACGTTCCGGCTTATAATGATAATCAAATCGAAAAGATCGCAGAATTTATAAAGTCGCTTAAAAACGTAACTGCTATAAAAGTTTTGGCGTATCACAATTACGCCTCGTCAAAATATGAAGCGATAGGTGTTAAAAACACGTTGCCTCAACTTGTTCCAACGGAAGAAGACAGACAAAGAGCCGTAGAGATTATTAGAAGAATTGTTGATATAAAAGTAAGTTAATCTTATTATAGAGGGCAAAAAAATGAAGAAAATATGTATTTCTAAAGATTGGAAATTTTACAATGCAAATCCGGGGTTTGAGTATGAAAAATACGAAGAGGTTGATTTGCCCCACGATTATCAGATTAAGCATAAGCGTAAAGCCAATATAGGTGACGAAGTAACGTATGACAGTGGGGATAGGAATAACGGTTTTTATCCCGACACAAACGGAAAGTACGTTAAGTATCTTACGTTTGAAGAAAATAAGCATTACGTTTTGGATATTGACGGAGCGTATATGCTTACGTACGTAACCTTTAACGAAAACTTTATGGGTATGCATCCGTACGGATATACGCCATATCTCGTGGATCTTACTGATTGTGTTCTTAAAAACAGAACAAATAAGCTTGTTATCGAAACTCGTCCTTTACCTTTTTCAACTCGTTGGTATACGGGTAATGGAATATATCGTGACGTCTTTTTGTGGGAAGGTGGCAAGGTTAGAATAGAGCCGAGAGATATGTATATCGCTACAAATAAGATAGAAAACGGAAATGCTGACGTCAGGTTGCGTTATGTAGTAACGTCAGATATCGACACAAAAGCGGATATTAAGTTTACCGTATTATACGACGGAGCGGAAGTGCGTAGCGAGAGCGAAGCTATTACCGTAACACGGAATAGTAAAAAGCAATTTGAGCGTGTTATAACCATAAACAATGCACAGCTCTGGGATTTGGACACCCCCAATCTTTATACGCTTAAAACCGAAATTGTAATAAACGGTCAGGTTGAAGATGAGAGTGAAAATGCGTTTGGAATCCGAACGGTTACGGCAGACGTTAAAAACGGACTTTTGCTTAACGGACAATTTATCAAACTTTACGGCGGATGTGTACATCACGATCACGCTGTTTTGGGTGCAAGCGCGTTTCCTGATGCAGAGTATAGAAAAATAAAAAGATTGAAAGATGCCGGATATAATGCAATACGATGTGCTCATAACCCACCATCGCTTGCCTTTTTGGAAGTTTGTGATAAACTTGGTATGCTTGTAATGGATGAAGCGTTTGACAAGTGGAATAAAACAACGGCAAGATGTTTTAGGGATTATAACGTGTTTTTCAGTGATTGGGCAATAAGGGACGTTTCTTATATGGTTTTACGAGATAGAAATCATCCTTGCGTAATATCTTATTCTATTGGAAATGAATTATTTGAAATAAACGGAACTAAAGGTACGGCAGAGTGGTCGGAAGCATTGTCTGACGAGATTAGAAAATATGACGATAAAAACTTTGTAACGTCTGCTATGCAAAAAGGGTTTGCAAGATGGCCGCTTGCTGAAGAAAGTGATCCTGAAGATTATAAACAATATATAGAAGAGAGATTTAATCGATTTAAGTCGGAAAATAGATGGGAAGGCTTAACTAAAAACGCAAAAGGCTTTCAAAAGCCCTTGGATATTACGGGATTAAACTACGAAATAGAGGCTTATGATTATGAGTACAGTTATTATCCCGACAAGCCTATTTGGGGCAGCGAAACTCACGCCATTGATGCGTATGATGCTTGGCAAAAAATCAATGAGAGAAACTATATTTTAGGTGATTTTGTTTGGACTGCTTATGATAATATGGGAGAAGTCGGAACAGGCTTAGCTCAATGGGCAAGAGATGGAAAGGTGGGAAAGATAAGACCTTTGTATTATCCCTGGAGAAGCTGTTATCAGGGCGACTTGGATATGTGTTGCAATCGCCGTCCGCAATCATACTTCAGACAGGCTGTTTGGGGTAAAGATACGGAAATTAGAATTTTTACCACACACCCCGAGCATTTTGGTGAAGGTTTTTCGGGAACGCATTGGCATTTTTACGACGTAAACGAGAGCTGGACGTATGACGATAAATATGTGGGAAAACCTATCAAGGTAGAAACTTACACAAGCGCTGACAAGGTAGAGTGGTTTGTAAACGGTGAGAAGATAGGCGAAAGTGTGCCTAAAAAGGCTATTGCGTCATTAGAAACTGTTTATATAAAAGGTTATATAGAAGCTATTGCTTATAGAAACGGTAGCGTTAGCGCTTCTTACAAACTTGAAACCTGCGATAAAGCCTCGCAAATCAACCTTTCCTCAGAGCTTAAAACAATTAAGGCAGACAACAGAAATCTTTGTTACGTGGATATTACTGTTACCGATAAAAACGGCAGAGTATGTACCGACTACGAAGGCGAGATTGAATGTAAGGTTTGGGGAGGAGAGCTTCTGGGAATCTATAGTGCAAATCCTTGCAACGAAGATGATTATACAAGCAACAAGTGCCACGTGTTTAAGGGCAGAGCGCTTGCCGTAATCCGTACAAAAAAGGCAGGAAAAATCTCTTTGACGGTGTATAACAACGAACTTGCGGGCGCAACGTTTAATATTAAAGCCGTTGCTGAAGAATAAAGTTTTTTATGAAATAACGATACAAAATTGTATAGTTTGTCTTATTAAAACACGGTAAGTGTATTAACTTACCGTGTTTTACTTTATAATTGACATTAATTTTATTTGTTTGGCAAATCTCGTTTATAGCATTTCCCCTAGCCGTAACAAAATACTTATTAATCCGCCCTCGTTTGTATATTTCACGGGTGTAGAGGGCGCAGTAAAGAAAGCGCAACCTTTGTGTAATGGAAAAGTTTTACCATTGTGTTCAACCGTGTCTTTCCCATCTATTATTGCTAAAATTTGGTATGAACTCATGCCTTTCACGTGATTAATGTTTTCTTGCTCGTGATAATTTGACGAGGAATGAAAGCGTGCGGGAAAATTATAATTGTTTTGAGAGGTTGAATTTAGTATGTACATAAACTATCCTCGCTTACAATAAATTCATATAAAATCGCTAAATTTTTAACTGTATAACGAAAAACTTAGAATATAGTCCTATTATACCACTAAAATAAAGCATTGTAAATGCGAATAGATAAAATTGAACAATTTAGTTATAGATTTTTAGGTCTAGTTGTGTTATTATGAAGTAAACAACGGAGGCGTATATGAAAAGTATTGATCTGGCAAAAATTTTATTAGATAAGGCTGAAGGCTCGCCAATATCTGAGGTTTTCGATTTTTTTGGCTATAATTGTATTAAAAGCGTTGGGATTGACTATGCAAAACTTGACGAGTTAATTAGGTGTTTTGAAAACGGCGAAAGTAGGGATGAAAATACGCTTGGCGAAATTATTGATATTGTAAAAAACGCGCGCGAAAACGTGGACGTGGATATTGTAAAAGATATAAAGCGCTTTATCAATGAAAATTTAAGCGAAGATTTAAGCGTGGAAGAAATTGCAAAACGGCTTAACGTTAGTTATTACTATCTTTGTCACGTGTTCAAGAAGAAAACCGATAAAACCATAAGCGAGTATAGAAACGAAAAACGAATGGAGAAGGCTGTTAAATTACTTATTTCTTCAGTTGATAAAATTTCTATAATAGCGCAAGAATGTGGATTTAATAATTTAGGATACTTTACTGAAATTTTCTCTAAAATAGTAGGATGTGCGCCCACCGAGTTTAGGGAAAAAAATAAAAATAAAGTGTTTTTGCCGTTTTACGACCTTAACGACTGCCTACTTACGTCAAAAATGGACGCTATGAGTTTTTTAAGCGGTGATTTGCAAGACGTATCGCCTAAAATAGAAAGAGTTTCCGTATCAATTCCCGACGATAAATTCGCGTTTTTACATGAAAGCGCAATAATTGAGTTTAAAGGGGTTTTATACGCGTCTTGGTATAATTGTGTAAAAAAAGAACTTATTGGTTATACCCCAATTATAGAAAAACGTTCGTATGATGGTGGAAGAACTTGGATTAATAGTGAAATAATAGCCGAAGATAAGAGTGGAAAAATTCTATTTTGTCCACCCGTATACGGAATTGGTGACGGTAAATTATATATGTTTCTCAATCAAATGGTTGCGCCCGATCATATTCATTCGTTGGATTTGTACGTTTTAGATGAAAATACTGATCAATTCATAAAGCTATGGTCGCGCCCTATTCCTTTCAAACTTAACACAAATGTAATAAAATTATCTAATGGAAAACTTATATTGCCAGGAAGAGTGGGAGAACTTGATGGATTTCCAATAACCCCTGCAGTGCTTATTTCTGATAATGGAAAGCTTGACGTGGAATGGCGATTGGTAAAGGTTGCGCAAAACGGAGATTTAGCGGATGGAGAAAAACTTGTTCATCCCGAAACTACGGTTATAGAATGTGCGGATAAATTATATATGTTTAACCGCAATGATAGGCGTAAAGTGCCTATTGTTTACGAATCAGAGAATTTTGGAGAAAGTTGGAGTGAGGCGTATGCTCACGATATTCCTTACGTTAATTCTAAAATTTACGCTGGAACGTTAAAAGACGGTAGGAATTATTTGGTTGCAAACGTAGATAAGTTTGATAGAAGTCGTCTTGTTGTATATTTTTCAGAGAAAAATTCTATTAAAATGACCGAAAAAGCTGTTCTTTTTGACATGGATACAGAAAGAGGAAACGCAACGGCTTGTCATTATCCTTGCGCGGTAGAGAGTAATGGAAAATTATACGTAATCGCAACGTTAAACTATGCAAATAAATTTGGAACAGAACGTGGCTCGGAGTTGTTTATTGTAAATATTGAATAATGATATTGCATCTCAAATCTATTTTATGGATTTGGGGTGCTTTTTATCGTTAAGAAACGCCAAAGTAAAACAAAGTTTTATTTATTATGCCCGTGTATAAGTAGTATATTTAGAGTATGAACGGAAAGATTATACAATCGGTATTATTGGAAAATAAAATAAGACCAAACATAAAAGGTTATAAGTACTGTTTTGAAATATTGAAGATACTGTGCTCAAAAGATTTAAGGTTAAACGAAGTGTATTTTGAGGTTGCAAAAAGGTTTGATATAAAAGCAAATAGTATAGAAAAGAGTGTGTCCAATGCCATTGCAAAAGCATTTTTAGAGCAAGATATGCAACAAAGATACGCCAAGCTTTGTTGGAAAACGGGCAAGGTTAATAATAAAAAATTTATTTTTTTACTTAAAAAGCAGGTTTTGATGCATAATTCAAAAGCTTTACCGAATATAAATTCGTATGGATTTATATAATATCAAGGTTGACGTAAAAAATTTCATTTCTAAAAATCTTAAAACGGTAATATTTATCAATGTATTGATTATCGTCGGAGGGGTGCTGGGTTGCATTGTTGCTCTGAGTGGTAACGTACAAACGGTATTTGAAACGTCGGGCAATGTGTATTTTGTATATCTATCAGACGTGGACGGAGGCGGTATTGTTGTAAGCGTGTTTGTGAGCGCGATATTATATATTGTATTGCTCGTTTTGTCAAAGGCTAACAAAATAACTTGCAAACTTGCTGTTATTCTTCTTTGTTACCGTGCGTATGAGGTTTTTCACCGTATGGCGGTAATAATGGTGTATTTTGGGCTTAAAGCTTTTTTGCCGTCGCTTATTGTGTGCGTGGCGGAACTGTTGTTTTGTATTTTGCTTGAGGTTTTATATTTGCTGAATAACAGCGAAAAACGCACGTTATGCAAAGATTGGATAACGGAAGAGTATCTTATAAATGCAGGTGTAATAGCGTTAATTTGTCTTATCGTTAATATTGTTTTATGCCTAAGCTTTGGTATTCTTAATTTATTTACATAAAAATCAAAAAATTCCCCAAACTAAGGTAAGGGGATTTTTTTATGAAAAAGAAAATATTTATTTCATTGATTTTAGCGATTGCTTTTATTTCGTTAAGCTTTTTTCGGGTAGGAGTAATTGTTAATGCGGAAGAAAATTGTAACGTAAACGCAAAAGCCTACGTGCTTGCGGATTTTTACGGCGGAGAAATAGTTGAGAGTAAAAACGAAACGGAGAAATATCCGATTGCAAGTATGGTAAAGATAACCACGTTATCTCTCGTCTTTGATGCAATTAAAGACGGACGGCTTAACTATAACGATGATATTACGGTAAGTGAGTATGCTTTTTCTATGGGTGGATCTCAAGCGTTTTTGGACAAGAATTCAACGTATAAGGCAGAGGAGCTTATAAAAAGCGTAATCGTTGCGTCTGCAAATGATAGTTGTGTTGCTCTTGCCGAGCATCTTGAAGGAAGTGTGGATAGTTTTGTGGCAAAAATGAACGAGAAGGCAAAGGAACTTGGTATGGAGAATACGAACTACGTAAACTGTACCGGGCTTCCCGATCCCGACGGCTACTCGTGCGCTAAAGACGTTCTTACGATAACGCGTTACCTTATGCAAAACGATAAGTTCTTCGAGTATGCAAAAGTGTGGATGTATGATATTGAACATCCGAGCGGAAGGACAACATCGCTTACCAATACTAACAAGCTTGTTAGGTTTTACAATGGAATGGACGGAGGAAAAACGGGGTTTACGAAAGAGGCGCTGTCGTGCTTGTCGTGTAGGGCTACAAGGGGAGAAACTTCGCTTGTTTGTGTTATTATTGGCGCACCTGATTCCAAGACGAGAAATGCAAGTGTAACCGCGCTGTTGAATAAAGGTTTTGCCTCTTACGAGAATAAGTGCATAGTAAAAGAGGGAGAAGCAGTAAAGGAAAAGGTAAGTGTGAAAAATGCAAAATCCGACACAGTGGAGTGTGTTTACAAAAATTCACTTAAATCTTTTGGAAAGAAAAATTCCGCTCAGAACATAACGGAAAAGACTGTAATTTATGATATTTGCGCTCCGATAAGAGCCGGTGATGAGCTTGGAGAGTCTGTTTTTACCCTCGATGACGGCAAAGAGTATAAGGTTAAAATTGTTGCAAAAAACGACGTGGAAAGTAAAAATTATGGCGATTTTATTGTAGATTTTGCAAAAAACTGGTAAAAGTGAAGTACTATGTCTGATATAAACGGTGTGTTTTGACAATATAAAACGCACCGTTTGTTTTGTTTATTCGCGGTTTTTAACAAGACGATAAAACCTTGGGTAAATATTTTGTAAATGCTTAAAATTATCTTATTTTTCCGTTTGACTTAAAAGCGATTTCGTGTTATAATACTAAACTGTATGAAAATATATAAAAGGAGGTTTACGTAGTATGGAAATTTTGAAGTATCTCATATTTTTACTTGCAGCTATGCTGTGTATTATTTTGCATGAGTTTGCCCATGCGTACGTTGCGCTCCTTAACGGTGATCCGACAGCAAGAAAAGCAGGAAGACTTACGTTAAATCCCGTGCGTCATTTCGATCTGTTCGGCTTTTTGCTTTTTGCGGTTTTTAGAATCGGGTATGCAAAAGCAGTTCCCATTACCCCGTACTATTTCAAGAACAGAAAGGTTGGAATTATTACCGTTGCGTTATCGGGTGTAGTATTGAATTTGCTTATCTCGTTTTTGATGGTGCCCGTTATTTTATTGCTTGCAAAATTTCTTTACCCCGTAATGTCCGACAGTATTGAGGGATTGCGCGGTTATGAGTTGATGGAAACGTTTTTTACTTCGGTTTGTACTGTGGGAGTAAGCTTATTTTTGTTTAATCTTCTTCCCATGTATCCGCTTGACGGATATAACGTTATAGAAAGTATTTTCGGTTGTACCCATCCGTTCGTAAGATGGCTCAGAGATTTTGCAATGTACATTTTTATTTGTGTTGCAATAACTTTTTACGTGGCGGAGCTTTTCGGTTTACCCGACTATTTCAATCCGGGGTATTGGTATATGGAGTTTTTGGGCGGAAAGATAATCGAGTTGTTCTACAGAATTTGGTTACCATTGTTTGTATAAGGGATTTTTATGGACGAGAAGAGAAAAGCAGATATACAAAAATATATAGATTCTTTGGCAAACACCGACGTGTACGACGAAGATTCATACGTAATCAGGCTCGAGAATTTCGAGGGCCCGATAGATTTGCTGTGGTTTCTTATCCGTAAATCAAAAATAGACATAAGCGAGATATTCGTTTCCCATATTACCGATCAATACCTTAAGGCTATGGATCAGGTTGAAAGGCTCGATATGGAAAAGGCAAGCGAGTTTTTGCAGGTTGCGGCATGTCTTATAGAGATAAAATCAAAAAAAATGTTGCCCACGCCTCCTATCGTGGAATTGCCCGATGATGAAGATCCGGAAAAGATACTTATGCGCAAGCTGTTGGAGTATAAGGAAAAGTATTATCCGCTCTTTAAGGATGCAAGTAAGAAGATGAAGGATTATGAGAATACCGACAGCTTCTACCGCGCTCCCGATTCTTCCGTAGGTAAACCGCGTTTTGTGCTTGCGGATATGAATATGGATGGACTTGTTAAAGCATTGCAGAAAATGTTTTTCAAGATCGAGCAAAAAGCAAAGGAAAATCAGGTAAAAACAATCGTAAGAGATAGGTTTACGGTAGAAGAGAGAATCGTGGAGCTTAAGGATATATTTACCCGTTCTCCGCGCCTGCTGTTCGAAGATCTTATTGAGGAAGATTACAGCAAAATAGAGATTATAACGACCTTTCAGGCTGTTTTGGAGCTTTTGAAGGTACAGTATCTGCACGTTATTCAGGACGGTCCTTTTGCAGATATTATTATCGAAAAAACTTCCGAGGAAGATAAGGACGAGGAAAACAGAGAAAAAACCGAAGACGTCAGCGTAGTGGATCAAAAGGAGTAAAACTAAAATGATTAGTACCGAAGTTTTGGACGAAGTATTGGAAAGTTTGTTGTTTATTTCGGGTGACGGACTAAGAATATCCGATATCGCCGAGCAAATGAACGTAGATAAGAAAAATATAGAAAAATCAATAAAGAAACTAAAAGAGAAATACAGCGGTAAATGCGGAATTCACCTTATTACCTACAACGGAAAGGTTCAGTTTTCTTCCAATCCCGCTTACGTAGACCTTATCAGCTTGGTTCTTAACCCCATCAAGGAAAAAGACTTATCGTCGGCTGCTCTCGAAACCATTGCTATTATTGCCTACCGCCAGCCGGTAACCAGATTGGAAGTCGAACAGATTAGAGGAAACAACAGTGAGTATACTATTCAGCTGTTACTCAAGCATAATCTTATCGAGGTTGTGGGCAGAAAAGACAGCGTGGGAAAACCCTTACTGTTTGGAACGACCGAAGAATTCTTGAAGCGTTTTCAGATAGAGTCCGTAGACCAGCTTCCCGATTACAACACCTTGCTCGAATCTTTAAGAGTGCTTGAAACGGGCGGTGTAAAGCAGGAGGAAGATGCAGGTTCTTTATACAATCATTTCGATATCCCCGAAGAAGAATCCGCACAAACGGAATTGCCCGACCGGCAGGAAGTAAACCTTCCCGAAGAAGAAACTCCCGACTTTTTACAGGGCGAAGACGTTGTAAAAGTAGAATAAAATACATAATTCAATCAAACAATACGCACAATAGATACGTGAAGATCTGTTGTGCTTTTTTAATTTTCGGTATAATAATTTATTCTAATTTCGCAGTGACGGTAAAGTTCCGTCTTGACGTATTGCAACTAAAGTTGTATTCCGTTGTGTGCTTGTCTTTTCTTCCCATTGTTAGGCTGTTTCTGCGCTTTTCACAAAAGAGTGGAAAGTTCAGACTTTTTATAAAAATATTAGGGAAAACCATATTTTTTAATCTTACGAACGACAGTGAGGACGAAAACTCCGTGGCAAGCTTTATAAACAGCGAGTACAGACCTACGGTTGACGTTAAAAGCATAGACGTTGTTACGTCCGTTGGAAAGAAGGACGATGCTATGGCTTCAGCTTTGCTGTATGCGCTTGCTGAAAGATTACTGTTTAGCGCTATCAGGTACGTTGCGGATACACAGCAAGTGATAGCTTCTTATAAAGGCGAAGTATCCAATGAGAATACTGCGTGGATATATGTAAGCGTCAGTGTAAACGTTTCGATTGCGCTCATCGTAAAAGAGTTAATAGCGTTTGCTGTCGGAAAAATAAAGTATAACGCAAAATTCGACAAAATAAAAAAGGAGAAATATATAAATGTTAACGGAACAAAAGGACAGACCGCTTGAGCGGATGATGGATAATTCATACAATGGAATAAAGAAAATTCTTTCGGCAGATACGGTGCTTGGTAGCCCGGTTGTCACCAACGACGGAGTTTCGATAATTCCTGTATGCAGAATAACTATGGGTTTTTTAACGGGTGGTGGAGAATACGGTACGGGAAGCTTTGATTTTCCCGACATCCCCTTTGCAGGAGGAAGCGGAACGGGAATGAGTGTAAATCCCGTTGGTTTCTTGGTTTGCGACGGCTCTCACGTAAAGCTTGTTTGTATGGACGATAAAAGTATTATGGAGTACGTAGCTAAAGCTGTTCCCGAGCTTGTAAAAGCTGTGTTGAGTAAAAACAATGAAAAGAAAAATAATTAGCATAGTAGTTTGTTTTTTATTGATTGTATCGCTATTCCCTTTTATGCAAAAAACGAGTGAAGTGCAGGCTTATACCGAAAAGGGAATGGCGGTAATTGAGCGCGACAGCGGTAGATTGCTGTATTCAAGCCACGAAAACGTCAGACTTCCCATGGCAAGTACTACCAAGATTGCAACGTGTATTACCGTAATAGAGAATTGTGAGGATTTAGATAAAGAAGTTGCCGTGCCCGATGAAGCTGTTGGGGTGGAAGGTTCGTCAGTTTATTTGAAGAAAGGCGAGAAATTAAAGATAAGAGACCTTTTGTATGGGCTTATGCTGAGATCGGGAAACGACTGCGCAACGGCGTTGGCGGTAACGGTAGGTAAAAGTATTGACGGGTTTGCACGTATGATGAATGAAACGGCACAAAGAGCAGGAGCGCAGAATACTAATTTTACAAACCCTCACGGTTTGCACGATGAGGGGCATTATACCACGGCGCTCGATCTTGCGCGCATTTCCGCCTATGCAATGAAAAACGATGAGTTTTTGCAAATCGTATCTACAAAACAAACGCGAATACAAAACAGCGACGGTTATTGCAGGGTGCTGACAAATAAAAACAAGATGCTTACAATGCTTGAAGGGGCGAACGGTATTAAAACGGGCTATACGAAAAAGGCAGGCAGATGCCTTGTGTCTTCGGCGTCAAGGGATGATATGACCGTTATTTGCGTAGTGCTTGATTGTCCGGATATGTTTAATCGTAGCGCAGAGCTTATAAACCGTGCGTTTGACGAATATAGTCTTGTTAAGATCATAGATAAACAATCGGTTGCGCAGGCAGGCGTTGAGGGCGGAAAATCCGAAACAGTGCATCTTGCCCCATCCAAAGAATTTGCATATCCGCTAAAGAATAGCGAGAAAAACGGTCTTGAAATTAAGGTGAGTGGCATAGAAAATATGACTGCGCCCGTAAAAAAAGGAATAAAAAACGGAAAAATTGAAGTTTTTGTTGATAAACAGTTGATTTTTTTCGATAATTTATTTACTATATATAATGTCGAAAGCAAAAATCTATGGGATAAACTGAAAGAATTTTTGCAAAACTAACGACGTAAGGTAAATTAAGTTATGCGTATTAATAAGTTTTTGGCATCGTGCGGAGTTGCAAGCAGAAGAAATTCCGAGCAATATGTTTTAGAGGGCAGAGTAAAGGTTAACGGGAAGGTTGTTACCGCGTTGGCTACGGAGATCAACGTGGATAACGATACGGTAATGCTTGACGGTAAAGCCGTTCGTTTGCCTCATAAACATATTTATCTCATGATGAACAAGCTTAAAGGGGTCGTATGCACCGTGTCCGACGAAAGAGAAAGAAAAACGGTTATGGATTACCTCCCTGCAAACTATAAAGGAAAGAGAATTTTCCCAATAGGTCGTCTTGACTATGATTCCGAGGGATTATTATTGCTTACTACCGACGGTGATTTGGCAAATCGGCTTATGCATCCTTCGGGTGACGTGGGCAAAACCTATATTTGTAAAGTGGAAGGTCAGGTTCCGGAGGCTGATCTTGCAAAGCTTCGTAAAGGAGTCGAGCTTGACGGTACGCGTACTAAAAAAGCCAAGATAACCTTGCTTGAGTTTGATGGAAAACTCTCGCGTTTTGAGATTACGATAACGGAAGGACGTAATAGACAGATAAGAAGAATGTTCGAAACTATCAATAAAGAGGTAGTGTTCTTAAAACGAGTTGCAATTGGAAACTTGAAGTTGGGAGGATTATCAAGAGGCGAGTCCAGAGATCTCAGACCCGAAGAGATTGAATATTTAATGAAGTTATAAAAAAAGAAACAAGCCTTATCGCGTGTATAGTGCGGTTAGGCTTTTTTTATGATTACATAACAATATTTAATGTTTTCTGTAAAAAATGTTAACAAACAGCCAAAAAATTGATAAGAAGCAATTTGCATATACCATTGATTTTATATAAAAATTGTAGTATAATAAAAATGTTGCATAAACACAAATAATAATTTCAAAGGAATTGATAATCATGAAAATATCCGTAAGTTCGTATTCGTTTAATCAGTATTTAAAATCGGGAAAACTCGATTTGTTCGGAGCAATGGATAAAGCAAAGGAGATGGGCTTTGATGCTATAGAGTTTATAGATCTTCCCGTACAAAGCCACGAAGAGGAGATAGAGCTTGCTGAAAAATTGAGAAAGCATGCTGACGAAATCGGTTTTGATATAAATGCTTACACCGTAGGAGCCTGCATGTGTAAGGCAACGGACGAGGAAGACGATAAAGAGTATGAGAGAGTAAAAGGAAAGCTTGACGTTGCAAAAATATTGGGAGCAAAAGTTTTCCGTCACGACGCGGTTTTTGCGTTGGAGAGATATCGCAGTTTTGATTTGTCTTTACCCACTATTGCTAAAAACATTCGCAGAATAAGTGACTACGGAAAATCTCTCGGCATTACTACTTGTATCGAAAATCACGGTAAAATTTGTCAAGACAGCGATAGAGTAGAAAAATTATTCAACGCTGTAAATCACGAGAATTTCGGTATACTTTTGGACGTGGGTAATTTTGCGTGTGTGGATGAAAATAACGTTATGGCTGTGTCGCGTATTGCACCTTATGCCGTGCACGTGCATTTCAAGGATTTTTATATAACGCCAAGAAAGAACGGAAAGCCCGATCATTCGTTCGAAAGCAGAGCTTGTAATTACCTTGTGGGAATGTCTATCGGTTATGGAGACGTAAATACAGAGCAATGCTATGCAATACTGAAAAGTATAGGATACGACGGATATCTTTCGGTAGAATACGAAGGTCCGGAAGATTGCATAGAAGGAATAAGGAAAGGACTTAGTAGTATTAAAAACTATATGGCATAAGTTACGTACATAATATAACTTTCAAATACTTGATTAATTTATTAATTTTGTGTATAATATAGAAAAAGTTTGGAGTTTATATGAAAGTAGCTGTAATAGGTGCCGGTCCTGCCGGATTGTTTGTAGCGTCGCAACTTAAATATTCGGAAGTTACGGTGTTTGAGGCAAACTCAAAACCGGGCGTAAAACTTAATATTACGGGTAAAGGTCGTTGCAACCTTACAAATGCGTGCTCGGTTGAAGAGTTTATGGAAAACGTCGTTACTAATCCTCGTTTTTTGTACAGCGCCTTGAGGTCTTTTACTCCAACCGATACAGTAGAGTTTTTTGAAAAAAACGGGCTTAGACTTGTCACGGAGCGAGGCAGAAGAGTTTTCCCTGCTTCAAATAAGGCTTCGGACGTTACCGCAACTTTGGTAAATCTTTGCAAACACAATAATACCGAGTTTGTGTATTCACAGGTAAAATCAGTAGCGAAGAATCAGGATGAAAGTTTTAACGTAACTGACAGTTTGGGGGAAATACGTAATTTTGATAAATTGATATTATGTACGGGAGGTATAAGTTATCCCGAAACGGGTAGCGATGGGAGCGGATATTTGCTTGCAAAACAGTTGGGACATTCCATAACGGGCCCATATCCTGCATTAGTGCCCATTGAAACGAATGAGGACGTTTCCTCACTTGCATTTTTGGACTTAAAGAACGTTAGAGTTAAAGTGGTGGATGGTAAAAGAACGTACGAGGATTTTGGGGATGCAGAGTTTTTCAAAAAGGGCTTGTGCGGACCGACCGTGCTTTCCTTAAGCAGTAAGATAAACAAATCCGAGCTTTCTCAATTGGAGATATATTTAGACCTAAAGCCGGCGCTCACCGAAGAAACGTTGGAAAACAGGCTTCTTAGAGAGTTTGCCAAAAAGGAAAACAAGACCGTGCTCGACGTAGCTAAAACGTTGTTACCGACCAAAATGATTGCGTATTATCTTTCATTTTGTTCCGTATCGGGTGATAAACGCACAGATAGAGTAACTAAAGAAGACAGAAAAAATCTTATTCGCGGTCTTAAAGCAATGCGTTTTACAGTAAAAAGGCTTTCCGACGTATCGCGAGGAATAGTTACTTCGGGAGGGGTTAACGTAAAGGAAATCAATCCTTCAGATATGCAGAGTAAAATGGTAAAAGGACTGTACTTTGCAGGAGAAATTATCGACGTAGACGCGCTTACCGGCGGATATAATATACAAATTGCGCTCTCAACAGCACGTCTTGTTGCAGAACATATAAACAAAGTAGAAAAGGAGAAAATAAATGGTTATAGCGATTGACGGACCTGCAGGGGCAGGAAAAAGTACTGTTGCAAAATTTTTGGCTAAAAAGCTCAATATTGTTTATCTTGATACGGGAGCAATGTACAGGGCGATAGGGCTTAAAGTGTACAACGACGGCTGTGGGGTAGACGATCACGAAAGAGTTAAAGAGCTTCTTGACAGTGCTGATATAGAAATAAAGTACGTAGACGGAGCTCAGACTGTTTGGCTTGACGGAAAAGACGTAAGCAAGGATATCCGTCTTAATCATATATCAAAAATGGCGTCCGACGTATCTGCGATTCCCTTTGTCAGAGTAAAGCTTGTGGATATGCAGCGTAAGATTGCAAGCAAGCAGAGTACGGTTTTAGACGGAAGAGATATCGGAACGGTCGTTTTTCCAAATGCGGAATACAAATTCTTTCTTACCGCAACGGTTGAAGAGCGTGCTAATAGAAGATATAAGGAATTGCTCGAAAAGGGTCAGAGTGCGGATTTTGAAAGCATAAAGAAAGAAATTGAGCAAAGGGACTATAACGATTCACACAGAGCTACCTCTCCACTTAAAAAAGCAGATGATGCAATAGAGATTGATACTACGGGTATGAACATAGAACAGGTTTGTGCAAAAATTTCGGAGATTGTTAAATAATTATGAAAAAAGAATTGACACCGCAAGAATGGTATAAAAAGTACCTGAAACTAATCAAATGGTTGGGCAACTTTATTTGTCCGGCATATATGTTTGGTGAGGAAATTCCAAGAGATGACACTAAGTTTATAGTTTCTAATCATTTACAGTTTTTCGATCCTATCTTATTGCTTGCACACATGGATCAGTATATGCGTTTTGTAACCAAGAAGGAAACGGGAAAAATGTTTCTTATCGGTGGATGGCTTAAAAACTTAGGCGCAATACCTATCGACAGAGAAAAGCCGGGCGGAGATCTTGTTGCTGTAAAGGGAATATTAAAGTCCATTAAGGGCGGTGATGACGTTATGATTTTCCCTGAGGGAACGAGAAACAAGACCGGAACAACGGATATGCAACCGTTAAAGGAGGGAACCGCGTTGTTTGCTGCAAAGACGGGGGCAATGGTTCTTCCCGTTATGATATATAAAAAGCATAAGATATTCACTCGCAATTATTTATACGTGGGTAAGCCTTTTGATTTTAAGGAGTTTCAGGGCAGAAAACTTGATGCGGAAGCCATAGAGGAAGCCAATACCTTGCTTACGGAGAAAATGTTGGAAGCAAAGCAGTTTATGGATGCTTATATGGAAGACGGCGGGAAAAAGAAACTTAAAAAACTTTATAAAGAGCAAAAGAAGATTCACAAGAAAAGAGATTTCGTTATAAAGATTGATTGAGTATGAAGATTATCGTATCTGATAAAAGCGGATTTTGTTTTGGAGTAAAAAATGCTGTAGATACAGCGATTGAGAGAGCAGGTTCCAATACTTGCACGTTCGGTCAGCTTATTCATAACGAATCCGTAATAGAAAGATTAAAAGCTAAAGGCGTAAGAGTTGTAAACGACGTCAGCGAAATAACGGAAAAGGATACAGTTATCATTCGTTCTCACGGGGTAACTGCTCTTACAGAGCAAAAACTCAGAGAAACGGGAGCGGAGATTGTTGACAGAACGTGTCCGTTCGTTGCGAAGATACATTCTATCGTAAAGGAATATTCTGCCAAGGGTTATAAAATAATAATCCTCGGCACTCCATCTCATCCCGAAGTTGTCGGCATTGCCGGCAGGTGCGAAGGAGAGGTGGTTATATGGGACGGAGCGGATGAATTTGAGTCGCTAAAATCACTTCATCCCGACGAAAAAGTATGTTTTGTTGAGCAAACCACCTTTTCGGTGCCTTTATATAATATATTTTTAAAAAAAATTCAAAATATACAACTTAAAACAGTTGAAATTTTTGATACAATTTGTTATACTACTGTTGGTCGTCAAAAGGAAGCGGAAAAATTAGCGTCCGAATGTGATAAAGTTTTGGTTATCGGAAGTAAAAACAGTTCAAATACTGCTAAGCTGTTTTCCGTAAGCAAGGCTATAAACCCTAAGACCTATTACGTCTCTTCCCTTTGTGATTTAGAAAGAATAAATTTTAGCACGAAAGACGCTATTGGAATAATAGCGGGTGCGTCGGTTCCCGAGGAATCGATTATGGAGGTAAAAAAGTACATGGAGAATTTTGAAGCAAAAGTTACTGAAGATTTTGCAAAAGCAGTAGAAGAATCTTTTGTTGACTACAAGCCCGGTAAGCGTATTAAAGGTACCGTAGTTTCGGCAGACGATAACGGTATTCTTGTAAACATCGGTGGAAAGAAAGACGGTCTCGTTCGTAAGGACGACGTAAACCTTGACGGTTCGTATGATCCCGCTCAGTTTGCTGAGGGAGATAAGATTGAGGTTAAGATTGTTACCGCTAACGATCCCGACAGCGGTTGTGTAATCCTTTCTAAGAAAGCCGTTGACGCTATTAAGGAAGCTGACAAAATTGTAGAAACAATCCGTAACGGTGAAACCTTTACCATTAAAATCGAAAAGGAAGTAAAGGGAGGTTTGTTGTCTAAACTCGGTACTTATACCGTATTTATGCCCGCGTCCCAGGTAAAGGAAAGATTTGTTAAGGATCTTAAGCCTTTTGTTGGCAAAGAGTTTGTTGTTTCCGCTCTCGAAATCGATGACGGAAAGCACAAGATTGTAGTTTCTCACCGCAAAGTAGTGGAAGAAGAGAGAAAAGTTAAGGAAGAGATATTCTGGGCTAACGTTGTTCCCAACGTTGTTGTAAGCGGTGTTGTTAAACGTATCACTCCTTTCGGCGCATTTGTAAGCGTAGACGGATTTGATTGTTTGGCACACATTGTTGATTTGTCTTGGACTCACATCAAGACTGTTGACGAAGTTTTGGAAGTAGGCAAGAACTACGAATTCCTCGTTCTCTCCGCTGACAGAGAAAAGAACAAGGTTTCCTTGGGCTACAAGCAGTTACAGCCCCATCCCTTCGTTGCATGCATGGAAAAGCATCCTGTTGGATCTAAGCTTACCGGTAAGATCGTAAGCGTAGTTCCCTTCGGTGTATTCGTAGAAGTAGAACCTAAGATTGAAGGTCTTGTTCATGTATCCGAAGTATCCAGAACTTTCGTTAAGGATATCAACGAAGTTGCAAAGGTTGGCGACGAAGTAGAAGTTATGGTAATGTCCTACGACGAAGCAAACCGCAAGATCAATCTTTCTATCAAGGCATGCCTTCCCGAGGAAGTTAAGCCCGTTGAAGAAGTAACCGAAAATGCAGAAGAGCCTGCAAAGAAGGTTAAGAAGGTAAGAGCTAAGAAGAACGATGAAAACGAAGAGAGTAAGGAATGGAGCGAAGATACGGCAAACAATCCTTTCGCAGATCTTCTTAAGGACATCCAGTTCTAATCTAACTTAAAAACAAAAGACAGTCTTTCCTAACTGAAGGACTGTTTTTTTTGTAACGTTTTATGCTTAAACGAAATATAAATAATTATGATAGATTTGCATAACGACTTAATAACTTACGAAAACTTAACTGAAAACGAGAAACGACGTAAGATAGAAAAGGACTTAACGGACGGCGCAAACGTGTGTTACGCGTTGTTTTTAGGCGGACAAAACGCTCGATATCTTAATTCTTTTTCGTGGGCAAAATCTCTTAAAAATTTGTCTATAGAGGATATCGGCGGAATTGATGATTTTGTTGATATCTTGCCATTTTCCCCAAAGTTCATAACGCTTACTTGGAATGGAGAAAATCAGTATGGAGCAGGTGCGTTCGCTTGTGGCTCTCTTACGAAAAAGGGCGCGGATATCATACGCCTATTAAACGAAAATAATATAGCGCTTGATATGTCGCATCTCAATCGCGAAACCTTCTTTGATGCTATAGAAATTGCCGAACGTGTGCTTGTAAGTCATACGTGCTTCGATGCAGTACATCCGCATAAGCGTAATATTACCAACGAACAAATACGTGCTGTAATAGAAAAAAACGGTATAATTGGGCTTACGTTCGTTAGGGGTTTTCTCACCGAGAAAAATAGCGCATCAATTGACGATTTAGTTAAGCATATTGATTATTTTTGTTCGAAGTTTTCTTTTCGAAATCTTGCTATCGGTACTGATTTTTTCGGTACTGATAATGGAGTTGTGGGTATAGACGATTATTCCGATTTTTACAAGATAGAGGATAGGTTGAAAAATCTTGGATACGATAAAAAAGTTGTGGATGCGATAATGTGTTCCAATGCCGAAAGTTTTTTATCACGCAAATAAAAAGTACGCCGATTTTTAAGTCGGCGTATTCTTTATTTTTTACGTATTTTAGAAGGCGTTTTATTGTAGTATTTCAGACATGCGTCGTTGAATGAGCGTATGGATTGGAATCCGCTTGCAAATGCTATTGATGATATTGGAAGATCGGTTTCTTCAAGATAGGATATAGCTTGTTCAATTCTGTATCTGTTTAAGACCTCCTTAAAGCCCGTGTCGAAAAACGTGTTAAATCTACGTGATAGATACTGATAATTATAGTTATGCTTTAGCGCGAACTCTTTTAGGGAAATGTTTTGTTCAAAGTTGTCGCAGATATATTCGATAACTTCCATTATTATGTTTTGAGATTTTGTGTTTACGGAAGTAAATTCGGCACTTTTTAGGAATTCGGAGCAGAGCGAGTAGGTTATGGCTTTTATATCCGTTTCATACTTCTTATCTGGCGGAGAGCGAAAAACTTGCTTGCGACCGAAGAGTTCCTTTGATTTATTTATTATAAATTCGCTCGTTATCGACGAAATTGTAAATATTGGCTTTAAAATTCTTTTCTGACTGTTAAAAGCATCAAATGACGAGGCATAATTTTTTAAGAAATTATAAGTCAAATTTTTGCTATTCTCGTTCAGATGAAAACTGTGAGCTTGATACGGTTGGATAATAACGCATTCGCCGTCTTTTGCAACGTATGAAACACCGTCTATAAAAATTTCCATAGTTCCGTGTTCAATTATTATAAACTCATAGTATTTGTGAAAATGTATCTTTTCACATGCAGGCGAATTATAATCGTAGTTATAATACGAAAATAAAATATTCCTGTTCTTTTCTTCTTGTGGGAATGCAATATATTTCATAAACCCCTCCAAAGGTCAACTTTCTGCTACTATTTTACAATATTTAACTTGTATTTGTCAATATCTTGTGCTATAATTAAAAAAAATCATATTAAAGGAGATTTATACATGAAAAAGTTAATTGCAGGAATTACGTCTTTCGTAATGGCATTGTCGCTTTTTTCTTTCTTGCCGAGCGTTTCTTACACAAGCGCCTATGCCGAGCAAAGCATTGTTCAAATTGTTGCAAGCAAGGTAAAGCCAACGTCTGCAGGCGATGGTTATAATTTTAACGGCGAGCAGTATTTTGTTGTGGGGGACGAGCTTGATCAGGTTCCGCTTACCATTGAAACGTGGGTTTATTTGCCCGCAAATTGGGATACGTCAAAAAGACCCGGATCTCTTCTTAGCTCTTATGCGGGTAATACAAATTCTCCGTATTTCCATTTTGACTTGTATTCCGTTTCGGGACATATCAGCCCCAGATTTGAGTACAAAGACGTTCTTAACACCAAAGTTAATTCTGCTTTGGCAATAAATTTTGATACGGTTGAGATTAAACCGGGTGAGTGGACTCATATTACAATAGTGTCCGATCCGCTTCATAGCGCCGCAACGTGCTACAAGAACGGTGTGTTGGCAGAAACCGATTATATTTCGGGTGCAAACACAAACTCTCAGTGGGTAACGTTTGACGATAGAGCAACAGACTATCCCATTGCCGTAGGTGGAGATATCCGTCCGGGACTTGAGCAGACGTTTAAGGGAAGCTTGTACAATATGTCGTTGTTCTCTTCTCAAAGAACGGCTCAGGAAATTGCAAACGATTATGCAAACGGAGTAGATGCAAACGCAGAGAGTCTTCTTGCTCATTGGAATTTGGATGTAAACGTTGGCGAAAACGTTTTGGATGCAAGTGCAAACGGAATTGATCTTACTTACAATAAAGTTTGGCTTGACAATGGAACTACCACACCTTCGGATTACGATTATACTTTCGCGTTTGTTCCCGATATTCAGTATCTTACCGAAAACGATACCGAATACGATACCAAGCAGGTCGAAAGACTTTATAAATGGATTGCAGATAATGCTGAAAGTCAAAAAATCGAGTTCGTTGCAGGACTTGGCGACGTAACTAACTACGATCTTCCTTCCGAGTGGAAAGTTGCTTACGACGCGATTTCTCAGCTTAACGGTGTTACAAACTATTCGGTAATTAACGGTAACCACGATTACGGCGATCCGAACAAGACGGTAAGCTATACTAAGGGCGACGTTACCGTTACCGAAAATAAGTTGGGCGGAACAGGAATCAATGATTATTTCGGAAAAGACGCTCAATACACCGCACAGTTTACTTCCTCAAACGGCGGTGGAACGTTTGCCACAAATGATTATAAGAACACTTACAAAAAGTTAACCGTAGGTAATAATAAGTGGATGTTTGTAAACCTCGACTGGGATCCTTCCGACGAAGTTCTTATTTGGGCAAACAAGATCGTTTCGGCAAATAAAGACCACAAAGTAGTAATTACTCTTCACAACTATATGCATGGCGACGGTATGCTTACCGATGCTGAAAGAACAAGTAGTGCTATAACAAACAACACGGGTGTAGACGTATGGAATAAGTTTGCTTCTTTGCATGAAAACATTAAGATGGTTGTAAGCGGACACCAAGAGTTCAACTTTATAACCATGACTCAAAGTAAAGGTATTCATGGAAATACCGTTTCGCAGTTCCTTATCGATGCTCAGATGATTGACTCGGCACTTATGCATGCTTTAGATCCTAAAGATACCGCTGCTGCAGATAACGACACGTTTGGTTGGGGAGAAGTAGACGGTATAGCAGCCGTTGCATTATTCCGTTTTAGCAATGGTGGTAGTGAGGTGGACGTTGAGTATTATTCCGTAACCCAAGAAAAGTACTTCTATTCCGCTAACCAATTCACTTTCGATCTTGATGCAGATAAAGATGAAACAAACTACGTATGGGGTGGCGCTGAAGTTAAGCCCAATGGACGGGGAACAGAGTCTGATCCTTATATTATCAATCATCCCGGACATCTTTTGTGGATGGCTGACGAGATTAAGAAGGGCGACCTTTCGGGATCTACACCCAAAGACGTAACGTTCGACGGTGTATATTTTAAGCAGGATGCCGATATTGACCTTCAGGGAATGGCAATTCAGTCGATTGGAGCATATTATTCGGCAAATAGTAAGCAAATGTCCGCGTTTGGTGGAACTTATGACGGAAATGGTTATTCTATCAAAAACGGTAGAGTAGTTCCCTTCCTTCCCAGAAGTGCAAGCAATGGACTTTTGGGACACGGAACAAATCGTAACTGGACGGACGGCTTGTTCGGATGTATATATGGCGCAACCATTAAAAATCTTACTCTTGACAACCTCGATATTTACAGCAGAGGCGTAACGGGCGGACTTGTAGGTCGTGCAATTGCAGACGAAGACGGACTTGCAACTTCGGATTTTAACGTAATCGAAGGATGTCGTCTTACCGATAGTGTTAAGATTTATACAACCATATCAAATCGTAAAACCATATCTGGTGGAGAATTTGACGGATATTATCATATCGGCGTTGTAGGAAGTATCGTTGGAACGGCTTACGCTACAACAATCAGAGGCTGTACTTCGGCTGTAGAAATCGAAGTGGACGGAAATCACACTATCGTAGGTGGTATTGCAGGTAATGCAGGTTATAATTCCGTAATCGAAAACTGCTCGTTTACAGGCGGAATTACTCTTACCGAGGACGTAACGCTATATGACGGTGCGTTTGGTGGAATCGTAGGACTTGTTTCTCCCTCTGCTTCTACTACTAACGGTGGTAAAGCGGAAGATAATATGGAAGGAAATCTCGTTATTAAAAATTCTTACAATAGCGGATACTTCAAGTATACTGGAAATAAGGCGCTTACCAAGAACGTTTATTGGGGCGGAATCGTTGGACACGCTCGCACAATGTTTGATATCAATAAGGATAAATATCCTTTCCTTGTAGAGAACTGCTACAATCTTTATGCTAAAGAAACAGAATCCGTTCTTGCAAACAGCGATAAGTATTTTGCAGGCGGAATCGTAGGATACGTTCTTACGGGAGAATACGCAGAAGAGGACAATATCTGGCTTAAGGATTGCTATTCCGTAGATATCGAAGAAAAGGGCGGAGAGGGAACTAACGAGTACAGACATAATTCAAATATTACACTCTACGGTAAAAATGGAGTTGAGGTAATTGAAAACGTTGGAACTACGTCTGCCGAAGAAATGACTGCTCAAATCAAAAAGATCATCATCGATACCGCGTATATCCAAAGCGGATCAAAGGTAGCCAACAAGTGGTATACCGGAGAAGGTGCACCTACCGTTTCCGCATTCCCCGGAGATATGTATCTTGATAGCGAAACTAACGACGTTTATCAGTTTGTAAACGGCTGGGAAAAGATTTGCAATATCAAGGGCGAAACCGGAGATAACGGCGTGGACGGCGAAGACGGAAAGCCGGGAGTTGACGGACAGCCTGGTTTGAACGGCTCGGATGGAAACAAGTGGTTTACCGGAACTGAGCTTCCTACGGCCGATATGAAAGAAAACGATTTCTTCCTCAATACCGAAACGTATGATTTATATCAGTATAAAAATAGCGTGTGGGAAAAGATTGGTAATATTAAAGGAGCAACAGGAGAGCAAGGACCTCAAGGCCCGCAGGGTGAAATAGGCGAAACTGGTGCTAAAGGTGCAGCAGGTTGTGCTCAAAACGCAATGTCCGTATTTGGACTTGTAGCAGGACTTTGCGCAATAGCATTCGCTTTCAAAAAATTCACTAGATAAAATCAATCTAAACAAAAAATAAAGATAAGGTTTTTTGCCTTATCTTTATTTTTTATCATGCAAGCTAATAAAATATTCAATAAAATGGATTGAAAGTTTGACAAATGTGTGGTATAATAATTTCACTGATAAATAAGAATTTGCAGGTATATATGATGAATGTAATCGACCATTACGATTTATTGATAGATGAAGATAACGACCCTTTTCGTGACTCTCCTATGTTGCAAGAATATATGTCCCAGTGGGATGGCGAACGATTTATAGAAGCATTGGAGCTTTCCAAGAATAAAAAAGTTCTTGAGATCGGTATTGGCACAGGAAGAATCGCTGTTAAGGTTGCACCATTTTGCATGACCCTCACAGGTATAGATATTTCTCCAAAAACCATTGAACGAGCAAAAGAAAACTTAAAAGAGTACAAGAACATTTCTTTTATATGTGATGATTTCAGTGATTATCAATTTACCAGAACATTCGATGTTATATATTCATCCCTTACTATGATGCATTTCAAGAATAAGGCAACTGTCATTACCAAGGTTTATAAATTGTTAAATGATGACGGCATCTTTTGCTTGTCCATAGACAAGAACCAAAGCGAATATATTGATATGGGAAATCGTAAAGTAAAGATCTATCCCGATACTCTCGATAATATAACATCGATTATCGGTGATGTCGCAATGTCAGTTGTAAATGTAATTGAAACTGATAACGCATACATTATTGTAAGCAGAAAACAATAAAACAAATTCCAATTTGTAGGGTGGTTTAATAAGTGGAATTTAATATTTTCAAAGGGTGATAAGTAAAATTCTCGCCCTATTTTTTATATAAAAAACAACTCCCAACCATAGAAGGATAGAAGTTGTTTGGTGCGCCGAATTGAAAGTCTATCGAACACTCGATAAAAGAAGAATCCCGAGCAATTTCGGGAGAGAAATCGTCGGGA
>JAGAPA010000096.1 GCA_017623455.1 Clostridia bacterium | reverse complement strand
CGTGTGCTCTTCCGATCTCAATACGTTTGGCGTAAAACCGAACACAAAGCATCTAATCAGCGAAAAAGCGGTTGCTACGACTACGCCTTGTTTTACTCCTCTTACAAAACAAAACGCGAGCAATAAAACGGTAACGACTTCCACTCCTGCAAGCGCGCTTAAAGCGAGTTGCGCAACGATTAATAACGCCACGTAAAGTCCTGCAATTATTAAGTTTTTAGTTGTAAAAGTCGTCATTCTTACTCCGCTATTTTTTTTAGAAACTTTGATATAACCAAATATAACTTTCGCCTTGTTTTACCTTGAGTTCTTCCGCACCGTACATTGCCGAGCCGTAAGTTTTTCCGTTATACTCAACAAGTCCCCAAGCGGTATTGCTATTATCCTCGTCGGTCGTATAAATCATCCACACCTCGCTCCAGTCTGCCTTGTTAGATAATCCGTTAAGCGAAGTTATCATTCCATCCGCGTCGGTAAACGTTATTTGTCCATCGTCGCGCAACGTAATCATATACTCATATAAGGTAATATCGTTATCAACTTTATCCGTTACGTTAATAACAAAATAAGTATCACTTTCCTTAATAACTTTTGGCGTGGGTTTCATACATGCAACGCAAAATAACAACGTGAAAATAGTTGTAACGACGGCAATCAACCTAATAATCTTTTTCATAAAATTTCTCCTTTCTAATATAAAAATCGTGCAAGTCAATTTTGACTTGCACGTAAAAAAACACCTTTAGTTATCAAGGTTATACGTGTTTCCTTCATTGCCCAAGAAAATTGACGTTACTTAAAGATGTGGTAGGCTATCGGACTTTTACCGTAATGACTGTTGCGACGGAATTTCACCGTTCTTTCCCTACTCTTTGCTAATTTTGCAGGTCGCATCTTTTTTTATTGTAAAAATATTATATCACACCATTTGCCATATTGCAACTGTTTTTTAAAAAATCTATTACACTTTTCGCCATACAAACTGATATTAATAAGAAAACTGCTCGGGTTTTTCTGCGTTTACTTCGTGAATAAGCAATGTCTTTTTGTTGCTTGACGTGAGAATTTTCACTATTGCGTTTATATCTTTGGGAAGCTCGTCTACCACAAGGCCACATATTGGACGGTATGGAGTATCTCCGTGATAATCAGCTCCACAAGTAATAATAACGTCCTTTTCTTTTGCAACTTTCTTCACGTCTGCCTGCGAGGTTGTAAAATATTTGGGATGACAACTTATTTCCACTCCGTCAAGATAATCCGTATCCACAAGCTTATCACCACACCTAAACGGATGAGCCTGAACCAAAATTCCGCCGTATTCGTGCACTGTTTTCTGTATTTTCTTCAGAGGATAATCAAACACGTAAGGATGAGCCGATAAAAAACTTTCGTCGACACCATAAGCAAGAAGATGCACGCGGATATCATCGGTTAATGTTATCTCCACACCGTAGTAAACCTTTACACCCACACTCTCGCCATAACTTTTCGCTTCTTTATACTCGTTGTGATAACACCCAACAAGTTCTTCGACGTTATCGTAAAACTTAAGATATGCCCGAGCATAATGATTGGTCAAGATTATTGCATCAATTCCTACGTTTTTTGCTATGTCTATATTTTCTTTATAAGTAAGCTGACAGCATCTGCTTATGCCCTTGCTGTGAGCATGCATATCTATAATCATAAAATTCCTGCTTCTTTATTAAGCTTATTACCCTTTATTCTACCTTCTAACGCCGTAGCTATGCGCTGATAATCGTTTGTCAAGATACAGTCTATTCCCATATCAAGGAATTTGTTGGCTTCCTGTGGATCATCAGACCAAAAAACGTTACAACGTATGCCGTTTTCGTGCGCTTTATCTATCATTTCTTGATTAAAATACGGTTTGAAAAGCTGAACTTTTGTACAACCGAACTTGATTGCTCTATCAACAATTCCCCAGGCGTCGTCGCCACCGCCCACACAAACTTCAATCTCAGGCGCAAGTCTACGAAGTTGAGGTATCACGTGGTCGTTTCCGGTCATGAAATATACGTAATTTTGACAGTCGTACTTATAAATCAGATTGATAATTTTTTTGAGATACTCTTCATCTAAAGGTTTATCGTTACCATACGTTTTAACGTGAATATTCATTATCGTTCTGCACGCAAAATGTTTGAGAATTTCTTCAAAGGTAAGAATTTTCAGTCCGGTATAAGCTCCGTCAAACCCCTTACCAAAATCAAAACCTCTAAGTTCTTGCAACGTCATATCGGGAATTTTGCCGGTACCGTTACTTACCCTATCAAGATTGATATCGTGACAAGAAACGATTTCGCCGTCCTTTGTTTCCCAAATGTCAAACTCTATTTCCATTGCCCCGCTTGCAACAGCCGCACCATACGCCGGCATTGAGTTTTCGGGAGCTATCGTATTAAAACCACGGTGAGCACAAAGTCTTGGATAGTCAAGATGGGAGTTTGGGAGTATTATTCCGCTACCTCCCGGACGATATTTCCAAGGACGTCTGCCTTTTTCAATATACTCAAAGTGAGCAGAAGGCGGATTGCCGTATCCTGCCGGCTTATAATATTTGCGAGAAGGATTTACCGTATAGCACTGCATGCCCACTTCCGATCTCATATTAAGCAAAACGTCGCCGTTTGGCGCTACTATCATACTTGCTCCGCCAATATTTGAGTTTTCATCCATACTAACCGACGCACGGAGAACGAATGCGTTTGTGTTGTATGCTAAAAACCTGCTCATAATCTCAAGCGCGGAATGAGTATCCGAGCGTTGATGCGAGCATCCGATAATAAAGTCCGGTCTTTTTCGGGCAATATGCGCGTATGCCTCATAAAAATAGAAATCGTAGCAAGTAAGAAATGCGTATCTGATCCCATCAATCTCTACAATCGTGGGCTCTTCGTATTCGTAGGAATAGTCGCAGTCCAGTTTACGGTTAAAAACTTCGCCGTTCGTGGGGTGTTGCTTGAAATACAGTCCTACAATATTTCCCTCTCTATCTATTGCATAAGTTGTATTTCTTGTGCCGTTTCCAGCGTCGTAGCCTGCATTAATAAAAACTACACTGTTACATCTTTTTGCGGTTATTCTCGCTTTTCTTACAAGGGCGTCCGTATATCTTTCTCTGCTACTATCGGCTTGCTCCTTATTTTTTGTAAGAGCAGGCACGTCACACGCTTCCGGGAAAACTATAATATCCATACTCTCGTCACACTTGTCAAGAGCGTCCATTTCCCACTTGAAAAGCTTGTCACTATCGTCATAGTTGGTAGAATAAAAAGGCTGAACAATACATACTTTCATATCTCTGTTTTTATCCATAAAAAACTCCTTTACATTTTCTTACTCATTATTATACCATACATGCATATGATATTTCAAGCTATTTAAGGAATTTAACATAAAAAAGCACAACTCGAAATGAAAAAATCACCTACTAAAATCCACAATCTTTTAGTAGGTGCAATTCAAAAACAATGCGCTGTAATTTTTTAATAGAGTAATAACGATTTTGACGGAATGGATATTACGTCTTCATAATACGGTGTGAGGACAAATTTATCGTCGTCAATACTATCAGACGGAGTTATATAGATCCGTTTGTCAATCCACTCGTTAGAACAAAAATAATCAAAATATCTGCTTGATATCATATAATCGCCAAGCGATGCCGTTACTTTGAGCGACACTCCCGTCACGGTGCTATCCAAAAAGCATTTACTGAGCGCAACCTTAATCTTTCGACACATATAATCTTTTGAGTACGTGAGCGCAGTTCCTTCGCAATGCGGGCACTTGTCCAAAAGTATGGTTGACAGCTCTTTGCCTGTCTTTTTACGAGTGACTTCAACAAGACCCAACTCCGTCATATCCGCAACACGCGTTTTTGTTCTGTCAAAGCGCATTTCTTCAGACAAGCGTTGCATTACCAACCGTTTGTGTTCTTCGTTAAACATATCAATAAAGTCGATAATGATTATACCGCCGATATTTCTAAGTCTTATCTGTCTTGCAATCTCCGTTGCTGCCTCCAAATTCGCATTAAACACGGTTTCCTCGTGATTACTGCATCCGCAATACTTACAAGTATTTACGTCAATAACGGTAAGCGCTTCTGTATAATCAAAAACAAGAGAACCACCCGAGGGAAGCATAACTTTTTTTTGTAAAAGCTTATCTACCTGAGCAATGATACCGTATTTTTCATACATGTCCGTCTGCTCGTCATACAGTCTAATCTTTCCGACGAAATCAGGGTTGTACGTTTTGAGTTTATCGCGCAAAAATTCACATTCAGGCAACGAATTACAGTATACAGCTTCCGTGTGCGAGGAAAGAATATCTCTGACAGTTCGGAATATTATATCACCGTCGTCATATATTTTACAAATAGTATGGCGATTATTAAAATCTTTGATAATATTATTCCATTGCGATTTAAGCAATTTTATCTCGGCTATAATCTCAGACTTTTTGGCTTCCAAACAGATTGTTCTTGCAATAAGCCCCGTTCCTTCTCCCTTGTTTTTATCAAGAAGACTCATCAGTTCCGATCGCTTCTGTTCGTCCGTTATCTTATTTGAAACACCTATAAAATCGAGCGTGGGTAAAAACACTACGTATCTTCCGGCAAGTGAAATATTTGTAGTAAGACGCGCGCCTTTTGTTCCTATCTCTTCTTTGGTTGCCTGAACGAGTATATAATCTCCGCTTTTTGCTCTAATTTGCTTGGGAATAACGTGCTCCATTACACTCTTGTGATCCATTGTTTCTTCTACCGACAAAAATCCGTTTCTGCCACGACCAATGTCGACAAAAGCGGACTGAAGCCCCTGCAACACGTTTACTACCTTTCCGCAGTATATGTTGCCGGTAATATAGTTGGATTCTCTAACTTCAACGTAATGCTCTTTCAACTCGCCGTTTTGAAGAAGCGAGATAGAAGAGGTTCCTTGTTGAATATCCACAAGTATAATATCGGATTTCACAAATTACTTCCCAATTTTCAAACTTGTGACATTATACCAAAATTTTGAATAAAAGTAAAGAAGAATTATACCCAAAATATTAAGAAAATGCTAAAAAAGCCTATCTTTTTCACTTTTTTTTGTATTCATGACACAAGTTCTGCCAAAGTTATATCATTATTGTAATTTTCTTCTATAACGGCTTCGGGGATAATTTTGCTTGGTACAAGCTTTTTGTCTACTACTACAAAACTCGTATAAACGTCGGGACTGAGTAATGCATACGCTTCTTTTATTTTCATACTGTCAAGAACCGCAATTTCTTTTATTTTCAGTCCTCTCTTCAATTTTTCCGCTCTGTAAGCAAGTTGATATAACCGTTCGTATTTTGCCTCGTTATCCGGGAAGAGAACTGAGGTTATAATAAATACACTCATTAACAAAAATGAAGGATTGAATATGCCGAAAATCAATGACAAAACAAACAATGCAAACATTAATGCAAACGCCGTAAATCCTATTATTTTCAATATGCGCCGAGCTTTTTTATACGTATATCTCTCTCCAATTACGGACAACAAAATTCTTCCCCCGTCTAAAGGATATACCGGGATCAAATTAAACACAAACAGCGACGTATTTGCCCACACAAAATCAAGAGTAAAAAAGTACGTGGACGGGAAAGTCCACCATAGCGCCGTACAAAAAACTGCAAGACACAAATTAACAAGCGGACCCGCAATCGCTATAGCTTTCATATCCGTGCTTTGCATGCTCTCAGATTGCATTTTTAAGGTTGCGCCAAAAACTGAAAAATGCATGCTGTTTAAGACGTACCCCCTGCGTCTTGCTTCCTCGGCATGCGCAAATTCGTGTATAACAAGAGCCACTATGTACGAAAATCCCTCATACGTTTTTCCTAAAACGGTAAAAATAAGCGCATAAACAAATAATAACGGGGATATTCTAAACTTGAGAGTCGAGTATTTTTGTATAGCCTTTTTTAACATTCGCTACCGCCCGAAACAATAAAAATACTGTCACTGAAAATCTTATGAGATAGGCAAGGCACAACAAAAAATTTTATAACAGCTAAAACGCACAGCGCCAAACCCAAAAATATCAACCACCTAAAAATCAGAATTCCGATATTTGAAGCGACGCTACATTCTCCCGTTATTTTTTTACACGATATTTTAAGGTCAGTATATTTTGTCTTATAATTCATATAAGAAATATACTCTGTTTCAGCTAAGTTTATGACTGTTAAATTATCTTTCCTATATCAATAAGCTTATTGGAGGTTGCTTTGACCGTAAGCACGTACTCTCCGTTTTTGGTAATATCCATGTACACATCAAGATCTTCGTATGCAAGCGTCATAAAATCGGTTAGAAGCTTGTACTGCTCGTTTTTGAGGGTTTTGAGCATGCCTTCAATCTCCACTATAGTATCGTTGATACGCACTTTGCGTAATCTTTCTTTTGCGCTTTCCACTCTTGTTTCCATAATTGCTCCTTATACTTTATTTTTTATTAGCCTTCTCAACGCTCCCATTATCCCCTTATACCGCTTTGTAAGATCAATCAAGGTACTCGTGCCGTTCTCAATGTTATCACATGCTATCTTAATTGCCATCCCACCGTCGCTGTTAGACTTGAGCGGAACTCCAAGTGATGAAAGCGTATTTATCGAATCGTTTTCGGGAATAACTGCTACGGGGGTAACCTCCAACGCATCCGTAATATCCCTAACCTCTGCCATTGCCGACGACACTACCATATCTCCTCGCACTCGATTTAACACGTAACCTATGCGCAGTAGCGAATAGCTTTTTAATATATTTATAACCGTACTTGCGTCTTTTATTGCAGAAACGTGGGGTGTTGTCACTACAATTGCTTCTTTCGCAACTGATACGGCTTTGTGAAATCCTACGTCAATACCTGCAGGACAGTCTATAAATACATAATCAAACTTACTTAACAAAGTAGTAACGGTTTTTTTCAGAAATTCAGGCGGAATATCGTTTTGATAACCTTTTGATGAGAGTAAAAACAAATTATCCTGTTCCTTATCCTGAGTAAGAGCTTGCGAAAGACGGCATTTTCCGTGCATAACCTCGCTCAAATCGTACAAAACCCTGTTTTCCACGTTCATTATAACGTCGAGATTATTTAACCCTACGTCAGTATCAACGAGAACTACTCTTTTTCCTCTGCTTGCAAATTCTCTGCCTATGCAAACGGCAAGTGATGATTTTCCGACACCACCCTTACCTGAAGTTATCACTATCGAACGCGACATCTTATATTCTCCATAATTAAGGTTTGAAACAAGTATAACACTAAAAAAGCATAAAAAAACGGGCTTTTTTGTTGAAAAAGTCCGTTTTTTGCGTTTATTCCAAAATTTACTGAGCATTTATCTCATCCATAAGATCTTTGTCGGAAACAAGCTTTCCGCCACCTGATACCGAAGCATATTCCGGCTCGGATACGATTGTAACAGGAAGAGGAATACGTTCGGCAAGCATTTCTTTAAGCCCGGGAATCTTGGCTCCTCCGCCTACTACAAAAACACCTTTATTGTGCAAGCTCTCTGCAAGGGCAGGAGGACAGTCGTTGATAATACCTAATATTCCATCACAAATGCGCTCGTAATACGGCTGAAGAGTTTCGTATAAATCAGTAGCGCAAACCTTTACCGTGGTGGGAGTTAATGTATCGGTATTAAGTCCTTTAACCTCACACGTTGCAATGTCGTTAACGTACAGCGACGCGGTTTCCTCTTTAAGCCGAGAAGCTGTAGCTTTACTGATCTTGATACCGTATTTCCCTACGATATAATCAATTATAGCTCTATCCATCATATTACCGCCGACATTTATGGAGCATCCGGATATTACGGAATACATACCTACCAACGCGATCTCGGAACAGCCTCCGCCAATAGAAGCAATGATAACGCCACCGTCACTGATTGGGAGGTCTGCTCCTATTGCGCCCAAAAGAACCTTGTCGACCATCTCAACCTTATTTATTCCGGCTTTTACTAAAATATCCTCGTAGGTTTTACGCTCTTCTACCGACAACCCTGTAGGTATGGAAAGTATTGCCTTAAGAGTGGGGGCAAAAAACTTCGTTCTGGTTGGAAATATTTTTTTGATAAACTCGGCAAGCATTAAAGTTGCGGATTCGGGATCGGAAACGTATCCATCCGAAACAGGGAATACTACGTTAATCTTTTCGCCTGTCTTTCCTTGCATTTTAAGAGCTTCTTCTCCAACCGCTCTTACGGTGTTCTCTTCATTATCCAGAAAAGCAACGGCGGTCGGCTCTCGCAATACTATATTATAATTGTCAACGAAAATCGTCGTGTATGACGTTCCGAGCTCAAGAGCAATATTAATTGCCATTATTTTTCTCCTTTCGTTAAGAAAAACGATTCTATCATATTTTTTACTGTTTGTACGGGAAATCCGATAACGTTATCGATATCTCCACACACTTGTTTTACAAGCGGAGCAAGTTCTTTATCTTGAATACCGTATGCTCCAGCCTTATCTAACGGGCTACCGGTAGCAACGTACGCATCGACTGTTTGTTCGTCGTAGTCGTTGAAAGTTACGGCTGTTTCCGTAACCGAAGTTACGTATTCTCCGTTCTCTTTGATAAGACACACACCGGTAAGAACCTTGTGCGTCTTTCCGCAAAGAGATTTTATCATGCTTACGGCGTCTGCGCTGTTTTCAGGTTTTCCTAAAATAACTGCTCCGTCAACCACTACGGTATCTGCGCCAATAACCTTGGACTTTGTTTTTTTGTAAACGGCAACTGCCTTTAAGTACGCAAGGGTTTGTACGTAAGCATACGGGTTACTTTCGTCTGCTTCTTCTTTGGCGTCGGACGGAACAACCCTAACCGTAATACCCTTGATTTTTTTGATAAGCTCAACGCGTCTTGGCGACGCAGAGGCAAGTATTATTTCCATTATAAAATTTCGAGATTCTTCTTATAAGAGCGAGCAAATTCACCCGCGGCATCCATTGCATCACGAATTTCGAGAGTACAATCACCTTCGATTTCCGTCTTCATAATTACTGAATCACCCAAAACGTCGCAATTAAGACCCTTAACGTGACCTTGCATGCTTCTGTCCAAACTCTCTGCAATACGCAAAATTACGGAAAGACGCATTACTGCAACGAGATCTTCCTCATGAAGTATATCCTTGTATTTTGCCCACTCGTGCATATTAAAATCATTTTTACGCAAGCCCTGAGCAACAAATGCAGCAAGAACGAGCTCTCTGTGCGTTACTCCGTACAAATTAGAGTTTAGTATAAAGTAGAACGTATGCTTAAATTTGTTGTAGAACTTAATAAGCGATCCGCTATCGTGCAAAAGAGCCGCTACTCTTAGCACTTTTACATACTGACGGGGAAGCTTATGCAACACTCTAAGTTGCTTGTAAAGCTGAATGGAGAGATTACATACCTGTTCTGCATGAGCAACGTTGAGTCCGCAATACGTCATAATGGTATACGCGGAGTATCCAAGCACGTCGCTGATAGGCTTTTCGATTGTGGTGGGAACTGCATGATTGAAAAGGAATCCCTCTCTTATTCCGGCGCCGGAAATTACAAGCTTATCGAAATTAGACTGAGTAAATACGCCTCTGATTGCAGCAAGCGCGGCGGGGAAAATATCCGCTCTGTCACTGTTAAGACCTTTTATCTTTCCAAGCTTTTCAGGCTCTAAGTTTGTAATTGTGTCGTAAACAAGGTTGAAGTCTTCCGCTGTTACGTTGTAGTTGTGGATCATATCCATGGGGTAACGTTTAAGTCTTCTGCAAATACGCGCAAGATTTCTAAACACACCGCCTACACCGATAAATTGAACCTCAGGCTCAAGCTCTTTAAGCCAACTTACCTTTTCAAGCTGAGAAGAAACGTACTCAAACATCTTTTCAGTTCTTTCCCTTATTGTAAGCTCGTCGTTTGCAAAAAGGTCTGTGAGCGAAATTGTTCCTAAAGGAAGATTTTCTCTGTTCAGAACGTTACGACGGCTGTAGTGAATAAGTTGAAGCGAGCTTCCGCTCATATCCATAATTACAGCCTTGGGAATATCAAGCGAATTAATTACGCCGTGATAAATATGCATTGCCTCTTCCTCTTCGGAAAGAACCCTGATCTTAAATCCGCAGACTGCGTTGATCTCTTCTATAAAACTCTTTTGATTTTTTGCTCTTCTTACAGCATTTGTAGCAAACGCATATACCTTGTCTACGTTATAACTGTCGCAAAGCTTACGGAACATTTTGAGCGTTTTAACCGCCTGCGCTACTCTTGACGGCTTCAAAAATCCGTCCCTATCCATGTCCTGACCAAGCCTTACCGTTTCCTTAAGTTCATCAAAGATGATGAAATGTCCGTTCGTAAGAATTCTTGCAAGAACCAAACGCGCTGTGTTACTGCCCAAATCAATTACCGCTACTGTTTCCATTTATTACCTCTCTTTGTCGATTTGCACACAAAAGAACACTAAAAGGTTTTTCCTTTAAGCGCTCTGTTTTTTTGTGCAATTTATTTTTTGCATAGGTATTATAGCATAAAATTTTGATTTTGGGAAGCCCCTTTGAAAAAAATATTTAAATATTTTATTGAAATTCGCAAATTTTAAGTTTTATTTTTACAAACATTCAATTTTGTCAAGCTATCTTTTGAAAACAATCCGAGCTTTAACTCAAAAATCTATGCATAAAGAACACAAATTAAACGTTTTACCTATAATTTCAGACATTGATATATAGCAGTTCGAATTTATTTTCTATATGATTTTTTCTTTGCTAATAAAATTAACGCGTATTTTCGCTTAATTTGTTTACAAGTGTAAAATTTTGTGGTAAAATTATATTATGAAAAAGAAAATCTTTACAATATTAATATTATTATGTACGATAATAGCGTTCAGCGCTTTTACTCTCCCGTCGGCTTTTGCAAACGGGCTTTTGATTGAGGATGGATATTATCCATTCGAATCTCCGTTTTATCTGCACGCATCCGAATCGGTTACTGTTGTAGGAAAAAACAAAATTTACGTTATAGATCCCGACAGTAATGTTATCGAATACGAAAAGACTGCCGATAAAGCTATTTACGAGAAGGACAAGCTTTATACGCTTGTTGACGGAAATTTATTTATGGACGACGTCTTGATTGCATCCTCTGTCATCGACTTTGATGTAAACGGAAATAAATTTGCTTATATCGACGCAGATACTGTGTATACGTGTTTAGACGCAGGTAATGCAGAGATTGCACCCGTTAATTACGCCGGATTTACTTCTGTTGCAATATCCGGCAACGGATTGTTCCTGAAAAAAGATATGGGCGCGTACGACGAGGTTCATTTTTACGATTTCGCAACAAAAACGTTAGATTTGCGATACGGGCACCTTAAGAAGTTTGACTCCCTTATTTTCGATACAAAAATCTGGGGTGTAGACGGAAACGTTATTTACGATATAGATAAAAACGTAAAGAAAACTGTTTCGCCCTATGCAAACGCGGTATCGGTTTTCAATAACGAAGAATACTACGTCGCTGACGGTTGCTTATATAAAGGCGATAAATTTATATTGGGCTCGGGAAACGATTTCTATTATCCCACGGCTATAGACAGTAATGCAAACGGCTTTTATACCGTGGACGAAAACGGTGTTTCCGAGTACGTTTATAAAAACGGAAAATTCGTAAAAGCATCCTCTATTACCGATAACGCGTCAAACGTTGCTGTAACTGTTCTTCCCAATGTTAAGGTTTATTACTCGGTTGATACGGACGTATATCCCGACGACAGCAATATCTCCTTAGAAGACAGCATTGTCGATATCGCAACAGACTGTAACGGAAGTGTTTACAGCACAACGGCAAACGCAACGTATCAAAACAGCGATAAGCTGTACGATATAGGCGGAATGATCGCTATTGCTCCCTCAAAAAAAGACGTGTACGTTTTTAATGGAACTTTGTACAAAAACGGAAACGCCACCACTCTTACAAGAGAAAACGTTATATCTTTTGACGTCGACGGAAACGGAAACGTTTACTTGCTTACAAAAAACGGCATAGAATGTTATGACAACACCTACGCGCTCACTAAAACAGTGGATCACAACGCAAAAGAAGCGGTGGATCTTGACATATCGTACGAGGTAAATACTCTCGGACAAATTGCTGTAGTTGACAAGGCGGGGCACAACGTTCATTTTGTAGACGCTGATGTTTATATCCCATCCTTTACCGTAGAAAACACAGACGAGGAAATGATACGATCGGTAACGTCCGACACTCCTGTTTTTAAGGATCTTAACCGCAGTGAGATTATCTGCACTCTTTCTGCTTCATCTGTTGTTTTATGTTCTGCTTTTGAGCTTGAATGTGACGATTATCTCGCATACGTATCGTTCAAAAACGGAAATTCCCTTGTTAGCGGATATGTTAGAAAAGACGGACTTTCTTCTGCTTATTTAGGCGAAACCCCTCGCTACAAAACAGCTTCTACTATATATGACAACGTAATTTTGCACTCTCATCCCTACGGATTGCAGGAGGCGGATAATATGCTTGTACAAATTATCGCTTCTCTTGACACGAAAATCAGTTTGATATCCAAGTACACCGTTTTTGGTGAAGATTGGTATAAAGCAGAATACAACGGCGCGGTAGGCTACGTCAGTGCCAGCCAAATACAGCTTGGAGCGTACGTTCCCACCGTTCGTCCCGACACAAATGCTAAGCTTGTAAAGATTTCTGCAGTATACGATAAAGTTAACGGCAAATTTGTTGAGGACGACATTTTCCTTGCCGTTGGAACAGAAGTTCAGGTTTTAGGTGTATTTGACAGTAATACAACTTACACTCAAATAAAGTATTATGACGGTGAGGCGGGCGGAACAAGAACGTGTTACGTAAAAACCGACGCGCTCAAATACGACTACGTAACGTTTGAACAACAGTTTGCTCTTATTGCAATAATAGTACTTTCCATCAGCACAATTATCGTAATAATAATTTTTGTAAACAACAAGCGTAAAGCCAAATAAAAATAAAATCGCTACTCCAAACCAACAGTTAGGAATAGCGATTTTATTTTATAAATCTTCTTTTTGTATTCTGCTTATACGCAAACGGTTAAGGCATCCTCCATCCTCTACGCTTCCTGCGCAATACCCTAAAAGTATTGAGTTCTCGGTTTCATGTAGAGCTATGTAACAAAAACCGCTTCTTTCATCGTTTTCTATAACCTTGTGAGCCGACCACGTTTTTCCGTCATCTTTGCTTATCGCATACACGAGCGGATTTCTGCCACCCGTCCACACTCCGTCCACGTTTTGACTTCTTCCGTTATACAGCGGAACAGGATTCCAAACAGCCATTATATCCCCGTTATTAAGACGTTTCATAGTCATGGGAGAAATAGGGGCTGTAAATCTTGACTGACGTGGTATCGTCCAAGTTTTACCCTTATCTACAGAAAAAGATTCAAACTGAAAACCAAGATCAGTACGGATAAAGCAATACAGCGAGCCGTCTTGCTTTTGAATAACACCCGGCTCTTGAAGTCCGCTTCCAAAGGTATAAATTTTGTCGATCTTACCTTGCTTCTTCCATGTTTTTCCGTCGTCTTCGGAAACATACGCAACGTCGTAAGCGGGCAAAAGTTCGTACGCACCAAACTTGGAGTCGTCCTTTTTGTAAGAGTCGTGTCTTGCAACCATAAACACAAGCGTTCCGTCGTCAAGCTTTATCACCCTATCGTTGTTAAGAACTAAATAAAGTTCTTCATTTTCTATTACCTGAAAATCATGCCAAGTCTTTCCTTCGTCGGACGAGCGAATAAGACAAGGCTGACAGTTGAACAAGCCTTTTATTGTGGAATGGACGGACTTTCTCAAGAAAAACAAACCGATATCACCGTTGTTAAGACGCAATAAAGACGTGCTCATAAGATTTGAGGCATTTTCTATCTCGCTACACTTTATAACGGGGAAAGGCTCGCCAAAAGTTTTGCCCTCGTCTTTACTAATTGCACCATACAAATCCGCAGGCGCATTATCATGTCCGGACGTGGTGCAATACCTACTGTAAATAAAAAGAATATCTCCGTTATTAAGCGTGATGAACGCTCCCTCACTATTTCTTGCATTTTCGCCAAACGGTGCAAAATCCTTAATAATAACTCTCATATATTTCCTCCTTTATTTATACAGCCTCTACAGTTTGCAATATTTCGCCTTGACTTGCTTGCTTTTTTTCTTTTTGTTGTTCCTTGTATAAGCGTACCCAGTTAACTGCAGCCCATATTATGCAATATAAATTGAATACAGCAGACACTAAATATGGGGCTTGCATTGGGTTTAAGATAGCCATCAATATCCACATTACAAGAGCAAGTGAGGTGTTAATTATATTAAACACGATAGTTTCTATTAGTGCAAACATAGACATAAACGGTATTATAATACCCAGCACCATACCTATAGAATCAATAACTATAATAACGTTTATTGCGAATTTTTGAGCATCGTTTACACTGCCAAGAACGTCCACTATGCTTTTTTCCAAACTATGATTAGTAAGCACGAGTATTACCGAGCCGACAACACACGCAACAACAATCCCCAGACCGAGTAAAATTTCCCATTTGAGTGGTAGCTTTTTGAATACCGTTGATTTCTTATATTTGTTCTTGCCCCACATAAAAAACGTTGCCAACTGCACCGGGAATGAAACAAACAACGTGCTTATAAGCGTACCGTATACACCAATTATCAAATATCCCACCGTATAAATAAGGCAGTTAATTGATCCTAACAGATGTGTAATCCTGTATGCTCGCATTGAAAGAATCATTATTATCAACGAGTTTACGAGTGGCCATACGCATATCGGATGGGATTTTTCCATAATTCCCGTGATTATTATCATAACAAAACAAACTGCCATAAGCGAGTAATCTATTATTGGCTTTATTACAGTATCAAATTTTGCCGACATAAAAGTCCTTCCTTAAAAAAGTATAACGTTTAGTATATTTTACCACACTTATTAAAAAAACACATCCGTTAAAATGCACAAAAATTACAGTTATCTTGCATAATTTTTCAATTAATACATTATTACTTAAGTATTAAATTTATAAAAACAGCATAATTCCATAGCGAAATATGCTGTTTTTGTCGATTTTAGGCTGTTTCTTCATCACTTTCGATCGCAGTATCAATAACTTGATCGGTATTATTTTTTTGCTCTTTATATAGCTTAATCCAGGTAAAGGTTTTACATATTTGACAATAAAGAGTAAAGCAAGTTGTAATAAGATAGGTTATATCTGCAATTCCCTCTCCTCTTAATGCTGAGCTGATAACAAGAATTAACCACATTATAACGTTTGAACCTGTCGCAATAAGCTCATAGCCTATCGTTTCCATAAGAGCAAACATTGTTGTTACCGCCGTTATCGGTCCCAAAACTGTGCCTATCGCGTCAAAAGCAGGAACAGACGACGATCCCGGAATGAGCGTAAGAATAAACCAACACAGTCCCCAAGCAACTGTTGCGCCAGCAAAAAGCAACAATTCAAACTTTACGGGAAGCTTCTTAAATACAGTTGCTTGCTTATATTTTTGCTTACTCCATTGGATAAACGTAAAAATCTGAATGGGAACGTATAGACATAAATTTACGAAAGCGTTGCCGTACAATCCCATCATAAAATAGCCTACTGAATATATTGCACTGTTTATTGCTCCAAACAGATACGCTATTCTGAATGCTTTTGATGCAAGCATATACACGATAAGACCGAACAGCGCCGGAATAATTTTGATTACGTCCTGCTTTTCGATTATGCCAAGCACCAGTATTGCAACAAACGCAACACCCAAAAGAATATAATCTATAATATTTTTTATCTTTCCTTTTTCCATAACAATCACTCCGCAAGATTTTTGCTACGCTTACAATTTTACTATATAATCAAAATTTTATCAATAATTTTTAATAACAAAATTGGCTAATTAACATAACAAAGTTGCTTTTATTTGTTTTTAGAGAATAGAAAATATCAGTCAAAAAATGAAAAAACTATTGACAAGCACTAAAAGAGAATGTATACTGATTTTTAAGTTAAAAGCTTGGAGAAAAAGATATGGAAAAATACTATAACTTATTTTACGTCGGAAATATGCAAAATGCGCTCAATAAGCCGTACACCGACAAACTTCCGCAAATGATATCCTTCGCTAAGGTAAGAAATAACGATTATATAGATTTTGACAACCCCGAATACAGACTGCATAAGCACGACCATTTGGAGATATTTTACTTTATTTCAGGCAAAGGTGTTTTTGAAACGGAAAACGTAAAAATCCCAATCAAAGAAGATACGCTTATCGTTGTAAACGCAAACGTTTTACACCGACAATACTCCACGAAAAAACCGCCTCTTATATTTTATAACATTAATTTTTCGTCCCTAAATCTCGAAAATTTGCCCGATAACAGTATTAGTAATAATGATTTTGAGATTATGGTATTTGACAGCAAGAAAAATAAAATTCATAAGATTTTTTCGCTTATACAAAAGGAAACGTCTAAGAACGACTCAACTTTTCTGTCTATTCAATCCAAATCATATCTTTTACTTGACGAAATTACCAAGCTGTTCTCTACAAACAAAAACAATAAACAGAAAAAACCAAAAGATCTGCTTCTTGATGAAATTTATCTTTATCTTAGTGATAACTACGAAATAAAGATAACGCTGGACGAATTATCAAAAAGATTTTTCATTTCCAAAAGTCGCTTAAGTCACGATTTTAAGAAGGAATACGGAGTTTCACCTATCGATTATTTAGTTAAGGTTCGTCTTGAAAAAGCAGAAACGTTATTGACTAAAACCGACAAAAGCGTTGTTGACGTTGCTTTTGAATGTGGTTTTACAAGCAGTAATTATTTTTCAGATCACTTCAAAAAAAGGTATGGAGAATCGCCCTCAAAGTATCGAAAAAACAATAAACAATAAATACCGAAAAGACAACCTTTTTAGTATATAAAACAGTGAGCGAAAAGTCCACGTTTATGATTGATAATTACGTTTACAATATAAACTGTTTATGATACAATTTAGTAACTTAACTTACAAACGAAAACGTTTTTATTTTGATAATTATTTATAAAACTAAAAAACAAAATCGTTCAAAAAAACATTTCCTTATTTTACAAAATTTCTTTATTCTACATTGAAAAAACTTTAGCAAAATAGTATATTATAAGCATCTTATGAAAATCAAGTTTATTTTTAACCATAAAACAAGCTAAAGGAGAAAATTATGAGTTTTGAAAAGTACTCCCCCATAAAGACCGACATTTATAAATGCATCAGACCGCAAAAAAGCGTAAGCTTTACTTTCGACGGCACAGACTATACAAACGCTACTCGTCTATTTTTGACAGGCGAAACTAACATATCGCCTAACTGGAAAACCGAGCCTGACTATCAGGTTTTGTACCGCAGAATAGACGACTCGCTACGATGCGACGAAGCAAACAACGATAGATTTTGCCTTGATTTTTCATCAAAACGCTGTCAATACGCAAAAATCGCTTTCAAAAAAATAGTTACTCCGTTTAGAACACCTATGTTTGTGCTAAACAACTGTACGGATAACTGGACTTTTGGTATTAGTGCTAAGGCTAAAGACCTTAAAGTTTACGGTTTTTTGCGGCTTTGCGTAGAAATTCGCCTAAAAAAAGAGGGCGTAAGCAAATATTCTACCGTACCCAATCCCGACGCTACGTTTACTATTGATATTGACGAAGGCGCGTACGACTGGAAAGACTTTAGGAAAAATATTACTTTCTCTCATAAGGACGTTTCTAACGTTTGCTTTATTTTAGAGGGCGAAGACTACGAAGGCGAAGTGTATTTTGAAGCTCCATTATTTGAATCTAAAAAAGGATTTAATATCATAGGACAATTTCTCCCCCACACCGAGGACAGACAAACGGTTAACTGGATAGGTCAAAACCTTTCAAAAATAGAATGGATTGGGCTAAAAGTGGAAATCAACGACAAAACCGTGTTTGACGGCGAAATTTTCGAGCGTTGTCATAGATTTTCGGAAGCGGAAATATTTTTACCTAAAAACGCGATAAAAGACAGGGAAAACACAATTACTCTTACTTGTACGTCTTCTTACCGAGATGCAGCAGGCTACGTATTGAAAGAATGGGGATTTATAACCGAAAAAGACAGTTGTATTATCTCTACCCCTCCCGCAATAACAGTAAACAAGCCTTTCTATATTTGCGTAGAAGGTAAAAAGGGCGATAAGGTTGAGTTTTCTTCTTTAGACGTAGAGGTTGTAGGCGATACTACGCTTAAAAACAACGGGCTTAACGCTCTTGGCTTTGTTTGTAAAAAACTTAAAAATAACGTTTCACTTACGCTTAACGGCGAAGAAATTATTATCCCCAGATGTGTTGAGCGTGACGACGACGGCGTTATTACAGGAACGGGCGATATGATTTATATCCACGTTGACGATAAAAACGTAAACAATTATCTTAAGTGGTATTTATCTCAAAATATTGGCAACTTACTTACTATTCGTCCTACGTATAGATGGAACGGAACAAGAACGCTAAATTCCGAAGTTTACAAAAAAACCGCTTCTCTTTTGGATTCTATGGGGATTTATTATTCGCATATGCTTGACGGAAGAGAACTTCCGGGGGCTAACTGTAACCCTTCGAATGAAGAACTTGACACTCCGCACTTTTTAGGTCGCCAAACTCACGAGCGTGACGGCGCGTACGTTTATTGGGGTAATCGTGACGTAACTGAAGATCTTTCTCAGCAAATGTTTTACGATTTGTTTTTGAGAATGAATAAAAAATTTGCAAACAGAATGCATTATAGTTATACTCCACAAAACGTACACTATACCGATAAAAAACAGTTTATATTCCGTAATCCTAACGTTCCTGACAATATGCAGGACGCATCGGCAAGATTTATTAAATCGCTTGCTGACAGCAAAGGCGAAGTTGTCAGACATACCGGACCTGCTACGCTGTTTAAGTATTTTTATCAGGCAGGCTACAAATGGACGGGCGCGGAACTTATGTATTCGCCAACAGAACTCACCTCTTCTGCTTTACGTGGGGCAAGAGATTTATACGGCGGAAAAACAGGCGCACACCTTGCAGTTCAATGGTCGACTTCTCCCCACGACGTAGAAGAAAGATATCGCAGATACCGTTTGGCGTTGTTCATTTGCTATATGCAAGGCATTGACGAAATAAATACCGAAGAGGGTTTGTGGAGATTGGAAGAATACTATAATTACCACCACCGTTTCTCGCCTGCGTGTACAAACCACACCTTACAGCAACAAGACTTATATAAGTTTATTACCACACATACAAGACGCGGACGTTTTTATACGCCTATTGCCTTTCTAAACGGCAGACACGACGGCTGGCGAACTTTTGGCAGAGGCGGTAATACTTGGGGAATAAACGAATTTGGTTTTAGCGACGTGGAAAAGGCTTGGGATATTCTTACGTATTACTATCCCAAAAGCGTATTAGACGCGCTATACGTTCACAACTGTCCTACGGATAGAGAAGTTGGATATTACAGCGGAACGCCGTACGGAAACGTGGATATTATTCCAATCGAAGCTGACGATTATTCTAAGTATAGACTTTTGATTGCTCCCGGATTTAACAAAGCGGAACAAGAGGATCTTGACAAACTGAAAAAATATGTTGAAAACGGTGGCGTGCTAATGCTTGGCTGGCCTCAGCTTTCTACAACCGTAAACAGACAAAAAGTAACAAGTTACGAGCATACGTATTTCGATAACAAAGACAGAAGCTTCGTTTACGACACGTATTGCTCACACCCTGTCAGCGTGTGCGAGGATATAGAATACGACGACGTTTTACTTTATACGGATTCGGGCAGACCTTTAGTTGTATTAAAAAACATAGGCAAAGGTTACGTATGTTTTGTAAACGCTAAAGAATACGTAAGCAAGCCTGCCGTTGACCTTGCTTATAGACAAGCACTCGAAAAGCTTACCACCCAATGTCTTGCAACCGAAAGCATATATGCTAAGGGTAATAGAAACGTGCAGTTTACCGTATTTGAATGTAAAGATGGAAGCAGAGAAATATATTTTATTGCCACCGATTGGCACAAGCCAAATCCCGACGGTATTGGTACTTTGATTATTAATAACAACTGCTACTCTATAAACGTTCCATGGGGACAAATGATAAAGGTTTGCGCGTATAACGATAGTGCTGTATACCCAATAAAGGATGAAAACGAAGTTGTTTCTTTTGACGGAACTACAGCTCGCGTTCAAGGAATCGGACTTGCTGAATTTATCTTGTGTAAAGACGGCGTTTGCAAAAAAGCAACGGTTGATTTTAGCGACGTTTCGATAAAAGAAATTAGCATAAGCGATTTTAATTAACGGTAAAAGCTCTACCTTTTTGCGTGATACTCTTAACGGAGTATCACGCTAACTAAGTTTGCCCTTACGGGCAAGTGAAGTTATCTTCGATAGTGAAGTTCACTTTGTGAGTGAAGTTTCGCCTGATGGCGAAGTGATGGGCAAACTTAACTTCACTTGTGTGTAGCACAAACTTCACTGCATAGCAACTTCACTTTCGCGGCAGCGAAAACTTCACTAACAGAAAAAGAGAGAACATTTCGACGATAAACCGTTTTGTTCTCTCTTTCTGATTGTATAAGGGTTTGGGT
>JAGAPA010000095.1 GCA_017623455.1 Clostridia bacterium | reverse complement strand
TCTCTGAGGCCATGAGGGCCGGCACTCCGAGGTGGAGAAGGGTCAGGAGGGCGGAGATTGCCACGTCGCTACGCTCCTCGCAATGACGTATATTGTTTGATACGTCAAGGGACAAATATCGGGGGTGCGCCTTCGCACCAACGTCACGTTGCTGTGCGCCCTCGCACCGTCACGCTTATTTCGGCAGGAGTTAAACCCCTGCCCTACAGTTTGTTGTAATAAAAAAGGGCGATTCGTGAATCGCCCGTACATAAAGTACTTGTAAAAAGTTAAATTTTTAGGCTTGGAAAGTGCCATTGTTAAGGGCGTCGAGCATTATTTCGGCGCTTTTTACGTTGGTTGCAAGGGGGATGTTTTGAACGTCGCAAAGTCGTAATAACGCTGATACGTCAGGCTCGTGAGGCTGAGCGGTCAGGGGATCGCGGAGGAAGATAACGAGGTCGAGCTTGCCTTCTGCTATCATTGAGCCGATTTGCTGGTCGCCACCAAGCGGACCGCTTTTCATACGGGTTATTTTAAGTCCGGTTTCGCCCATAACGAGAGTGCCTGTGGTTCCCGTTGCGCAAAGGTCGTGGGGCGCAAGGGTTTCTTTATACTTGATAGCGAGCGCTATCATATCGTTTTTCTTTTTGTCGTGCGCGATAAGTGCAATTTTCATAGTTTATCTCCTTTTTTTGATATCTTTCGACAGTATTATATCATAGATCGTGCGACTTGTCCATAAAAAAAACTACGCTTCTTATATTTTTTTAAGAGGCGCAGTTTGATTTTTTATTTGGTAAGCTTTGCGAACAAGTCTGCAAACAACTCGTTACGCTTGATATACCAAACGTACTTACTGAAATGATTGTCTGCACAGTACGCGTACTTATCGTCGTACTCGGGGATAGGACAACGGATAACGCGCTCGTTCATAAATCTGGAGTTATCGTTCAAAAGCCAAGCAACAGCCGTTACGTCCCAAATAGGCTTAGCCCAAGGTTTGCCGGGTTGCCATCTCTCTTCGTAAGCAATGGTGTTTCTTGCAAGATAGTCTGCAAGGGGATTTTTGCCAACGAGATACTTTTCAAGCTCGGGCTGAGATATAGAAAACGCAGACACGCAACCCATACATGGAAGCTGTACGAAAGGTACTTTGCTGAGCATTACTACACGCGCTGCAGCTACGTCTTGATACATATTAAATTCTCTGGTGTTTGGCCACTCGAGAGTGTGTCCACCAAGCCAAACGACAACGATTTTGTCGATAATGGACTTATCCATAAGTATTGCGGACGCCACGTTTGTGATTGCGCCGATTGCAACAACGTATAAGGGGTTTTCTCTATTATATCCGCTTGCAAGCTTAACAAGATGTCTTGCAGCTTCGCTTTCTACGAACGTTTTTTCGTCGGGAAGATAGGAAGTAGATCCCTTGTAAACGTTTGCCTTTACGTCTTCTCTTTCGCAAAGAGTAAGAATCTTCATAAGCTCGTTATAGCTCTTTTCCATACCGTCTGCAGGGCCTGTGGATTTATCATTATAAAAAGGCGCTGCATAGATTGCCTTGCAGTTAAGCTTATCGTCGGAGCGCAACATATACGCTACTGCGAACTGGTCGTCAATCTCGTTGTAGGTGTCGGTATCGAGAACCACGTCAACTTTGCCCGTGGGAACTTCAAGAGCTTTTATCATTTCGATATCAGTCATTTTTACATACTCTCCAAAATATACTACACTAAGTATACACTATTAACGTGACTAATGCAATAGTTTTTTGTATTTTTTGTGATATTTTTTTTGTATTTTGTGGCTTTTTTATTAAATGTATGATATAATAAAAGGAAGAAAACACAGACATTCAACCTAAGGAGTTTAGTATGAAAAACGTAATATTGAGTTCTTACTCTGCAAAACGCCCGAAAAACAGTTCGGTATCTACTCATATTCACAGCGCAAACGAGTTTGTTTATTACAACACGTGCTCAGGATATTCGATAATCGACAACCAAACTTACGAAATTAAGCCCAACACTTTTGCAATAATTCCGGCTCGTACGCAACACCACGAAGTCCATAACAAGGACGGCTCACTGTTTTATACGGGCTTTTACTGTGAGGATCTACCCATCCCTGCAGGCGTATACGACGATGATTTTTACGGAAATTTCAAAAACCTTGCACACCAGATATGGGAAGAATTCCAAAGCAATTGCAACGACAAAAAAGAAATGCTTAACGTGTTGTGTCAAAAGCTTTTGATTATGCTACGCCGTAAAGCAAACGAGCCCGAACTGCAACCTAAAGACTTGTCTTTTGCAAAACGGTACATAGAAGAAAACTACCACTCCAAAATTAAATTCGCAGAGCTTGCAGAAAATTGCGGGTTTGGATACGATTACTTTAGACATAGATTTAAGGCGGTGTACGGTGTTTCGCCTCAACAACACTTAATAAATATCAGGTTGGAGTCTGCTAAAAAGATATTAGAGTCCTCGTCCATGAACTGTACCGAAACTGCTTATTCATGCGGATTTTCGGACGCGGCTCAATTTTCTACTATGTATAAAAAGCGTTTTGGCGTTGCGCCCAAAAAGGATAAAAATCAAGTGGACTAAAAAACGTAAAATTTTCATGTTTGACAAAAAAACTGCGATACGTATCGCAGTTTTTTGTGTTTTTCTGTTATTAGCTCAAATTAGTTTTCGGGCTTTACGTCGTCAGCTTTTTTTGCAACGAAAGAGTTAAGGAGCTTGGTAAGATCGATACCCGTTGCTTCCTTTACACCGTCTACAACCTGATTGGTGGAATTCATAACGTCTTTTACGATTTTGGTTGCGTTGCCGTCGCCGTACATAACGATCTTGTCAGTCTGAGCAAGAGGCTCTGCGGCATTCTTAACAACCGAGGGAAGAGCATCGAGGTACATTTCGAGCACGGATGCTTCGCCCATTTTCTTTTGCGCTTCAGCTTTCTTTTCGATAGCGAGAGCTTCTGCAAGACCTTTTGCCTTTATACCTTCAGCTTCCTGTTCCATAGCAAAACGCAAAGCTTCTGCCTGAGCTTTTTTAGCCTCAGCTTCTGCGATTGCCTCGTACTTTTTAGCGTCTGCTTCCTTTTGTCTGCGGATAAGCTCTGCCTCTGCTTCCTTTGCAATTCTATAATTTTCCGCATCAGCCTGCTTTCTAATTTCAGCGTCAAGCTCTTTTTCTTTGATTGCAATCTCAGCTGCAGCAATTTCCGCTTCCTTTTCGCGTCTTGCAATGTCAGCGTTAGCCTTAGTAATTTCTATCGTCTTACGCTGATTTTCCTGTTGGATAGAATACGCCGCGTCTGCTTCTGCCTTTTTGGTATCCGCTTTTATCTGCATTTCCGCCTGCTGAACCATTAGTTCTGCGTTTTGCGCGGCAATCTTTTTTTCTGACTCTACCTTTACGGCGTTTGCCTGCTCTTGCGCCTGAGAAGACGCAATCGCGATATCACGTTGCGCGTTAGCCTTTGCAATCTGCGCGTTCTTACGAATCTGCTCAACGTTGTCAATACCCATGTTTTCAATCGTGCCTGCGCCGTCTTTGAAGTTTTGAATATTGAAGTTTACTACCTCAATACCCAATTTTTCCATATCGGGAACAACGTTCTCGGTAATCTTTTTTGCAACACCCTGACGGTCCTGAACCATCTCTTTAAGTCCTACTGAACCTACGATCTCACGCATGTTACCTTCAAGAACCTGCGTTACGAGCGTAATAAGTTCGTTTTGCTCCTTGTTAAGCAAAGCCTCGGACGCGCGCTCTAAAAGAACGGGATCGGACGAGATCTTGATGTTTGCCACACCGTCAACGGTTACGTTGATAAATTCGTTTGTAGGAACTGCCTCACTCGTTTTTACGTCTACCTGCATTACGCGAAGAGAAAGCTTATCTACTCTCTCCAAAAACGGAACACGAAATCCTGCCCTACCGATGAGAATTCTGCGCTTTCCAAGACCTGTAATGATATATGCAGTGTCCGGTGGCGCTTTGATGTAGCCTGCTATTAGCATAATAAGTAAAAGTGCACCTGCAATTATAAGAATGATCATCCATGCTTCCATAATTTTTCTCTCCTTTTTTATTGTATTGTATTTATTTTATCATATTTATATGCATTTGTAAATAGTTTTTTTGCACACCTTTAAAAAAATTTATCAATTACCTAAACAAAACGCGCTAATTATTCCGCAAATACGTACTCTCCGCCGCTCAGCATGGTTTTGTAACCGCTTGGCAAAGTAAGGTTTGCCGTAACGGCTTGCGGTACGCTTATTTCGTAGTGTACGGTATCGTTTTTATAATACCATTTTACTCTGATCTTTCCATATGCGGTTTTTATGGATGCGTCCGCAAATCCAAGCTCTTTATTTGGGTGCGGGGCAATGTCTACAGCCTTATATCCCGGCATATCCTCTCGTGGCTTTATTCCTACGCTTACACCGAATAACCAATCGTATACCGCGCCGTACGCGTAGTGATTGAAAGAGTTCATATCCGTACTCCAAAAGCTTCCGTCCTCTTTCAAACTGTCCCAATGCTCCCACATTGTGGTTGCTCCATGGTTTACCGAATACAGCCAGGACGGTATTTTTTCCTGAAGCAACAGTTTGTACGCTATATCCGCTCTGCCATTTTCGGACAGGGCGTGCAGAATATACGGAGTTCCTAAAAATCCCGTGGTCATTCGCATTCCGTTGTTCTCTATCATTTTTACGAGCATTTCTGTAAACCTTGCTCTATCCTTTTGCTCGCACATGTTAAAATGAAGAATAAGCACAAGCGCTGTTTGCGTTAAGCCCTTGCGGTATATATCTACGGGCTTATGCTTAAAAGTTATTATTTCGGTATAAGGATATTGCTCCAAAAGCTCGCCGTTTGGGATAAAGTATTCCCTAAAACGCTTTAGAATATTGTTATACAGCTCTTCGTACTCGGTTACGTCTTTGCCTAAAACCTTGCCTGCCTTTACTAAAAGCAATGTGGAATAGGCATAAAATACCGATGCAATAAGATCATTTGAGGTTGCTCCTATATACTCGTTTTCGCCTGCATCCATAGCAAGCCAATCTCCATAATGAAGCCCACTAAGCCACAAGTATTCCTCGTTGCCTGCCTTTCGGATATACTCCACCCACTTTTTCATAGCGGTAAAGTTTTCCTTGAGAATGGTTGTATCACCGTAAGCAAGGTACACCTCCCACGGACAAATGCACACTGCATCTCCCCAACCCGCAGAAAGACGTGTTCCTCCTATTGCTTTTCCCGTGCGTACTATAGGAATAATTCCACAAACAGCTCCGTCTTCTCTTTGGTCTGCCCTTAAATCCGTTAGCCACTTGCGGAAAAATTTGTACACGTTATAATTTATTGACGCGGTTCTGCAAAATACCTGAGTATCTCCCGTCCAACCCAATCTCTCGTCACGTTGCGGACAATCGGTAGGAACGTCGAGATAGTTACTCTTTTGTCCCCAAATAACGTTGTGATAAAGCTGATTTATCTTTTCGTTGCCACACTTAAAATCTCCTGTTCTTTCCATATCCGAATGAACTACAACGGCGCGGATATTATCGAGGTTTATTTCAATATCGGGAAACTCGTCAAGACGTATATACCTAAAGCCTTGGAAGGTGTGCTTGGGCTTGAAAATATCGTCGTTGCCACTACAAATATACGTCATTAAATTTTTTGCCAAGCGGTAATTTTCGTTGTAAAAGTTACCGTCTTTATCCAAAACTTCGGCGTGAGTTATTGCGATTTTCTCGCCTCTTTTTGCCTTTAGCTTAAACTCCACGTAGCCCGTCATATTTTGCCCGAAATCTATCACCCTTTCGCCTTTGGGGGTTGTAAAGAGTTTTATTGGCGCAAGGCGTTCGTGCTCTACAATCCACTCGCCTATTTGTGGAATAAGTTTTGTTTTAATTTTTACTTCCACGGCTTTTCCAACGTTTGTTATCGGCACAGTTTTATCCTGCGTTTCTCCGTCGTAAATCTCGGAAAAAAGCACATCGGAGGTGTACGTATCCCAGCTGTTGTTTGTTCTAAAATGTTCGGTTTTGCCGTCTACGTACGTGACTTTTAGTGACGCAACTGCACAAATTTCGATAGAGGAAATATGGTTTGTGGAATGGTTTCCGATATGACCTACAGCCCAGCCTTGACCGCAAGAAAGGGATAAAACGCTACCGTTTTTAAGCATGTTCGTAACGTCGTATTTTTGGTACTGAACGTGCTTTAGATACGATGTCCAACCGGGTGCAAGCACCGCATCTCCTACCTTTTTGTTGTCAATAAACGCATCATATACCCCCATACAAGAAGCGTAGAGCGTTGCCTTTTTAACAGTATTTTTTAATAATATTTGTTTTTGAAAAGTTACGCCCGCTAGCTTAAAGTCATAAGGCGCTTTTATCCATTTTGCATCTTTCATATTTTTTTCTTATTCTACAATTCCGTTAAAAAAATCCTCTTGACACGCAAGGTATCTTTCTACTTCACTTTCGTCGTTATCGTTAATAGCAGACGAAACAATAAGCTTGGAAGCGTACTGCTTTTTAGTTTGTTCGTTTGCGGTGATATTGAGAAGTTCGGGGGTGTACGGCATACCGTTGTTCTTCATAAAGCGTAAAAGTGCGGTATTGTTTTGCTTTTCTCCGTTAAACATATTTTGAAGTAAAAGTCCCACACCTACTATTTCTCCATGTAACATTTTTCTGCAGTCGACAGGGAAAAGCGTACGGGTAGTTTCGTAAAATTTATGAGCGATAGCACATTGATTTGAACCTCTTGCAATACCGCTTATTACGCCCGTTACGCAAATAGTCGTAAAGAAAATCTGATCGAGAATAGGCGTAACGCTGTCTTTTTTCATATCCTCTATAGCCTGCTCAGTATTGTTTACCAGCACTTCATACGAGCCTTTAGCAAGCATATACGCATAGTCTAAGCCCAACGAAAACGCACCTATCGGCTCTTTTCCGCTAAAACGCTGTTTGATTTCGACAAACTTTGCCATTGCATCAAAAACGCCTGCAAGCAAAAGTCGTATCGGCTGATTTTTTAGAATCACCGTATCTACCAATACCTCGTTTACCTCGTATGTAAAGTGCATGCTTCCTACCGTTTCACCGTCTCTTGTGTATCTAACGGAAAGGGGAGTAAAGCAGGCACACGTTGCTGATGAGGTGGGAATATTCATACACGGTGTTTTTGCGTAATAAGCAACAATCTTAGCAAAGTCGCAAATTACTCCGCCACCTACGCCCACGACAAGCCCGTAACCACTGTTTTTTGTTTCCTCTGCAATAATAATCGCATCGTACTCGTTACACGTACCATCGTGAAGTACAAATTTTACATCAACACCATTATCCTTTGCACTTTTTGCAATATCTTCCTTTGTTAGATTAAGCGAAATAGTATCGCCGATAACTACTACCCTATCTGAAAATCTCAAAAACTCACAACCACTCTTTTGAATAAAATTTTCACCCTGCAAATATCTTCCGCATCCTATTCTAAACGATCCGTCTTTTTTTGGCATAGCACATTACTCCTTGTGTTTTTCTTCTATTATACCACTTGATGTTAAAATTAGTACACGGTGATTTTAACCTTTTTACCCTACAAATTTATCCGATTACGTTGCTTTTTTTCAAAAAACATGGTATTATAAAAAAAAGGAGAAATTATGCAGAACGGAGATTTGAGAATTATATCGGACGATTACTACGTGGTAAAAGCAAAACACACGAACAGAGCGTTGCATCGCCACGAAGGATACGAGGCTTTTTACGTGATAAGCGGAGAGTGCGATCATATTTTAGTTACCGCTAACACCGAAAAAACACAGCGATTAAGCAGTGGTAATTTTATTGTGCTGGATAATACCGTTTCTCACAGATTTAAAAACGGAAACAGTGATTTTTGCGTTATTAATTTTTTATTTAAGCACGATTTTATTTTTTCGGATAGTAATTTTTTAAGTATGATAACGGACAATAACGGTTTTTTGAACGTAATGAACTTCGACAGCGACAAAACGTTTTTGCCCTTGTTTGAAAAAGCGTATTTTGCATTTAAGAAAAACGGACAGGTAAACAGGGAACTTGCAAAATGCTATGCAAAAGAAATAATACTTCAACTTATTCAAGGTTCAGATTTCAAAGAAAAACCAAGACTTGGCGTTTCCGACAAAATAGCCACTTATGCCCAGGAGCATTTTTCCGAGCCAATAACTCTTAGCAAAATCTGTAACGAACTACATTACTCGCTCCCCTACGTCAGTAGAAAATTCAAGCAGGATTATCTCATTACGTTTGAAAAATTCTTGCAAAACGTAAGAATTGAACACGCCTGTATGTTACTGTTAAATACCGACATGTCTGTAAACGAGGTTGCTCTTGCAGTTTCATATTCCGACACGGACGCTTTCAGGAAAATTTTTAGTCTGAAAACGGGTAAAACACCTACTCAATTCAGGCTAAATCACTAAAACCGAGAATAAATCCCAATATCATAAAGCACAAGAAAAAACAAGAACTAAATTTACACTCGTTTGAGTTTATTCCCTACTTCGACAAGTGCAACGTTATTTGTCATAATTAAAACCGCTCTTTTGACAAGAACGGTTTTTTTATTATTCACTAAACATATAATTTCCACCGCTCAGCGTGGTTTTGTAACCGCTTGGCAAAGTAAGGTTTGCCGTAACGGCTTGCGGAACGCTAATTTCGTAGTGTACGGTATCGTTTTTATAATACCATTTTACTCTGATCTTTCCGTAAGCGGTGTTTATCGACGCATCTACAAAACCAAGCTCTTTACTTGGGTGTGGAGCTATATCTACAGCCTTATAGCCGGGCATATCCTCTCTTGGCTTTATTCCTACGCTTACACCGAATATCCAATCGTATACCGCGCCGTACGCGTAGTGATTGAAAGAGTTCATATCCGTACTCCAAAAGCTTCCGTCCTCTTTCAAGCTGTCCCAATGCTCCCACATTGTGGTTGCCCCGTGATTTACCGAATACAGCCAAGAGGGGGCTTTTTCTTGGAGCAAGAGTTTGTACGCTATATCCGCTCTGCCGTTTTCGGACAGTGCGTGCAGAATATACGGAGTTCCTAAAAATCCCGTAGTCATGCGCATACCGTTATCCTCTATCATTTTTACGAGCATATCGGCAAACTTTGCTCTGTCCTTTTCCTCACAAAGGTTGAAGTGAAGAATAAGCACTAATGCGGTTTGAGTAAAGCCCGTTCGTTTTACGTCTACTACGTCTGTACCTTTAGGCGGTTTTTCTGTAAGCGGATAATCGGATAGAAGTTGTCCGTTCGGGATAAAGTATTCTCTAAAACGCTTTACAATATTGTCATAAAGCCGTTCGTATTCAGACACGTCTTTACCTAAAATTTTGCCTGTTTTTACTAAAATAGACGTGGAGTATGCGTAGTATGCAGAAGCAATAAGATCGTTAGACGTTGCGCCCATATATTCGTTTTCACCTGCGTCCATTGCAAGCCAATCCCCGAAATGCACGCCCGTAAGCCACAAGTATTCTTCGTTCCCTGCTTTGCGGATATACTCAACCCACTTTTTCATAGCGGTAAAGTTTTCCTTCAGGATTGCTTTGTTGCCGTAAGCTAAGTATACTTCCCACGGACAAATACACACCGCATCGCCCCAGCCCGTAGATACCTTTAGCCCGTTACGCCTGCCAAACACCTCAACAACGGGAATGATTGCAGGAACTCCGCCGTCTTTATGTTGTTCAATTCTCAATTCTCCAAGCCATTTGCGAAAGAATTTGTAAACGTTGTAATTTATTGCGCCCGTTCTGCAAAAAACCTGAGTATCGCCCGTCCAGCCCAATCTCTCATCACGCTGAGGACAGTCGGTGGGCACGTCCAGATAATTACTCTTTTGTCCCCAGATAACGTTGTGATAAAGCTGATTTATCTTTTCGTTTCCGCATACAAAGTCGCCCGTTTTTTCCATATCCGAATGAACTACAACGGCGCGGATATTATCGAGGTTTATCTCTATATCGGGGAACTCGTCAAGACGAATATATCTAAAGCCCTGAAAAGTGTGCTTGGGCTTGAAAATATCGTCGTTTCCGCTACAAACGTAGGTCATTAAATTTTTTGCCATGCGGTAATTTTCGTTGTAAAAGTTTCCGTCTTTATCTAAAACTTCGGCGTGCGTTATTGCGATTTTCTCGCCTCTTTTTGCCTTTAGCTTAAACTCCACGTAGCCCGTCATGTTCTGCCCGAAGTCTATCACCCTTTCGCCTTTTGGAGTTGTAAAGAGTTTTATTGGCGCAAGACGTTCGTGCTCTATTATCCATTCGCCTATTTGCGGAACAAGTTTCGTTTTAATTTTTACCTCTTCAGCTTTTCCGACACATTTACGCTCTACGGTTTTATCTTGCGTTTCTCCGTCGTAAATCTCGGAAAAAAGCACCTCGGATGTATACGTATCCCACGTATTATTTGTAGAAAAGTGTTCGGTTTTGCCGTCTACGTATTCAACTTTTAGCGACGCAATAGCACAAACCTCGCCAAAATAGAAATTACGCGAATAGCTTACGGAAAGTCCACTGAGCGCCCAGCCCTGTCCACATTCTAAAGATAGTGTCGATCCGTTTTTGAGCATATCCGTTACGTCGTACTTTTGATACTGAACTCTATCGTTATACGACGTCCAACCGGGCGCAAGCACCGCGTTTCCTATTTTTTCTCCGTCTATATAAGCGTTGTAAACACCTACGCAAGAGGTAAAAAGCGTTGCCTTTTTTATGGGCTTTTTCAGAGGAATCTCGGTTTGAAAAATTATACCTGCCTGTTTAAAATCGTATGGGGCTTTTATCCATTTTGCGTTCTTCATCTCATTCTCCATATAAGCTGATTTTATTTGTTTTATTTTACACTACTTCGCTCTTTATTGTCAAGAAAAACCGAACTTAAAAACGATATAATTACGTTGACTTTAGTATTTTTTAATGGTATACTATCCTCAAAAAACTTGGAGGCGTTTATGGAAGATAAATCTTACCTTGCCACTCTCGTTGAAAACCTGAGCATTATAGCAAAAAAGAGCGGTGATATTTTTAAGAACGCTCACGCTATGAACGTTGACAAAAAGCTTAACGCGCGCGATCTTGTAACCGAGTACGACAAAGCCGTACAGGATTATATTTTCTCTTCTCTCTCTTCGCTCTACCCTGAAGTTATTCTTGTTGGCGAGGAAAATGGAGATTTAGCCAATTATGACGCGGAAAACGTAAAGGCTTTTATTGTAGATCCCATTGACGGAACTTCTAACTTTGTAAATGCACTTTCACACAGCTGTGTGTCTATTGCGTACGCAGAGTACGGCGAGGTTTTAGCCGGCGTGGTGTACAATCCGTACAAGGACCATTTGTACAGCGCTGTTAAAGGGTGCGGTGCGTTTTGTAACGGTGTAAAAATGCAGGTTAGCAACACTCCGCTAAAAAGTGGGCTTGTTGGATTTGGAACTGCGGTATACTATGACGAACTGATTGAGGAAACGAAGCGGATATTTGGAGAGGTTTTAGTAAAATGCAGTGACCTACGACGCATGGGAAGCGCGTCAATCGATTTAAGCTTAGTGGCTAACGGAAGTTTTGCGTGCTTTTTCGAAACAAGATTATGTCCATGGGATTACGGCGCGTCAATGCTTTTTGTAGAAGAGGCAGGCGGAATTATAACTGACTTTAGCGGAAACAAGCTACCGTTAAATAAGAAAAGCTCCGTTATTGCCGGCAACAAAACCGCGTATAAAGAACTTTTTGATATAATAAACAATAAAAAATAACAAAAAACCACGATACGTATCGTGGTTTTTTGTGTTTATTATGTTTTTTAAGCTAATACTATTTCTCCAAAGGAAAGGGTATCGGTAACGGTTTTGTCAACCGTAAAGGAATAGCTTCCCATTCCCTCCGTCGTTACCGTAATTTCGCAATTATAGCCCTTTGGAAGCACTATCACTCCGTCGCCCTTATCTACGTTTACAGTATAAGCGCTTAAGAAGGGATTGTCTGTAGTTACGTTAGCCACGGCTTTACTCTCCATGTCTTTTAAGGTAAATACCACCGCCACAAGCTCGCTTTCCTGCATTTGTCTGCTTGTGTTGCTAAACGTTCCGTTTCCATCAAAATTATAATTAAGCAAAAGCTTGCCGTTTTTAACTCCGCTAACGGGATCGGTAAGAAGCGCGGTTATATCGTTGCTTACCCCATCCACGTCAAGCAAGAGATTTTCGATGCAGTACATACGCACTCCGCTACCTACTACTCCGCTTTGTCTGATTTTATTGCGCTGAGTAGTTGTAAGTGTAAGGGCAGGAGCCGACAAGGTAAGAGTCAGATTTTTATCGTCCGCCGACGAGCTGATCCATTCTTTATCGAGCTTAATGGTAAGATTTCGGGTTCTTCCCACGCTTAGCAAGTATGCGTAATTTTTAGCTTCCGTTTCGCCCTGCTCGCTTGTGTACGCATTAACGCTGTAATCGGTAAGTTTTACCCCCTTACATCCTTCGCTGTAAAGTCCGACTACGGTATTTTTGCCTTTAAGTTCGTTGACAAAAAACGCGGAAACGGTTTCGCCGTTCACCTTAACGTATAGACAACCGTTTACATACAAAACGTTTAAGCTTACGTTTTCGCTATCAGCGCTCTCTTCGTGTATAATGGAATTGGTTAGGACGTTTTTTGCGTTTGAAATATGGCTTATTTGATACTTAGTAAACTTCTTATCCGTCTTATCGTATGTGCTGTCGTTTAGCGTAACCGTAATTGCGGAATAATCCAAAGCGCCGTGATAGAGAAGAATACCTGCTTTTCCGTTACTTTCACAGCTTTCGGGATTTACAATAACTTGCGCAGAGTAATTTTCTTCATTTATATTTTTGAAGAAGATTGCCTTTTTCGTGTCGGTTTTGGGCGATACGTATGCGTCATTTTCAGCATTTACATATTCTGTATCCCATCCCTCGCTCATTACTACACCGCTATCGGAATCACCTAAAATCTCGGATTTTACGCTGTTTTTAACGTGTCCGTTTTTGTCAAAAACAGCATATTCGTCAAGGTTTTTTGAGGAAACGCTTGACATTGTAATGCCCGTTTGTGCATTAAGAAGATTGCCTGTCGTTCCTTTCGTTTTGTAGTTATAGACGGGGTTGATTTTTACGGTTTGTGGCACGACTTCCAACTGAAGCTCTTCCCAAAGCAAGAATGCTTCTACGCATAGCGTTGCGCTCTCTTGCGAGTTAACCTGACCTATAACGTAGGGCGCTACTTTTACGTATTCATCGCACGGATACAAAGAGTCGCTGTCTATCCTGTATGAGCGTACTAAAGCATTACTGAAAACACTATTATCTCCTGCTGTTATATATAAAAGAAGGTTGGAATTGCGATCGGAATAATATCTGTCTACGAAGTTTATTCCGTTATCGTCCTTTATTTTAGCAAAGAAATATAAGCCTTTTTCACTAAATTTCGTGGTAATGGATAAGGTTACTTTATACTCGTCAAGTGTTGCGGTTTTATACCAAACCTGCTCTTCCCAATCCTCGTCCACGCCCATTTTCCCATCGATAACAAAGCCGTCCAAATCGGGTTTTGCGCCAAAACCTGCTTCTTCATAATTGTCGGTATACGGCGCATCGTAGTCTATTGTTTCTTCGGCGTTTTTCTCCCATTGCGCGTAGAACACGGTATCGGAAGTTATTACGGTGGTACTGAAATCAACCGCTTCTCCGCCTTGCTTTTGCATGTACCAACCGAGGAAGTTATATCCCGTTACGGGTAAAAGTTCTGTTGGCTCTGACGCAAGAGTACCGTCCTCAACGTCCTGACCGTCGGGAGCAAGCAAAAGCGCCTCTTCGTTGTTTAAGTCAAACGAAACGGTAAAAATTTCGTTCCACTGTGCGTATAAGGTTATAGAGCATGTGGGAATATAGGTTTCAAAATCGATAAGATTTACCTTGTCATTCTTGTCAAGCGACCAGCCTAAGAATTTCCAACCCCTTGAACTTAAGTTGTCGGGCTTGGTTATTTTACCGTTTACGCCAGCCTCTATATACTGCGAGGCAACCTTTTTACCTTTGCCCTGATTGTCGAATTTTATCGTATACGTACTCTCTTTTTCCGTCCATTTTGCATAAATTACAGTGTTCTGCGTAATGGGCGAGCTGAAGTCAAACTCTTCGCTAAACTCCTCGTCTGCGTACCATCCGATAAAGTTGTGAGTGCTACACGACGGATCTACAGGTCTTGTAGCGGTTTTGTTTTCTTCTATTTGTTGCGTCGCAACCTCGCAAAATCCGTAAGTTTCAAATTTTACATCGTATTTTTTTACCGCCCCCGTGCAGGCAAACAGACAGCATACCGCAAGCACAAGCGCTATTATAAGGGATAAACTTTTAAGTTTTTTCATAATCATCACCCTCCCTTACGCCTGCTCGTGAGCGTCTTTGCCCAATATGAAAATTTCGGAGGCTTTTACGATATTTTTGTTAGCTCCCGAAAGAAGATCGGGTTCTATCTTGTCCTTTGCCGATATCGTAATTATTACTTCGCTTACCGTTATTTCGTTAAAGGTTGCCATTGCAGAGCCACCCTTTCGCATCGCTTGATTGTTAGCATTAATACTATACGGATCAACCTTAATATCTTTTAGATAACAATAGCCGTTGTATTGCTTATCGCTCGGGTACCAGTACGGCTTGCTTGCGAGTTTGAACACTATTGAACGAACTTGCTTAAAAGCATATTCATATGCTCTACTGTTATAAACCATAACGTTACGAATGGCTTGCGGAGTATCCCAGGAAAGTTTGATTTTTAGTTGGGCGTGAGCCTCATCTCCCACAACCTCATACTCTCTACTCCATTTCTGATAAGTTACAAGTCTGTCAGTTGCGTACTTTGCGGTTGTTTCATCGCCGTAAATTACTTCTAACTTTGCATTATCCGCAACGTTTGTCAAACCGTCCGGGAAGGCAACCTCCGGAAGAGGCTGAAGTGAACGGGTTGGTCCGTTTCCATAAAGAATAGGAACTACTTTATCTTTATTGTAAATATCGGTTGCTTCTTTTCCGTGATAGAAAGAATTATTGCAAGAAGCAAAAACGCTTTCTATCCATTCCTTTGTCATATAATTCTTAGTTTCGTTTTTTTCTATTTCGTTTGCAATATGCTCATCTACTATATCGCCAAAGGTTATGCCGTCATAATCGTAAAAGCCCACTCTATCAAACGCTATTGCTCTTTCTAAAAAACTTCCAGATGCGCTTGTGTTGTCGGAGGCGTTCAAAAAACAATGATAAACGGCAAACAACTCGTCTCCAGCCCACACGAATGCGTGATGACCTGTTCCCGACATATAATCACCGCTTTCTCCGTCAATTCCAATTACAGGACTGAACTCTTTTATTTTTACGAACGGTCCAAATGGGTTATTTGCAATCGCCATATATATAGCGTATCCCCTGCTTCCATACCCGAATGGAGAATACGTAAGATAGTAAAATCCGTCCTTTTCGATAACGTGCGCACCCTCGTTTACACCGTTTTCGTCTATAATTGAATACCCTTGTATTCCAACGAGCGGATCAGCCACGTAAACGGTTTCTTTCGTTTTCGTTCCATCGGGGTTTTTTGTATATTTGTTTACGCTTATGGTATCCGAATTTTCTCCGTCAGTATATACGGTAGATGCACTCGGGGAGGTTACGTGGGTGAGAGTTTCCCATATTGGCGACACCCAATCCTGCATTTTAATAACCCACACTCTGTTACCATTTTGAGCTGATGATGTGTGCATAGAAAAGTACATATAAAGATCGCCCTTACTGTCGATTAGTGGATTGATGTCGATTGCAGGGTACGTTCCAAAGCCCTCTTGCATATTTGGATAAATCTCTTTAATTTTTTCGTGATAATAAGCAATATTTATAGGCGGAGTGTTTGCCGTTACGCTGTTTCCGTTCTTGTTGTAAAACTCGCCGTCCTTATACTCTGTAAGGATTGCATTTTCCTCACTTTTACCCAAAAACTCAGATACGTCCTTACGATATACGGACATTTGCTTTTGCTCACCGTCAATTTCCTGCGTTACGGTTTTTACGCTTCCGTCATCGTTATACTCGGCAAGATAGGAATAATACTCGTCCGCACTGATAATTCTATACGGACCTATCGGTGTTTCGGATATGGCGATTGCAAGGGTTAGTCTATCCCAAACAGACACGTATTCTGTAGGATATTCGGCGTTCGTTTCGCCAACCCTTACCCCGGTAGAACCTACAACCATAAACAATCCGCTAATTGGATCACGAACGATTTCGGGTGCCCAGGAACAAAAAGACGTTGCCCAACAGTCTGCAGTCAACATTACCGCATATCCATCGAGCTTGCCCGACATCTTCCAGTTGCTAAGATCCTTGGAAACGTAGAGCGGATACATTGCTTCCGTAGCCTGCTCGTACTTATGCTTTGTTTTTGCAGTAAGTGAGGCGTTAGAACCTGTTACTACCATTACAAAAATATCCGAATACTCCGCCAGCCACTCTTCCTTTGTGCCGTACTCACTTTCGAACTTAGCAAGGTCGAATGCAGAAGCCTTTACTTCCTTTTCTCTGATAAGCAGTTTATTGTAACTATCCTCCGCCTGCTCTTTTGATACAAACATAACGCCCGGATCTGCACTTACAGTACGGATCTGATTAAAGTAATAATATCTGTCGTCAAAGAGATATTTTGTATTTTCGTCGTTATCCGCAAAGCCTGCGTCGTAGCCGAGTTTAAAACCCGAATACAAGCCTACGCTATCCTCAGTACCCGTTCCGTCTTGCGAAACGTTAGTTACGGCAGAATGAGGGTCGGTTATTTTATAATTAACCGTTCCTTCGCAGCCCGAAAATACCGTAAGCACGGCAATCAGAATACTTAGCAATATTCCCGTAAATATTTTCCTCATTTTTTTCTCCTGAATTGTAAGTGAATATATAGTATTATATATTCTTTTTATCATATTGTAAATATCTTTTTTTTATAAAAATTTATTTTTTATTCCATTAAGAGCTTTGATACGGCTTTAGTTGAGGGGGAAGCAGTACCGAGATTTCCACGGTGCTTAGGAACACTCCTAAGAAGAAAGAACCAATGAAAATTGAGTTCTTACTATGCTAAAAAACAATAGCAAGACAAGCTTTAAGCTCATTCTCAATAACGCGTCGTGCGGTACGCAGGCGTACTTCCAATATTGTTATTTAGCAAAACAATAACACAAATTTTGTAAGCACTTTTGCTCTAAATATAATAATTTAAATTCTGTGACCGAACAAAACACGCTGTATTTCGTAGCGGCACTAAAAAGCTATTAGTCATATCAAAATTCAATAACCCACTAAAGTTTGTACTTTTCTTTGTATAACATACTATTTTAGGTCAAGCGTTACGCTTGAAATATCAACCTACTGTTGCAACTGAGCCTTTATATTATACAAACGAATCCTCGTTTTGTCAATCCAAACATTTTGCACAAAATACAACTATCTTGCGAAAAAAAG
>JAGAPA010000094.1 GCA_017623455.1 Clostridia bacterium | reverse complement strand
CGAAAGTTCTTTTTGTTCGTTTGCAAACTCTTGCGCTTCGCGTTTGGTTTCGTGCGTGGACGTGTAATCCTTTTTTACGGGGTAGTTGATAACGACTTGCGGGAATGCGATATCGATATCGTTTTCGGCAAGTATTGCGCGGTACTCTCTAAGCATATCTCTTTCCACCTGAAAGCGGTCTTCCTCCTTGCACTTTGCCACTATTTTTATGGTAACGTTAGAGTCTTTGTACATACATACGCCCTTATAGTATGGTCCCTCAATAATTGCAGGAATGTTTTTAGCAATCCTGTCAAGATTATCTTTAATTTTATTCTCTACAAAATCAATCGGCACGTCGTATGGAAAATCACAATCAACAACTGCAAGTGAAAGCTCTCGAGAAAGGTTGATTACATCACCAACGGAGTTATTGTTGATAATCTTTATATTGCCTGCAGCATCAATAAGACGGGTAGAACGTATGCCGATTTCGATTACCGTTCCTCTAAAGTCGTTTATGGTAACAATCTCACCCACGTTATATTCGTTTTCGAAAATAATAAATATTCCTGCTATAATATCGGCAATAAGCGGTTGAGCGCCAAGACCTACGATAAGAGTAAGTACTCCAACGGATGCAATAAGTGCCGCAGTGTCTACGCCAAACGCTCTTAATACCATAATTATTATCGCGATTGCGCACGCGTATTTAACAAAACCGTCGAGCAATGCAAAAATCGTTTTAGTTCGGTTGCTCTTTTCCATACGCTTTGCAAAAATCAATCTTAAAATTTTGCACACGGCGTAGATTATTACTATGTAAATCAAACTCGTAATAAGTACGGGAACGTGCGTTTTTAGGGACACGAGTGCTTTTGACATATCCCAAACGTTTTCCTTAATCCATACCGAAAACTCGGAGTTTGGTACTACAAGTTGGAGGATTATGCAACCGCAAAACGCAAGTATAAACAGCGTTAAAACGACAACCTCTATAACCAACAACGTCTTTTTTGTTCTTTCGCTTTTTTTCATAACTTTTCTCCTTTAAGTTAGCCTATATAAAAAACTTCTTCCTTTTCCCTTTCTAGTTTATATTTGTGCGCCGTATCGTTTAGTTTTTCTAAAAACAAATCGTCAGGTCTTACCGTATAGCATAAGGATACCTCGCTAGGTCGCTCGACAAACGGTAGAATGACGAAACTAGGATCGGTAATTTGATCTTGTGTTATAATAATTTCCTCTCCGTTGTCGCCAATCGCCTTTATGACACTACCGTCCGCTAGCGTTGCTCCAATATTCATATACACGTATTCTGCCGTATAATCCACGCTAATCGAACCGTAATTGTAAAAACTCTTGTCTATCGATCCCGACGGTACTACGACTTTAAGTTCATACTCTACGCCGTTCACCTTTTTGCAAACCGCATACCTAATTCCATAATTTTTAGTCAGGTTTTCAATCGTAGCGACGGGCGTTGTAAACGTGTATTCAAGTTCGTTGGATCCAAGTGTAATTTTGTAGTAAACGTCCACGTCTTGCGAATAAAAATCAGTTTCGATATGCGCGTTGTACGTTCCGTCGTCGTTGAGCGAGGTGACTATATCCCCAGGATTAGCATACGAAAATTCGTACTCGCCACTAACGGAATCGTCTACCGTTATGCTCTTTTCTTCCACTAACTTTTGTTCGCTTGCATCAGTTACGTAGTATACATATTCGTCCAAACCGGGATTTAGGTCAATCTCTACGGAATCATAATCGATGAGATACGTGTTCCTTCCCGCAGAACTTTCTACCACGAGGTTTAACCCCTCGTATTGGCTTACGCCCACTTTAAACACTAACTTTTTATATCCGTCGGCTAAAGATGCGTAAGTAGAAAATATTTTGACTTCTTGAGTTAGTTTAGGAACCGGAATGGGCGCAGTTACCGACCTAACGTTTTCTCCGTACGGGCCGTAGAACGTTATTTCATAGAACGCGTTTTTCATATTGTAATCGTCCACCGAAAAGTTTAATATTCCTTTCTTATGCTCGTATTCGCCGTATTCGGCACCACCGCCAACTACTATTCCATCTTCGTTTTCAACAAACACTCCAATCGAACTATATCGTATGGTGTGCGCGCTGTTAGGAACAATTTCGTATTCCGCTTGATAGGTATTGTATCCGCTTAACGTGAACTTTCCTAACTTTAGCGTGGGAGGAGTAAGGTCTAACTCTCCATCGTAGGGCAACGTTGCTATTTTTTCGCCCCCGATTGAGTATAGCACCGTTTCGGCTCTAACCTTATATACCGTGGAAGGAATTTGTACTAACACGTATTCGCTTTCCGCTACCGTGCGGGATATTACTCTATCTTTTTCGTCGTATAAAACCAACTCATAATTAACTCCCCACAACTCGTTGTACGCGATGTTTAACGGAATCTTTAAAGAATGGTATCCATCCTCTACGTCCCACTCCACTATAGCCTCTTCTATGCTCGCAGTTTGCTCTAGCGCTATCGCTTGAATTTCGGCGTTGGATATGGGTTTTATTAAGTACGAAGTCAAAAGTTGAGTTTCTAAAGATTCTATGTCCGTTGCCATTACTCTTGCACGTAGCGGTTGAAGTGGTAAGCCGTACTCTATTCCTTTCATATACGAGTTAGTACTAACGCCGTCCTCGTATAGAACGTTATTTTCTAAATCCGTTATCTGAAACAGGAACTCTAACGGTTTGTCGTTTAGGTTAGATAAATACGCTTGATACTCAACTCCATACCTGTCTTCTACGTTAAACGTGGGACGAGTGCTTATACCTGCGGACACAACGTCTTTAGAATACGTCTGAAAAATCTTTTCATAATACGTAATATCACCTATCACGTCGTTTTTCCCCTTTACGGCGAACTTGTATTCGTGCGAGGGAAGTAGTCCCGTTATTATGTCCGATTCTCTCTTTTCGTCCAAGTCTATTACAAAACTATGTTTGGGATTGGATACGGAAAGATAATAGTCGACGCCTTGCTGTAAATCGTCCATTTCTAAATGATAACTAACGAAGTTTGCACCGAAAGAAAAGTCTACGTCTACGCTTGGAGGTGGCAATGCCACGCTTGAAGTTGCAACTACCGCGACTACCGCTATCGTAGCCGTTACTCCCACAGTACCTGCAACAGTTCCGTAAGATTTAGTAAAGCTCTCTATCTTATCCTTTAGCGAAAAAACGTCTTTAGTCTTTTTCGTAACGGACGAGGATTTGTTTTTATCGTAATATTCTTCGATTTTTTTATTCTCGGATAAAACTTTATTTTCGGGCTTTTGGTATAATTCGGCGGGGATTTCTTTATATTCTTTTGTTTCGTTAAACTCTTTTCCTCTGTAAAATTCAGACTGCACTATATCCCCTCCTTTTTTTTGAATTTTATAATTTTAATGATTATATCATTTTTCTGCGGAATTGTCAATATGCTTTTTAAATATTCTTTTACATTATTTCGTTTTGCAGTACTTGCAAAAGCCGTATATAGTACAAGCATTTTACCCCCATATAAAAAACACGACCTTCGCGCAATTGCAAAAGCCGTATTTTTTTATTACAGTTCAAAATCCTCCACTACGCCTTTATTGACAAGCAACGCCATAAGACGAAGCGAGTCGTTTAAAAAGCCCTGAGCGGACGGCGTGGTCTTTACGTACTCTAAGGAAGTATCGGGAAAGGACGGATATGCGGAAATGCTAACCTTTCGTGGTAAAAACGCTTTGGCAAGAGCAATTGAGCGTTTCATGTGCCAAACGGACGTTACGATAATCACGCTATCGATATTGTCAAACTCAAACTTGCGCTCTATAACAAGCGAGGCGCAAATCATATTCTCTTTGGTAGTACGAGCCTCGTTATCGCAAAGTATAACGCGGTCGGGCACGCCTTCGCTTACAAGTACGTTTTTCATAAGGTCTGCCTCGCTGATTTTTTCGCCGTTATAATCCCATTTTACTCCACCGCTGGGCACGATATATTTTACTCTGCCCTCTTTATAAAGAGTAGCGCACGCCTTTGCTCGCTCTACTGCAACTTGCGGAGATGAACCGAGCAATATCGCTATATCGGCACTCTTTCCCTCGTCTACAACTCCGCCACAATCAAGCTTCCACTTCTCGTCAAAGGACAGCGAGTCAATAAACTCTTTAGTAATTTCCGATGCTTTCATATTTTCTCCTTATTTTTTCAGTTTTGCATTAAGCACTACGTTCTCGGGAGTTTCGCTCTTTACGAACACTCTTGCCTTGCCGTAATGAAGCTTAACCGACCAATCGTCAGGCTTTACGATTTTACCCACTTTTACGTAGCCCGAAATTGGCACGTTGCCATCTACTTCTTTTAATACGCTCTCTATTTTTAGTTCGTTTTCTCCGTTTTTGAAATTGCAATAGAAGCGATACGGTCGCATATCCGACTTGGCGTTTATACCGTAAGATCTGGGATTTCCTATAAGTTTTCCGTTTAAGAACACCTTAAACGTTCCGCTAAGACGCTCAAACTCCACGTATTGATAACCTTTTGCGCCATTTATAATCGTTGTAAGCACGTAGGTTTTGTTTGGCTCTATATTATCCTTAAAATCTGCTACAAGACGATAGTCGTCTTCGTTTCCCTCGCTCTTTTCGTCCAACCTAAAGAAGTCGTGTCTTTTTCTATGTAAATTCTCTATTTTTGAAGGTACAGAATACAACTCGTCGCCCATACGGAAAGAACGGATAGTAAAGAACTCTTCTACGTCGCTAAGTTGTTCATAACTTTCGTCGCTAGGATCTCCGTTTCCCACTCCAACTATATCTCCGTTTTTAATTTGAAGAGCAATCTCTTCACTTGCCGTAGGATTATAAATTCCGTTTTTATCAAAGCCGTTTATTTCATAAATAGCAATATCGTTTTCGTCTTTCGCTTGCTCTACACAGTCTACAGTAACTGACGCTGTTTTGTCTGAAGTTGTAAGTTTATCGGTATACGTATTGCCGTTTTTAACACCAATTACTTCCAATTCGCCAGGCTCATACTCCAGCGTAAAGAGTGGCTCGTCAAACTTTTCCACCTTTCTCGTTTCAATTATTTTACCATTGAGTTTTAAGGTAATTTCTTCACAATTAGTCATAACGGCAACCGTTACCTTGTCGCCTTTATTAAAATTCCAATGCGGAGTAAGTTTGAGAACAGGCTCGTCTGTCCACCACGCCTTGTAATAGTAGAACGGTGGTTTTTCCATTCCACAAAGGTCTATTGTTCCAAAAGACGACGAGAAATTTATGGATACAAAAGGATTAGGTTCGCCACGATAATCAAAGCCCGTCCACATAAAACTTCCCGAAAAATACGGACGCTCTTCCATAAACTTAACCCAGCCTTTAGGCGTTGACCCCCAAGGCATAGTAACGTTACCAGTGCTATCAAGTAGTCCGTTTCCTAAATCGTTAACAACTCCTCCACGACTAAGCACGTAACTGCTCTCTTCCGTTCCAATTATCGGCTGATGAGGATGATCGAAATGATATTTATCAAGCCAATGATTAAAGCCTTCGCTTTTCCCCTTGTTGCGAATATAGTTTACGCCTCTCACTTCGCTCACGCCGTTTGCTCCAACCACGTTATCTCCGTTGTTTCCGCCATACGTTACGGGACGGGTATCGTCAAGTGCTTTTGCAATACGTGTAACTTTCTCCATAATGAGAGCGCTATGCTTTATGTTTTGAACTCCAAACTCCTCGTTACCCAAACACCAGATTATAACGGACGGATGGTTTCTATCACGCTCGATAAGAGAGGTAAGCTGTCTTACGCCTTCGGGCGAGGTTGAAAACGTTCTCGTTTCGTCCATAACAAGCATGCCAAGTTCGTCGCAAGCATTTAAGAGTATGGGAGAAGGCGCATGATGTGACGAGCGGTATGCATTACAGCCCATTTCCTTAAGCTTTTTGATTTTGTAGTATTGCAAATTATCTGTTAGCGCAACGCCTACTCCACCAAAGTCTTGATGAACACACGCTCCCCTTACCTTAGTTGGTATTCCGTTAAGCAAAAAGCCCATGTCAGGATCGAACGCTACCGTGCGAATACCAAACCTTTCGCTCGTTTCCTCTTCGCCAATCTTGATTTTAAGAGTATAAAGGTGAGGATTTTCCAAGTCCCAAAGCACAGGATTTTTTATGTTAACGAAACACTCAATCTTACTTTCACTATATGGGTTAAGCGTAACTTCAGTAGTTTTTTCAGCCACCTTTACTCCGTTTTTGTCATAAAAACTCCACAACGTATCAACGTTTTTCATACAATCGGTATCGTTAACGACAATAGCATTAACCGAAACGTCACCGTTAAGCTGTGTTTTTATCTGAGTTTTGTTGTATTTGAAGTACGTAGGCTCAACAACGTGCAAGTATACGTTTCTATATATTCCACCACCTTCATACCACCAACCTTCGGGTTGTTCACAGTCAACTTTAACGGCAATCGAATTATCTTCACCATACAAAAGATGATCGGTAATTTCTAAAATAAAGCTCGTATATCCACTTTCGTGAGAGTCCAGATATTCGCCGTTTACAAACACCTTGCAATCTCTGAACACGCCCTCAAACTCTATGAACACGCGCTTACCGTTCCACTCTTTATCCACAACGAAGTCCTTGCGGTAATAGCCGATATTATACGCGTCGTCGTAGTTAGTGTGTCTTTCGGTTTTGTATCTATGATAATGCGATTTTTGTCTTCCACCAGAAAAAGTATCGCAATTAACGTCTTTAGGAAGTCTTGTCACCCAGTCGTGAGGAAGATCAACCCTCTCCCAATTAGCATTGTCGTAATACCTACAAAGCGGACCGCTTGCATCTGCGTACTTTGCAAAACCACTCGTTACGTATACGTCAAAATTCTGTCCCAGTGAAAAAAGCCAATCTTTGTTGAAGTTAATTCTCATCATACATCTCCTTTAGTCTGTTTGCATTGATTATAGCACATCTACCTAACATAAATCAAGGTAAAAAATTGCTTTCTTTTTTATGTTTTTTTCGCAATATTTTCTATTTCTTTTATTAACAACAATTACACTATAAAAAAATGCGTTCTTTTACAAACGCACTTTCTTATTTACTATTCGGGTCTTTTATCAAAATCAAGAGTCAGGTCATAGTCGCCAAGCTTGTTCACCTTAAAGCCGTTCTTTTTGTACTCTTCGTAGTCAAACGCTTCAAGCTCGTCGATAGCGAGTTTGTGGAATTCGTAGAAGTTATGCCACCACTCCCAGCCGGAGCCGAGCTCGTTGGAAAGGTATGCATCCGCGATATCGCAAGCCGTTTGCGGAGCTACGTAGAACGCGCCCATTGCAAGAACGTTTACGCCGTTTCCAGTAATTGCGCGAAGAGCGGCGGGCAAACTTTCCACAACGCCGGAGTGAACGTGAGGACACTTACTTGCCGCAATATGGATTCCCATGCCCGTACCACAGAACAATAACGCTCTTTCGTAGTTGCCTTCCGAAATTTCCGCGCCCACTCTTAAGCCAACCCTGTGGAACATCAAATCCGTATCGTTTGGATCGCTGTCCTTTCTTACGCCCAGGTCGAGAATCTTCCAACCCTTTTTCTCGAGATGCTCTACAACTACTTCCTTAAGCGGAAAGCCTGCAAAATCAGCACCCACTACCAAATACTTGTCTTTTACTTTTTTCATAATTTATATTCTCCCTTAAAATAATTTTGCTGTTTCTTCTATCCAACGCTTTGCGTGGATTTCATGCGCCTTTACAGACAAATGCGCACCGTCTATCTCATAGTTTTCATCCGCATTTTGCAAGTAGCAATCGTTTGAAATTACGTTTACACCGTATACGTTTGCTACTTTTTTGAGCATAGCATTGAATTTTTTGATATTTTCGTTGCTCTGAAATTTAGAGTTAGGATTAAAGCAGTTAGAAAATCTTTGTTCGTGAACGGGCGGTATTTCAAACAACACTACCTTCGCTCCGCTTCTTGTCACCCACTTTAGTATAAGGCTGATATTCCTGCCGTATTCTTCGATAGACGTTTGCGGATTGTCTATACTTTCCATACCAATACTATCGTTCGTACCCACCATAAGCGACACAATTTCGGGCTTTAGCTTGCCGGTAAAATCCTTGGTTACGTAAGTCAGCATTGAAGAAAGTCCTCCCGACACCGAGCAATCGTAAGCTTTAAGCGAGGCGCATTTTGTAACGGTAAGACGATATCCCAAGTTGTCGCTCGTAATCGAATCTCCCAAAAACAAAACCGATTTACCCTTAATTTTTTCGATAGCGTTCTTACACTCTACGCTCACTCGTTGCGCTCTTTCTATACGTATTCGCTCAAAATCTTCAAGCGTAGCTTTTATTTCTTCTTCGCTCATGTTAGGCAGAATAGGCATGAAAACGTCCTTTGTCGCAGGAAATGACGACACGCTGTTTTGAAGATTAAATCTCATAAAAAATCTTGACATGTTTTACGCTCCAAACATAGTTTTCACAAGCTCGTAAGCAAACATCCAGTTCATATCACGCGTGGGATGATTGAGCTTGTTTGCAAGAAGCTCGGTTGTGTCCACTCCGCTCGCACTAAGCTTTTTCCAAAGCGCATAGCAATCGCAAACGGGAATATCCATTTCTTTACAAAGCGACCTTGCTCCCTCTATATGCTTGTCCATCCAGCCTTCCTCTTGTCTTTTTGAAAAAGCGTTAGCAAGACGAACGTAATCGGGATCGGAAAGGAAGGGGCTTACCTTTATGCACATCATATTGGGCGTCATAAAGATAATTTCCGAGCCCGCGTTTTTAAGTTTTGTAAACACCTCTTGTAGGTTATTTACGTATCTAACTACACTGTCATCACTCTCTCCACAATCGTTAAGACCGTAGCAAACCACGGTAAGATCGGGCTGGTGTCTGATAACCGCACTGTCCACCCTGTCTTTTGCTCTGTTAGTGTTATCTCCGCTTATACCTGCGTTTATGATATTTACGGTGCAAACAGGGTATAAAACGTTCAAAATCTCGAATACGTATTGCTCGTACGAGTGCATTTTATCGAAAACCGTTTCTATTTGATTGTTCTCTTTTTTATAACACTCAAAGCATCCTTGCGTTACGCTATCGCCTAAAAACGCAATTGTAACACCCTCGTTATTATAGTGGTCGGCGCTCTTTTTCGCCATTTTTTCTATGATTTTCATACAAGTATTATCCTTTTATAATAAATTGATTTTTACCCACTTTTAACGTTTCGCCGTTATACGTAGCGTTTACACCGCTCGGAATTTCTACGTTGTAGACAAACTTGCCGTCTTCATACTTCCAATCGATTGCGATTTTGCCCTTTACCGTTTGCATCTCGCCTTTCGCGTATCCCACCTCTTTTACAAAGCGTGGGGCAAGTTCTATCTTTTCAAACGCGGGGGCGTTGAGAGTGGGCTGAACACCCAACAAAGACTTGAAAAACCAACCGATAACCGCCGAGAACATATGGTGGTTGTGCGAATATTTTTCCACTCCGTTCCAAAGTTCCCACAAAGTCGTAGCGCCGTTTTCGTACCAGTTTCTATATCCCGGACTACTTTGAGTAATCATATTAAACGCAAGATCCGCTCTTCCTGCAACCGAGAGCGCGTCGTAAATATACTGAACGCCCACCATACCCGTCTTAAGAACCGGGCCTCCCTCTTCTACAAGAGAAGCAAGCTGATTGCACACCGCGTCTTTATCGGTGTAGAGCCCGTTCATGATAACGATTGCAACGGACGTTTGGTCGGTAATCGTGCATCTTCCGTCCGCCTGAATATATTTTGCGATAAACTCCGCTCTAAGCTTTTCGAGCTTTTCCCAATGCTTACTACTATCCTTTCCCGCGCGCTCATAGGCAAACGCGGTAACCGTATACGCCTTTATGAGGTAAAACTCCCAAATAAAGATTTTGGGAACGTTGGGGTTACTGCCGTAGCCGAGCCAATCCCCCAAGATAAAGTCAAACCCCTCGTCAAGCGATCTTTCCAAGTATCCGATATACCTATCAAAATACTCGATACCGCTCTTTAGCATATCGTCATCGCCCGTATACAGATAGAACCTATAAGGAAGCTCGTACAGCATACAGTCGCACACAGGTCCCCAATTATATCCCCAATCGGGCGAGGGAATAACACCCGTAAGAGCGCCGTCCTCTCTCATTCCTGCCTTAATATCTTCAAACCATTTTTTGTAGAGTTTGCGCATATCAAAGTTTATAAGAGCGTGTTCGCACGTTGCTTGCGCGTCGTTCATCCATCCCATCTTTTCTCGGGTAGGACAATCGGTCATACACCAAAACATATTGCTATAACACGAGCGCATTCCTGCTGTGTAAATGTAGTTGATAACGTCGTTTCCACACTCGAACGATGCGGTGCGTTTTACGTCCTGATGTGTAAAAATCGCACATACGTCCTCAGGTTTTAACGCATTTTCCATTCCTTCTATTACAAGATATCTAAATCCAAAATAGGTAAAACACGGCTTAAAAACGTCCTTCTTTCCGCTTGCTATAACCTTGCAAATATGGTATGGCGGTTGTCCCGGATAGAAATAATCGCCATCGTTTTGAAGGTGGTTTATTTCTCCGTTTTCACTAATTTCTTCGCCAAACTTTAGCGTGATTTCATTACCCGCTTTTTCTTGCAACGCAAGCTGAACGTAACCCGACGTATTAAGTCCAAAATCGACCAAATAACCTTTTTCGGTTTTTACTATCTTTTTTGGCTCTATCTTTTCAACCTCTCTTACGGGCTGACAGTCTAATGGCATAAGTTTCGCATCGTATGGAATACTTCTTTCAATCGCGGTTTGCCAGTTGCTATCATCAAATCCCACCTTTTTCCAGCTCTCGTCTTTCTTTCGCATATCAACAAATTCTCCGCCTCTTAAATGCGAAAAAGTTATATACGTGTTTTCTCTATCAGTTTTCCAGTTTTTGTCCGAAACGAGTACAATCTTGCCGTTTACTTTTAGCGCAAGAATAAACTGCGGAGCGTCACGCCACTTAGCATCTTCGAAATGCCAAGTCGTAACCAAACTTTCGTTCAAAAATCCGTTTCCGCACATTACTGCAAAGACATTCTTTCCCTTTTTAACAAGCGAAGTTACGTCGTATGTATTGTACCACAAAATTTTTCTGTAATCGCTGAGCGCTGAAATAAAAATATCGTCGGTAATATTTTCTCCGTTTATGAAAAACTGCGCAAAAGACGGACTTTGCACGACAATCTCCGCACTTACTACGTCCTCGTCTATTTCAATCTCTCGTCTAAAGCGAGGAAGAGGATCGTATAAAGAATACTTAGGCGGATTTTCAGTTGCCTTTATATACTTTGCATTGCCAAGCTCCCTAACGCTTTCACCTTTCGCTTCAAAAATTCCGTTCATGATAATCCCCTATCAGTTTAATTTTTCGTTATTATTATTTTAAAACATTATTATTATTTTAAAACATTTATACGATAAAGTAAATACCCTAAAAAACATTTTACATATCCTATTGTGACATATTTTGCAATATTTAGTTGACAAACTATTCTCAATAAAGTATAATGGAGTTATGATAGTTTTAAGTTTATTACACGCCCTTGAAGGGTACACCCATGACAATTGGGTATATAAGGATATTAACGTCAACTTTTCGCGCCTTTACTACGTTATTGACGGAGAGGCGTATTACGAGGAGAACGGCAAAACAACGAGGCTAAAAAAAGGGCATTTATACCTCACGCCCATCAAAAAAACTTTTACGCTGTACGATAACCCAAGCAACAAGATGCTCCACACTTTTTCGCATATTATCACAATGCCCGCCGTTTCTGCGTTTACGGAAATTGAAGTAAAACCGAACACTCCGCTTTTCGACGCGGTTTGTCTTTATCGGAAATATATAAACGCAGATCAGCAAGTTCTCACTCCCGTTATTCAATTCGTGCTATCGTGTCTGAACCTTAGCAACACCGAAAAGAACCCTATTGCTACGAAAATTAAGCAACGTATTGATGATTTTGCGACGTTTGACACAAATATGAGTACTCTTTGTAAAGATTTGGGATATAGTAGAGAATACCTGACAAGGGCTTTTACCGAAGAATTCAGAATGACGCCAAAGCAGTACTTATTCCTGCGTAAAATAAACGAGGGGTTAAGGCTTCTTTGCGAAGGAAAGTCAGTAACCGAAACGTCGGATATTCTTTGCTACTCTTCTCCCTTTGCATTTTCTAAAGCGTTCAAACAGCACTTTGGACTCTCTCCCGAAAATTATCTTAAAACCATTCAACCTCTTCAAAACGTATGCCCTTAGATTTATAGATATCAGAAAACGTATCGCGTTAAGACATTAAAAAGGGTTTAAGTCAATTACTCTACTTTCAAGATTAGAAAGTAATAAAAAACCACAACTAAAGTAAAATTTACCCATTCAAAAATAGTTGCAAAAGTGATATATTTTTACTTAACAAATTTATACAATAAAAGGAGAAACTATGGCAAACATCAATGACAACACCGTAAAAGGCTATGATCAGCTTATTGCTTCTAACGAAAGAAGCTTTATCGGCGATAAAAACGCTCCACTAAAGATTTTAATTATCGGAAACTCCATTACTCGCCACGGGCCAAAGCCCGAGATAGGTTGGCCGTACGATTGGGGAATGGCTGCAAGTTGTGAGGAAAACGACTACGTTCATAAGTTTGTTGCAAAGCTTAACGAGAATAATATAAACGCTTACGTTATGGTACGCCAGGGCTGGTGGTGGGAACGCCACTATCTTGACGAGGACGTGCTGGACCACTTTGATAAAGAGCACGAATTTGACGCTGATATAGTTGTTTTTAGACTAGGCGAAAACATTCCAAAAGAAAACAAAGAGCATTGCTACGAAAAGCTAAAAGAGTTTGCTCCCTTTATTTGTCCTAACGGAAAAATCGTGTTTACCACTTGTTTTTGGAGAGCGGAAATTACAGATGATGCTATAAGACGTGTTGCAAAAGAGCGTAACGAAATTTGCATAGACGAATGCTTTTCGGACGACGAGAGCAATATGGCGCTTGGCAAATTTGAACACCGTGGCGTAGCCATGCACCCATCTGACAAGGGAATGGAGGCGATTGCAAGCGCGATATTTGAAAAGGTTAAAATCTTGTTAGACTAAGCATAACAATAATAAAATTATAAGGTAGCCTGCTTCACTTTATTGTAAAACGGACTACCTTTTATTGTTTTTACAAACACTCAATTTGCTTATATTTCCTCAAAATCCCATATACGTATAGTAAATATCCCCCACTAAAGTGGGGGCTTTAAGAAACCCTAAAGGGTATTTATACTGGCACGATGCTTAAGCATCATCTTAGACCGCCTATCGCACACAAGCAAGCGGTCTATTTTTTTATTTTCTTTGTTCTTTTACATATGATTCCAGCCATTCCTTAAATGGATCATAATATTCCACCATCCCCACTTGGGCTGAAATCATGTCTTCTTTTTCTTGATTTTGTATGTATTTCTGTACTGCTTGCTTGTTCCCGCCAACTGTACTAACATAATATCCTCTGCTCCAGAAATGTCTATTCCCATACTTGTATTTTAGTTTCGCATACCGCTCAAATATAATCATTGTACTTTTGCCTTTCAAATACCCCATAAATGATGATACCTTTTCATTTGGCGGTATGCTCACCAACATATGGACATGATCTATGCATGTATGTGCTTCTATTATCTCTACCCCTTTTCTATCGCATAACTCCCTTAATATTTTTCCTATTTCTGTTCGTAATGCTCCAAATATTATTTTTCTATGATATTTTGGGGTAAACACGATATGGTATTGACATTTCCATGTCGTGTGTGCTAAACTGAATGTGTCGTTATTTTGATTTTTCATTAACGTCCTCCTTTGTTCTTTTCTTGTGTGCGGTTGGTAGCCTGCACATTCAGTTTAGCACATCGGAGTTTTTTTGTACACTAATTAATACTGCCGCTAAAGCCTTTAAATTTAACCACCGGCATAGCCGGTGGGTTTTGTTTCTTACAAAAAACGGTTACATAATCTTGTGTAACCGTTTTTGTTTTGAGTAGTTTTTATAAAGCCTTATAACTCATATTGTAAACAATAAACCTAAGCTGAGTTGCCCCTGCCGTAGAAACAAATCTACCTTCAATTCCGGTATAATCGACTTTAGACTCATACTCGAACACTTTTTCATACTCCGTTTCGGTAGAAACCTTTCCGTAGAAAGTGATTACGTTTCCTTTTCTTACAATCTTAAGGTCGAAAGATAAGTCGTAGGTATACATACTCTGATTAAGCACACTGTCAGACTTTATGGGAGCGCTCCAACCTTTATCGAGAACAATTGCTCTTCTTTGTTGGAAAATGTAGAATTCGTTAGTCGATCCATTATTAAAGATAAGACCAACTGCAGGATACTCTTCGTTTGTAAACCCAACAGCTTCCTTTCTGATATAAGAGAAGCTAAACTCGAAGTCTTCCATCTTGCCAACACGCATTGCCATATAGGCGTTTCCACGCTGATTTACCTCGATGTAAGGGCCTGAAATCTTGTTAGTACCGTCATCAAAGTCGTATCCGTAAATGGGAACTGAGGTTGAGCCGTAGTTTTCGCTGTTGCCGCCAAGGAAAATATCGTAAACCTCAAGCGTGCCTATATCGCTTGCATTCTTCGTTAAGTTTACGTATACCGTCTTTGCTACCATACTTCCGTTAGTTCCGCGAACGGTATAGCTACCCTCTCTAAAGTCGAACGCAAAGCTTCCATCAGATGCAATTTCAACGCCATCAAAGTTATAAACTCTGCCGTCTTCAAAATGCACGGAGAAGTTAAAGGTAGAAGGAAGTGTTACTCCATTTGTAGCTACAAGCTTGCCCGTAAGAGTAATATCTTCAGCCTTGTCTTCAAAGTAAACTTCGATATCGTTAGCATCGTAGCGTACAGTGTAGGAAACAATTCCATTATCGTCGGCATAGAAGTATTCGCTACCGTTAACCTTAATAAACGCAGTCTTTCCGCTTTGAGGAATTACTTTAATATGCACAGTTTCACCCACTACGTATTGAGATTTTGCGTTCACAACCTCATAATCACCACCTTCTTTTGACGTAATATTAAGCGTTCTTGCAATGTCGGTAGGAAGGGTGTCGTCCGTAAACTCGGTAACCTTTTCGTTGTAGAAGAAGTGATGTGATGGAGCCCCTGCCGTAACACGAAGTCCAATAGTTGCACCAGACAAATTAAATCTTGAAGTGTGCGTCATTACGTAGGTATACTCGGTATCGTTAGGAAGTTTTGCAAAGATACTTACTACGTTGCCGTTCTTTACAACTCTTACGTCGAAGTGGAAGTTAAAACCTTTAGTTGTAAACGAAAGCACGTTAGAAGCCTTAATAGGTGCACTCCACTGATCTTTACCGTCCAAAACTACGCCACCGCCGTACTGAACGCCGTAAAACTCTCTTACTCCATCCTCGGTTATGATACAAACTCCGATTGCAGGATATTGCTCGTCCGTTACGTTGGGAATGTCAAGTCTTACGAAGGAGAAATCAATGATTGCATTATTAATTGGTTTGTACGTATAGATTTGTGTGTTGTCTGCTTTTGCATCGACCTCGGTATAAAGTCCTTCTATCTTATTCGTACCGTCGTCGTAGTCGTAGCCCCACTTTGCCTGATTGGTAGAGCCTTCACCTCCAAAGACAACGGGATTCAGATTAAATTCTCCCCAATCGACGTCGTATCCTCCTATTCTCTTTATGACTTTCTCGAAGGCATACATATTTTTAGTAAACGATACGGTGTAGGTCATGCTGGAAATTGCCTCAATTTCAAACGTTCCGTCCACGTTTGTTTCAAAGGTAATAACCATACCGTTAGAAGATATAAGCTCGCCGATTACTTCGCTCGCTCCTACTCCGCCTGCAAGTACTTTACCCTTGACGGTAACACTCGTATCTATACTTGTTCTGATAACGATATTATTATTGCTTGACTTAACATTATAATACACGGAAGGATTATTTTTTGTAAGTAAGAAACTCTCGGTTCCAACGTACACAATGTATGCACTTCCTTCATCTGTATTTTCGTCGACAAGCGAGATCTTGAACTCACTTCCTTGCATTGCTACGTTTTCTACAGTTCCGTCACTACTTTCAAACTGCTCCAAGTTTTCGATCTTAATCATGGGCTTGGTCATATCGTACTCGTAATTGTCGTTAAAGTCATAACAGCTTTCGTCCAAAGTAACCGTGTTTCCAAGCTTTGTCTTCGCATATTCAAGAGCCTCGTCATCCGTCTTGATCCAGTAATCGAAGAACTTAAGCTTGAGATAATAGGAGGTGGTAATGTCAAATCCGATTGCGGAATATCCGCCCAAGCCGTCAAAGGTTATCTTTTCGATAAATATACCGTTAACGTAAGTATAAACGTCCGCATAATCGCCCTTGTCAATCTTTACTACCGTAAGCGTTGTGTAAGTATTACCCGTTGTATCAACGCTGTTGACGGTTGAACCGAGCTTGTTTGAATATATATCGGTGGGATTCCATCCTCCGCTTCTTGTATAAAGAATTCTAAGTCCGTTCTTGTGAAGTCCGATAAATCTTCTCTCGCTTGAACCCGTTTTGTTTACGAAGCAGAAGCCTGCCGCAGGATCCTTTTCGTAAGAAGGATGCTCAACCTTGTCGGTAATATTTGCAATCTTGACCTCGGCTACCTGATGCTTAGCGATAACGTCACCCGAGAAATACGCCTGAGTAGAGCTTGCAGTCAACGGCTCGATGTATACTTCGCCGTTTTCTTCGTTGGTATAATCCCACAAAGCAACTGCAGAGGTTACGCTAAACGAATTGTCGGGAGCCGTAGCTGTTCCACCCACAACGTTAAGCGTAAGTATCAAATCTCCAAGATCCACTACGTCCGTCACGTTTACAAGCGCGGAATTATCCTTATACGAAACCGTCTGGGGTCTGTATCCCGGAACGCTTATTACAATCTCGTAATCGTAACCCTTTTTAACGGGAACAACTATTGAATCGGTAACCGTAGCCATGGTATAGTTACTGATACGCGAATCGTTAGAATAAATCGTTACTTCACCCACTCTTGTTATTGCGGTGTTAGAAAGCGAGTCAATAAGATTTGCCTTTACGTACGTAAGCTCCGCATTATCCGTCTTTTTAGAGGTAATTGAAATTTCAGTATCGGTATTGATAGTGTCGAACACGTATTTACCGTACTTAATTCCGTTTTCGCCAAGCATTTGTGCAGAAGCGTCAATTTCTTCACCCATAGCTTGCTTCAATGTTATCTTGTCAATCTCGTACATACTGATTCGGCTATAATCCCCGTTAAGAACCATTTCTGCAATCTGATTAGTTATCACAACGTTTCTGTGTCTAATCTCCATTGTAATGGGCTGAGGATTTTCTACCGACTGACCTATAGAGCTGAACGAAAGGGTTACGTTTTCACTCTTTCCTACGCTAATCATATGCGCAAACGCAGAAGATTCCTTTATTGCCTCTTCCTGAGTGTAAATGCGCGAGGAATAATTTGACAGACGCATGTTCTTTGCATTCTGACCAATTATTGCAGCATTAGTTCTCTGGTTAAGGTCAACCTCATACTGACAGTCGATAAGCACTCCGTTGACAATGAAATATACGTATCCGTTAGAGAAAATAACGCGCAACGTAATATTTTTTACAGGCACCGTATACGATATCGTGTTAAGAAATTTTGATACGGCACTTCCGACAGAATTAGTGTATATAAACTTGGGAGATATGGAAGTAAAACCGTTTTCGTTATACTTTGCCATTCCCATATCGATCGCGTACGCAACGTAAAGCACGGACGAATCGTAAATCATAAGACCTATATCTCCACTTGCCACCGTTTCGGGGGTTATTTCTACGTTTGTCTGAACAGAATAGTAAGATCCCGATATATCCTTAAAGAAGATTGCCTGCATTCCGTTTGCCGAATTATCTACGCCCAAATATGCATTCTCGGTAGCATTAACGTGAGAAATATCCCAACCGACTGTTTTTGCAATACCAAGGGGAGAATCTCCAAGCACCGTATTTTGCTCGTCCGCAAGCACGTAGCCGTTTTCGTTAAACGGAATAAAGGATTTATAGCCGTTCATTGAGGTAGAACTTAAGAACGTGGGATACAGTTTGAGAGTTTTTGTTTCGGACATCAATCTCTTGTAATTGTACTGAGGGAACACTTTTACGCTTTGCGGTCTTGCGCTCATGCCAAGTTCTTTCCAAGTAATAAAGCACTCGGTAGTCCAAACTCCCGTCTTGTAATCATCCGAAGGATTAACCTCACCCTCAATTACTCGTGTTGCGAGCTTGAATTTGAGAATACTTGGTTTTGCATTGTAGGTGTCAAAACTGATAGTCTTAAGCTTGTTAGCATCACCAACCGCCAAATCACCGTCAATAATGCTTATATCAAAGCTCGTATTCTTATAGTAATAGCCTCTGCCGGTAAAGGCAAGTCCGCCGTTATCCACAGCCTTTACGAAGAAATACAAGCCTTTATCCGAAAATATGGTAGTAAAATCGTAGGAAACGGTGGGAGCTTCGGTAATACCCGTATGATACCACTTCTGCTCTTCCCAATTTTCTTCCGCGCCCATCTTTCCGTCAATAACAAAGCCTTCAAGATCGGGGCGTTCTCCGTACGCAGAGTCTTTTTCCCACTCGTATGCAGGAAGATCGCTTCCGTCAATAGTTCCTACAGCCGTTTTTGTCCAATTTGCATAAAGAGCAGTTCTCTTTTCAATGGGAGAATTAAAATCAAACGCTTGCGTACATTCTTTATCCGTATACCAGCCGTTAAACTTAAAGCCTGTAACAACGGGATCGTTAGGCTTTATTGCAAGCTGTCCGTCTTCTATGCTCTGAGAATCGGGAGTAGCGATAAGCGCTTCTTCGTTGTTAAGATCAAAGCTTACGGTAAATATCTGTT
>JAGAPA010000093.1 GCA_017623455.1 Clostridia bacterium | reverse complement strand
TTTGATCGGGAAGGTAAACGCATGCTTCCACTTGCAATACAGGTACATCACGCTGTCTGTGACGGATATCATGTTGGCCTGTTCGTCGAGAAGCTCCAAAAATATATTGACCGTTTTGGCTGAAATATAAATTCCAATTTGTCGGGATGATATAAAGAGCGAGGGCTGACGAAAATGAATCGTCAGCCCTCAAAATTTGAGTCGCAGAAAGCAAAGAAAAGGGATTTTCAAAAGGATTGAGAAAAAGCCATGAAAAATCCAATAAAAAGCCAAAAAATCAGGCGAACATGTGGTCAACTGAAAACATCCAATTTTGTGGAAAATATATAGAAAAACAGCCGAAAACAAGTCAAAATGGCTTATTTCCGGCTGTTTTTTGGTCGAAGTGACAGGACTCGAACCTGCGATCTCATCGTCCCGAACGATGCGCGATACCACCTTCGCTACACCTCGAAATGGTAAAAATATTGAATTTTTTCGTAAGTGGTCAAACATGTGGTCAAACCGAGAAATTGATGATTTTTCGACATTCGGGAGAGCCGAAAAAGTCAGTGTTTTCAAGGGTTTTCGGCTCTTCTCGAAAAATCTACGCCGAAAACGGTGATTGAGTCCCGAACGCTGCGCGCTACCAACTGCGCTACACCTCGAAAGTATTTATTTTAGCCTAACTATTTTAGCATAACAAAACGTTATTGTCAAGAATACAATACGCATTTTATAACTAATCTTTCTTTTATTTTGTGTTATTGTTTTGCTAAATAATAATATTGGGAGTACGCCTGCGTACCTCCCTTACAAGAACACTTGTCTTTCTTGTGTTTTTCTCGTCAAAACATAATAATATTTATCAACCATTTGTTGTGACATAGCCAATATTTTATTTGACTTTATAATTTTAGGCGCGTATAATATATCGTATTATAAAATCATTATAATTATGCAAAAAGGAGATAATAATGCAAATAAGCGTGGGAGCGAAAAAGGCAATCAAGATAGGTACGCTATGTTCGGTGTCGTACTTGGCGGTATATATAGCTCGTAACATACTAAGCGCAGTAACCCCACAAATGACGGAAGTAGGCTATGATAAAGGGTATATAGGCACTATTTCTTCTGTTTATTTTATTTGTTATGCGATAGGTCAGCTTTTTAACGGAATAGTAGGCGACAGAGTAAAAGCCAAGTGGATGATAAGTTTAGGACTAATGCTTGCAGGAATTAGCAACGTTGTTTTCGTGCTTTGCATCGACGTAAAAATGCTAGCGCCGGCAGTGTATGGCTTGACCGGAATTTTTCTTGCAATGATATACGGACCTATGACCAAGGTTGTTGCAGAAAACACTGACCCAATTTATACCACGCGTTGTTCTTTGGGATATACTTTTGCGTCGTTTATAGGCACGCCAACTGCAGGATTTTTTGCAATATTTCTTGATTGGAACGGCGTATTTTTTGTAGGAAGCGCAATTCTTGCCGTAATGGGAATTATTTCCTTTGTTGTCTTTTCAATGTTCGAAAAGAAAGGTTTTATTAAGTATGGACAGTATAAAATAGAAAAGAAAGAAAAAATAGTAGGCGGAGTAAAAATTCTTATCAAACACCGTATAATTTTGTTCTCTCTTATCTCAATAATTACAGGAATCGTGCGTACGTCTGTTGTATTTTGGTTACCAACATTTATTTCGGAGTATCACGGATTGGGGTCGGAAGTTGCGTCAGTTCTTTTTAGCGTAACTACTTTTGTTATTGCATTTACTACTTTTATTTCAATCTTTGTATACGAAAGACTTGGACATAATATGGATAAAACTATGGTCATAATGTTCTTTACTTCAGCCATATTTTTCACGCTTACGTATTTTATAAAACAGCCTGTTATTGGAATAATAACGATTGTGCTTGCGATTATGTCTTGTAACGGAGCAGCTACAATGCTTTATAGCAAATATTGCCCGTCCTTACGAGATACGGGAATGGTTTCCACTGCAACGGGATATTTGGATTGTCTTAGTTATATCGGCGCAGCGATCGCTAATTTAGTATTCGCAAATGCCGTGGGCGTTATCGGATGGCAAAATCTTATACTTATTTGGCTTGCCCTAGTGGTAGCGGGATTACTAATCGTTTTACCATACAAAAAAATTTTTAAGTCTAAGAAAAAGCAATGCGAAACGATAATCGAAAGCGAAGAATTTTCCGCCGAGTAAAACTAGTAGGGATTTTGTGAAGTTAAACGCAAAAAAATAATTAAAAAATCTTAAAAACCCACTTGCAAAATAAGTGGGTTTTATTGTACAATAGTATTATGGAAAATACAAGACGAGGAGCGGAGTTAAAAGCCGTAACTTGTCAAATAAAACGCGAGGTGGAAAATGTTATACGAAAAGAACAAAGCAAAAGAACTTGATATCGAGCTTTTCAAAAACCCAACGAGCGAGTACAGAGCGACTCCGTTTTGGGCGTGGAACGATAATCTTGAAAAGAAAGAACTTTTGTGGCAGATAGACCGCTTTAAGGAAATGGGCTTTGGCGGATTTCACATGCACGTAAGAAGCGGTATGGCAACGCCCTATCTTTCCGAAGAGTTTATGGATCTTATCAAAAGTTGTACGGACAAGGCAAAAAAAGAAAAAATGTTGTCTTGGCTTTACGACGAGGATAGATGGCCCTCGGGCGCTGCCGGTGGAATAGTTACCAAAAACCTCAACTACCGCCAAAAACTCATTCTTTTTACGACCGCGGAGTATGAAGAAATAACGGACGGAACTGAGTTTGTCGCTGAGGAACGCAAGAAAAATCGCAATACGGGAAGTGCGGGAAAGGTTGCAGGCTTCAGGGGCGTAAAACATATGGCGTCTTACGATATCGTGTTAAATACCGATGGAACGCTTAAGAGTTATGAAAGAATTGACCAATTTGCGACAAACGTATGCGGTAAAAAGTGGAACGTGTATTTGATAATCGTGGGCGATTCGGGCTGGTACAACAATCAGGCATACCTTGATACGCTTATGGACGAGGCGGTTGCGGAGTTTATAAAGGTAACTCACGAAAAGTATAACGAAGTAGTGGGCGACGAGTTTGGCAAAACCGTACCTGCAATCTTTACGGACGAGCCACAGTTTACGCATATGCAAACGCTACCGTTTGCGAAGAGCGAGAATGAAATAACGCTTCCCTGGACGTATGATTTTACAGATACGTTTGCTAAAAAGTATGGTTATGATATGATGCCCTACTTGCCCGAGCTGTTGTGGGACTTGCCCGATAATAAGCCAAGCAAGACGAGATACTATTACCACGACCATATCTGCGACAGGTTTACAAAAGCTTTTGCCGACCAGTGTGGAAAGTGGTGTAACGACCACGGATTTTATCTTACCGGACATATGATGATGGAAGCTTCTCTTCACTCTCAGTCAAGCGCTTTGGGCGAAGCTATGCGCGCATACCGCAACTTTGGTATCCCGGGCATTGATATGCTTTGTAATTACGTAGAACTTTCCACCGCAAAGCAAACGCAGTCCGCCGTGCATCAGTACGGACGTGAGGGAATGCTTAGCGAACTTTACGGTGTTACGGGTTGGGATTTTGACTTTAGGGGACACAAGTTCCAAGGCGATTGGCAAGCAGCGTTAGGCGTAACCGTGCGCGTTCCTCACCTTTCTTGGTATAGTATGAAAGGTAGCGCAAAACGCGACTATCCGGGCGCAATTTCCTATCAGTCTGCTTGGTATAAAGACTATCCGTATATAGAGGATCATTTTGCAAGAGTGAATACTGCGCTCACCCGTGGTAAGCCGTCGGTAAACGTAGGCGTTATTCATCCTGTCGAGAGCTATTGGCTTGCATACGGACCTTCTCAAAATACGGCAAGCATGCGTACTCAGCTTGAAAACAACTTTACCAATATTATAAACTGGTTGCTTAAAGGCTGTATCGACTTTGATTTTATCAGCGAATCGCTTCTTCCCGAGCAACACGGCGAAAACAAGGATAACAAGCTTAACGTGGGCGAAATGAATTATTCCGCAATAGTAGTGCCTCCTGTTATCACAATCAGAGGAACTACCGTAGATATTCTTACCGAGTTTGCTAAAAACGGAGGAAAGGTTATCTTCCTTGGCGCTTGTCCCAAGTGCGTTGACGCGCAAGTATCGGATAAGTGCAAAGAGCTTTACGAGCTTTCTCAAAGGGTAGAATTTACCTCTTGCGACGTGCTTGACGCGTTAGAGAGTGAAAGAGAGGTAAATATCGTTCACGACTACGGCGAGAGAACGGACAACTTTATTTACAACAAGCGTATCGACGGAAATACCGAGTGGTTGTTTATTGCAAACACCACCGATTACTTGGGTAGTAAGTTTATGCTCACAAACCTTGCTCATCATCCCAAAAACGTTTTTATCACGGTTAAAGGACTTAAAAAAGTTACCGTTTACGACACTCTTACCGGCAAAACATATCCTGCGCCATATCGTCACGTTAACGGAAATACCGAGATTAAAAACCGTTTCCACCTCTTCGATTCGTTGCTCTTAAGATTAGACGAGGCGGACGAAAACGACGTAGTTTCGCAATACGTATGCGCAAAACCCGTACAAAAACCTATTAAGACAATAGATATTAAAGACAAAGTTGAGTATTCTCTTGCAGAAGATAACGTGCTTGTATTGGATATGCCGTACTGGAGCGAGGACGGAGAAGTTTATAACGAGCGTGAAGAAATGCTTCGTATCGACAAATCGCTTCGTGATAAATACGGCTATCCGCTTGCCGACGGTCACGACGTTCAGCCATGGGTAATAAACGAAGAAAAGCCCGAAAAGAGCGTATACCTTAAGTTTGTTATAAACAGCGAAATAAAGACCAAATGCACTCTTGCGTATGAAGAGGCGGAAGAAGTGTTCTTCAACGGCGAAAAGGTAGACGTTAAAAAGAACGGGTACTTTACCGACAGACGAATTTATACAATGAAGCTTCCATCTCTTAAAAAGGGTGAAAACGAGCTTATTATAAAAGCACCGCTTGGAAAGCGCATAAGCTTAGAAAATTATTTCCTTTTAGGAGATTTTGGCGTTAAGGTGGAAGGATGCTGTGCTTCTGTTATCAAAAAGGCGGACAAACTTGCTTTTGGCTCGGTAGTAAATCAGGGCTTACCTTTCTACGGCGCAGGCATTACCTACAAGATTCCCTTTAGCGTAGATAATGATTGCGATATCGAGGTGTTAGCGCAAAAGTATTTCGGCGCGCTTATTAAAGCTAAGCTTGACGGAAAGGATATAGGTAATATCGTGTTCAACCCGTATACACTTAAAGTTGAAAACGTAGCAAAGGGCGAACACGTATTAGAGCTTGAAATCGTGCTTACAAGGGTTAATTCGTTCGTGGCTCATCATACTTGCACTGACATAAAGTGGAAAGGTCCCGGACATTGGTATAATAAGGGTGCGGACTGGTCGTATGAATATAATCTTTACGATAACGGAATTCTTAAGTCGCCCGAAATCAAGATTTATCAAAAGTAACGAAAAAAACAACTTAGCAATAAAAGAGGAATACACCGCAAAAGGTAACAGTTTTTTGTGGGTGTATTCCTTTTTTCTTGAATTTGAGTAAGCAGATAGCCTGAAAAATAAAATTCCCCGATAAATTTTGAGATAAAATAAATTTTTTTTAAAAATCAGCGTCAAAACGTTTGCTTTTTGTTAAACTTTCATATATAATATTATAGCAGTTTGACAGAAAGCACGGTGCTTACACGAAAGAACTTGCCATTTGCGAATGTGGTGGAATTGGCAGACACGCCAGATTCAGGTTCTGGTGAAGCGATTCATGCAGGTTCAAGTCCTGTCATTCGCACCAATATCGGGGTATAGCGCAGTTGGTAGCGCGCTTGTCTGGGGGGCAAGAGGTCATGAGTTCAAGTCTCGTTACTCCGACCAAGCAAAAAAGGAACTTTTGTTTATCAAAAGTTCCTTTTTGTTATCCGAGGCTTACGCCTTGATTTATTGGTAAAAGTGTGCTATAATTAACTCACAGATAAATAAAAATTTGCAAGTTGAAAAAGAGGTAAAATGATAATGACTTATTCACCAAAAAGTGGGCGATGTATGCAATATAGAGAAATGCTTTTTGAGAAAGGTTTTGCAGAAGCTAAACAGAAAACGGGGCATTTCTTTCGTCAAGCAACAGAACAAACAGCGTTTGTTATTAACCTTGAAGATGATGAAGAAGGTTGCATTACCATATTGTACGGATTTGCCTCTACTGCATACATGGCAGGAGATGAAGAATGGTTTGCAAATCATGGCTCTGATATGGATGATTGCCAAGTTCGAAATATACTTTCCGTTTGGGACGATGCGAGCGAAACCAACGCCCAAACAAGCATTTTAAATTTTTATGAGCAATACAAAAATCACGCCAAGGAAGAGATTCTTGCTGTAAAAAAAGAAAGACAAAAAGAATTTCTCGCTCATTTTGCTCGTGCTCTCAAACCGCTTGGTTTCAAGAAAAAAGGGACAAAGTGGACAAGGGAATTGGGAAATGGAAGAGCACTTACCTTTGATGCTCAAAAATCGGCATTCTCCGATCAGTATTATTTCAATGTTACCGTACACGAGGCATCAAATTTATACGCAATACATTCTTATGAGCGCGTTGTGATGTACGGTAGCGACATATATAATTGGCAGTTGATGACGCAAGACCAAATTGAGAATTTAATTCAATATGCCTTAAAAAATTATATTGAACCTAAGCTGAATTAAGTAAATCCAAATTTGACGAGCATTACTATTGGTGTACTTTTAGTCGTTCTTACCTGCATTTACGCACCTTTTAGTCGTTCTTTCGCAAGCAAAAAGGATTGTATCACAAGGATGCAATCTTTTTTTATGCAACAATCGTTTAAGATGGGTTGCGGAAATTTAATTTGCTTGCTTTTTGATTGCAAAGTTTATCTTAAATGGTGTATAATATAGATGACAAATAAAAAGCTGAGGTGTTGGTATGACGGAAAAGGAAAAACGGGATAAGGGATTTTTGTATAACGCAAACTATGACGGAGAAATTTTGAAAGAGATTGCAAAATGCAACGATTTATGCCATAAGTTTAACGCAATCAAGCCGTCAAACCGTAAAAAACAAACATCTGTTCTGAAAAAGATATTAGGTAAGATGGGTAAGGACGTGTACGTAAACACACCGTTTTGGTGCGATTACGGATATAACACGGAGGTGGGCGACTACTTTTTTGCCAATCATAACTGCCATATACTGGACGGGGGTAAGGTTACGTTTGGCGATCACGTGTTTATAGCACCGAATTGCACCTTTACGACAGCCGAGCATGCGCCGGACGCTTCTCAGCGTAACGAGGGGCTGGAGGTTGCGCTTCCAATAAAGGTGGGCAATAACGTGTGGATAGGTGCGTCCGTTACCGTTCTTGGCGGTGTTACAATAGGCGACAATGCCGTAATAGGTGCGGGAAGCGTAGTTACAAAGGATATTCCGCCCTCAGTTGTTGCTGTGGGTGTGCCGTGTAAGGTTTTACGTCCCATCACGGAAGAAGATAAGCATAAATACCGTTTTGCGGAAGACAATCAATAAACACACAAAAGTTCCGTATTAGGGGAGCGAAACGAAGTTAACCTTTTAGCTCGGTTTTGCTAACAGTAATTAACGTTCAAATTTTTTTTACAGACCTTGACTTGATTGCTATAATGTGGTATAATATTATACCACGCGTAATAAAAACGGTGGAACAAGGAGAAGTATATGCGTATTGTAGTAGTCGGATGCGGAAAAATAGGAAAGGCGATCATACAAAGACTTGTGGCAGAAAAGCACGACGTTCTTGCTATGGACAACAATCCTGCGGTAATAGAAAGCATTACCAATGCCTATGACGTAATGGGGTTGTGTGCAAACGGAACCGAGTATGGACAGCTTATGGAAGCCGGCGCGCACAAAGCCGATCTTTTTATTGCGGTAACAGGTTCGGATGAACTTAATATGCTGTCGTGCTTTGCGGCAAAGAGAATGGGAGCAAAGCACACGGTTGCGCGCATACGTAACTCGGAAAACACGACACAGGAGAGCCTTTCGTTTATGATTAAGGGCTTAGGTCTTTCTATGGCGATCAATCCCGAACACCTTACCGCGCAGGCTATTTATAACATAATAAAGCTTCCTCTTGCAAGCAAGGTGGAAATTTTTAGCAGTAAAGGCTTTGAGATGATAGAGCTTCAGCTCAAAAACGTGAGCGCGCTTGAGGGTAAGACGGTAAGCGAAATAAGAAAGCAAGCCAAAATCAAGTTCCTTATCTGCGCAGTAAGCAGAAACGGCGAGACTTATATCCCCAAGGGCGACTTTACATTAAGGAGCGGAGATAAGATTGGTCTTATTGCTTCCGAGCCCGATATTCCCAAGCTCTTCAAACTTTTGGGCGTTGAGCAAAAGCCGATAAAGAGCGTTATAATACTGGGCGGAGGCATGACGTCCGTAAGTCTTGCTTCCATGCTTACAAAAAGCAGAATAAGCACCAAGATTATCGAAAAGGAAGAAGCTCGGTGTGAGGATATTTGCGAGCTTGTGGGAAGCGGTGTAACCGTTATTCACGGCGATGCGATGAGTCAGGAGCTTCTCAGCGAAGAGGGTATAAATACGGCGGATGCGTTCGTGGCTCTTACGGGTATGGACGAACAGAACATTCTTATTTCCGTATACGCAATGTCGCAAAACGTACCCAAGATTATAAGTAAAGTCAACCGTTCGGAGCTTAGCGCAATCGCTCAAAAATTGGGTGTGGATACCGTTATCACCTCCAAAACTATAATGGCTGATATTATTGCTCGATATGCAAGAGCGCTTCAAAGCGCGTCGGGAAGCAAGGTGGAAACGTTGTATTCGCTTATGGACGGAAATGCGGAGGCAATAGAGTTTACCGTAATGTCCGACTTTAAGTATATAGGCGTGCCGTTAAAGGACGTAAAATTCAAGAAGAACGCGCTTTTGGCAGGAATTGTCAGAAATAACAAGTCCATTATTCCCACAGGCGACGACGTTATTCTTGCAGACGACAGAGTTATCGTAATATCTTCTAATCTCGGAACGGATGATATTTCCGACATGTTAGAATAGGGGTAGCGTATGAATTACAGACTGATTTTCAATACAATGGGAAAGGTTCTGGTGATACTGGCAGCCTTGCTCTTAATACCACTTATTGTGTCGGTAATTTATCTTGAAATTGCTCCGGCATGGGCGTTTCTGATAACGGCAGGCATATCATTTTTAACGGGCTTGTTGTTAATTCTTACTTGCAAGCCTAAAACAAACGTGATGTTTGCAAAAGAGGGCTTGATTATAGTGTCTTTTGCTTGGATTGCCGTATCTCTTACGGGCGCGGTTCCGTTCACCTTAAGCGGAGAAATCCCCTCGTACGTGGATGCTGTTTTTGAAGTAGTGTCCGGCTTTACCACTACGGGAGCTTCTATTCTTACAAGCGTGGAAGAGATGAGCCACGGATTGCTGTTCTGGCGTAGCTTTTCGCATTGGATAGGCGGTATGGGCGTGCTTGTATTCGTTATGGCAATAACGCCTAAAGCCACGGACAGATCAATTCATATTATGCGTGCAGAAATGCCGGGACATTCTGTAGATAAGCTTGTTCCCAAGGCGAATGAAACAGCGAAAATTCTGTATATTATCTATATAGTTATGACCGTCGTGCTAATAATAATGCTTTTGTGCGGTGGTATGCCGGTTTTTGACAGCATAGTGCATGCGTTTGGAACGGCAGGAACGGGAGGTTTTGGAGTAAAAGCGAACAGTATAGGTGGTTATAACGCTTATCTTCAGTGGGTAATAGCAATCTTTATGCTACTGTTCGGTATAAACTTTAACCTCTATTATCTGTTGTTGCTTCGCAGGTTTAAGTCTGTACTTAACAGTACCGAGCTTAAAACTTACGTTTTAATCTTCCTTGCGTCCGTAATTATAGTTTGTATAAACATTTTTCCGATGTATTCGGGATTTGAGGAAGCATTGCGTATGTCGGTGTTCCAAGTTTCGTCAATAATGACAACCACGGGATTTTCAACGACAGACTTTAATTTATGGAATAGCGCCGCAAAAGCTGTGTTGATAGTATTGATGTTTACGGGCGCTTGTGCCGGCTCAACCGCGGGCGGACTTAAGATGTCCAGAGTAGTAATCCTGCTCAAAAAAGTAGGAAACGAGTTTAAGAGAGTTTTGCATCCAAGAAGCGCAAACATAGTTAAGTTTGAGGGTAAAAGATTGGATGAAGCAACGATATCGGGCGTTCAGTCGTACTTTACTATCTATATCGTGGTATTCGTTGCAACCTTTTTATTGGTAAGCTTTGATACGACGTATGGGTTTGAAACCGATTTTACGGCGGTTGCTGCTTGCTTTAACAATATAGGTCCCGGATTTGGTGCCGTTGGTCCTATGGGCTCTTTTGTCGGTTATTCTCCCTTTGCCAAAATAGTGCTTTCTTTTGCAATGCTTTTAGGCAGACTTGAAATCTATCCGTTGTTGCTTGCGCTTTCTCCAAATACTTGGATCAAGAAATAGTGCGCAGACGCACTCTCAATATGAGTTATTCCGTTAAGACATACCCATAAAGAACAGTGGGTGCGACAATTTTTAGGGACATGTATGGTGCGCAGACGCACTCCCAATATATGTTATTCCGTTAAGGCAAACCCACAAAGAACAGAGGGTGCAACATATATGTTATGTTTTGATGGATACGTATGGTGCGCAGACGCACTCTCAATATGAGCTAATCCGTTAAGGCAAACCCCAAAGAACAGAGGGTGCGACAATTTTTAGGGACATGTATGATTTGAAAAAATAAAGACAGAACGAAGCATTTTACTTTGTTCTGTCTGTTTTTATTATTCGCTTTTTTGATTGAGGTTTTCGGCGTTTTTCATACCCATAAGCATCTTAAGCGCGTTATCATAGCTTGGGTCTGCTTTAAGCGTTGCTTCAAAATCCTTTTCCGCGCCGTCCAGATCTTGAAGACCAAGCTTAGTCATGCCCGAAAAGTAGAGGAAGGATGCTTGGTTGTCCACGGTAGAGGCGAGAGCGTCGTTTATAACGGAAAGGTTGAGTTTGAGCAGTTGTTCTCGTTCCTTACCTTCAGCGCTTGCGCAGAGCGCGAGGCGTGCAGTAACGTTGTTTATAAGCAGGTCCTCGTCGTCGGGGTATGCCGCAAGGAAAAGATCGGACAACTCCATAACTTTTCTAAAATCACCTGTTTTCATGATGGCAAGCAATCTTTCGTTATATCTTGCGGTTCCGTCGGGTTTTTCTCTGCGGTAAGCGATAAAGGGTGCGTACCAGTCCTTTAAGATGGGATTATCTTCACGGATATCTTCCTCGTCCACGTAAATATTATCCCCCTCTTCCGTATTTATAACGCAAGAAAAAACCTTATCGGTGCAAAGAATTTCCTTTATTCTGTCGTACAAATCGTGCTCTGTGGGAGCAACGAGGAAAACGTATGGGAAGTAAGAGTACCACAAAGCTCTCAGCGCGTTGGTTGCGCTGTTCAGCGTGATGCAAGCGTATACCATTTCAAATAGTGTAAGCTTTTGCGGAATGGAAGCAAATTTGTTAAGCTTTCTCTCTTTTAACAGCTTTATAAAAATAGGGGAGCCGGCATCGAATTTATAATGCTTTTTACCGTTTTTATCCGTTATTTCATAAACGCCCTTTTCGTTTTTATAAGCCGATGAGCAAATGAAAGAACAGCCGTATTCAAGCAATATGTTAGATATACGGTACAGTTCTTTGTTGTCAAAAAGGCATCTGAAAGAGTAGAGCGAAAAGAGCAGATTGCGTTTTTCGTTGACGCTGAGGTTACTTCTATCTACCGCAAAATACGATTTGCGGATGAGGTTGCTCAAACCCTCGTACATACTTACTTCTTTTTTGTCCGTATTTTCATAAAATTTATTTTCTTTAAGATCCATAAATTATCTCCCTAAGTTCTGGTAAGACGTAACGGATGCGATCCGCATCGGTATTCGTCCATACCTTCTATAATTTTCATGTCGTCATCTGAAAGTCTAAAATCGAAAACGTCGAAGTTTTCCTCTATTCTTGATCTGTGAACCGATTTTGGAATAGGCATAACGCCCTTCTGATATATTGAACGAAGTGCAACTTGAGAAGGCGTTTTTCCATATTTTTCACCAAGCTCACAAAGCGGAGCAAAGGACGCGCAGTTTCCGCGCATTAACGGGCGCCAGGCTTGTACGAGTATTCCGCGCTCTTTGCAGTACGAGCATATTTCGTCTTGCATAAGACCGGGATGCATTTCTATTTGGTTGACCTCTGCTCTTATGCCCGTGTTGCGTTCAATCTGGTCGAGATGGTCTACCATAAAGTTGCTTACGCCCAAATGTTTTACAAGCCCCTTTTCGCGGTACTTTGCCATAACCTCAAACGTCTCTTTGTTCAAAATTTGGTAATCGTGGTTATGTCCTACGGGAATTGGCCAATGAATAAGAACGAGGTCGATATAATCAATATCCAATAGCTTTAATGAGTTTTCTATGGACTTTTGAGAAAGCGTAGTACCCTGTTCGCTGTTCCAGATTTTGGTGGTAACAAACAGTTTTTCTCTGTCCGTTCCGCTATCTCTTACCGCTTTTCCGACAAGGTCTTCGTTTTTGTAAAACGCGGCGGTGTCTATATTTGTGTATCCCACGTCAATCGCGTCGCGCACGGAATTATAACAATCGTTGCCTGAGCTAAGATAGGTTCCGAATGCAATAGCCTGAACTTGTCTTCCCTTTATCTCAAAATATTCCATAAAACGTTCTCCTTAGTTTATATTGTAACACAATCCTGAAAATTTTGCAACGAATAAAATACAGCATATTGACAATCCTTGCCAAAATAAGGTATACTTATATTGGAAAATCTGTTATTTCACTTGATTTTCACTCTTCGTATATTGTATTTTTACCGCGCGTTGCTAAAATACGTATACGAAAGATAAAATTATAAGGAGAATTACGTTATGGCAAAATTGCTTATTGTAGACGACGAAGAGAAAATCAGAGCCGTTATAAAAGAATACGCTGAGTTTTCGGGTTTTGAAACCGACGAAGCAAAAGACGGTATGGAAGCCGTTATAAAATGCAAAGAGACCAAGTACGATCTTGTTATTATGGACGTTATGATGCCTAAGCTTGACGGTTATAGCGCCGTAAAAGAGCTGAGAAAAAACGCGTCCACCCCCGTTATTATGCTTTCTGCACGTGTTGAGGAGTATGATAAACTGTTCGGGTTTGAGATTGGCGTGGACGACTACGTAACAAAGCCTTTCTCGCCCAAAGAGCTTATTGCAAGAGTGCAAGCGGTACTTAAGCGTAGCGGTTCGCCCAAGAAGGAAATTATAAAGAGTGACGGTCTGGAGATCGATATGGCAGGTCGCAGTGTGTACGTTGACGGCAAAAAAGTGGATATGACTCCCAAAGAGTACGAGCTTTTGTTCTATCTTGTGGAAAACAACGGAATTGCAATATCGAGAGAAAAATTGCTTAGCAACGTTTGGGGTTACGATTTTTACGGAGATGACAGAACGGTTGATACGCACGTTAAGATGTTGCGTTCATCGCTTGGCAGGTACAGAGATAAAATAATAACTTTACGTGGGCTTGGCTACAAGGTAGAGCTCTAACTTAAGGCGTATGAATCAACCAAAGATACTAAATCCCGACAAGGGCAGATTTTTTAAAAGCGTCATCTTTCACGCTTGGCTAAGCTTTCTTTCGCTTGCGGTCGTTATTATAGCGATTATGGCAACCGTCTTTTTGGTAGTCTATACGTTTATGTACCGCAATCAACGCATAGATAATCTGGTTAAAACGGGTAACTATATTGTTTCGTCGTATCCTGTGGACGACAATGCGGAGCATCTTGCCAAGTTTGAAGATATTCTTGACGAAATCGTCATAATGAATAATATGTCCGTAATCGTGTTTACGCAAGACGATATAACCGAAAACACTAAATTTGAAGACGTTAATATGATACTGTACAGAATTAGCAGTGGCGACGACGTGGAAATGATTGTTAATATGGATGCGATCACAACCAAGTATTTTTCGATTCTTTCCGCAGAAAAGAATACGTCCTTTCATTTTGTGCTTGGTAACGGCAAGTATGCCGGAAGCGATCTTGTTATAGGCGGACAAAAGACCGCAAACGGTAAAACGGTATATTTTTATATCCATTCGTTTATTAAAGATCAGGACTTTGCAACAAACTTCTTCTACGAGCTTTTTGCGGGAATGTCGATAATAGCGTTGGGAGTATCCATACTTTACGCGTTGATAGTCGGAAAAAAGATAACGTATCCGCTTGTAAAACTGTCACAAGACGTAAGAAAGGCGGCAGGTGATGAAAAGTACGAGATTACGGTGGAAGACTCAGACTACGTGGAGATAACCGAGCTTGCACAGTCTTTTGATTATTCGATAAAAGAACAAAAAAAGACCGAGCACTTTAGGCGCGATATAGTAGCAAACGTATCTCACGATTTAAGAACGCCTCTTACCATGATAAAGGCGTATGCTGAAATGATAAGGGATTTGTCGGGTGATAATCCGCAAAGACGAGAAGAACATTGCGAGATTATAATCAACGAGGTTGATACGCTTAACGCGCTTGTGGGCGATCTTTTGGATTTATCCAAGCTTCAGGCAGGAACGGTAGAATTAGATCTTAAGTGTGTGGAAATGGGGTATATTGTAAAAACGGTTTTAGATCGTCTTGATATATTCAGAGAACGCGATGGGTATGAGTTCGTTACGGATATCGACAGCAACTGTTTGTGCGAATGTGATAGAAACCGCATTGAGCAGGTTGTGTATAATCTGGTATGTAACGCGATAAACTACACGGGCGAAGATAAAAAGGTTTTCGTGTCGCTGAAGGTAAAGGATGGAAAGATAAGATTTTCCGTTCGGGATACGGGCAAAGGCATCAAGCAAGAAGAGCTCGACCGTATTTGGGATAGGTACTACAGAGCTAATCAGACCAAGCGAAGCGTAGCCGGTAGCGGAATAGGCTTGTCAATAGTGCAGAACATTCTTATTAAGCATGGAATGGAGTTTGGCGTGGACAGTAAGGTAGGCGAGGGCTCTACGTTCTGGTTTGAAGCAAAGGAAAGTACCGAGTAGCGCGTAATAAAATAAATTATAGGATATAACGGCGAAGAATATAAAAATCTTTGCCGTTTTTTCTTGAAAATAATTTACAATACGTTTTTGATTTGCTATAATACAATATGTAAAAATTTTTCAATAAGGTGACTACTATGCTTGGAAACTTAGTAAACTTTGGAGCAATCGTTATAGGAGCATTGCTCGGACTGCTATTCAAAAAAGCAATAAAGGAAGAACATAAGACAGCACTTCACAAAGCGTTGGGCTTGGCGGTAATAATAATCGGTCTTAACGGTGTAATAACCAATATGATAACGTTGGTAAAAAACGGTGATGCGTTTAGCGGGACGTTATCCTCTTCGGGGGAGCTATTGCTTATCGCGTCGCTTGTTATCGGAACGCTTGTCGGCTCGCTCTTAAAAATAGAGGAGCGGTTTAACGGTCTTGCGGACAAGGTGGAGCAGAAGTTCAAAATGACGGGCTTTGCTCAGGGATTTGTATACAGCACTATTCTTTACTGTGTGGGCTCTATGGCAATACTGGGCGGAATACAGGACGGGCTTGGCGATCCTTCCATTCTTTATACTAAGGCAATACTTGACGGAATAAACGCGATTCTTCTTACCTCTACAATGGGTATAGGCGTAATATTCTCATCAATAGTGGTATTTGTGTATCAGCTTATATTCGTGCTTTTGGGTAGGTTTGGGCTTGGCTATATCCTTACCGGTGAGCTTATGGCGCAGTTCAGTTTTGTGGGTTACGCAATAATTATGGCTATCGGTCTTAACTTCATTCTTACCGAAAAAATCAAAACGGCAAATATGTTACCATCAATGTTCGTACCCGTTATTTGGCATTATCTTGTTATGCTGTTTTACATAATTTTCCCTGCTCTTGCTTAAAAATCAACATACGTATATGCTTAACTGTGACAAAACGTTGCCGTTAAGCATTGTTTTTTTGCCTCGGATAATGAAGAAAAATAATAAAAATAGTTTGGTTATATTGTTGATTTAGGGCTTATATGTGTGGTATACTTTTATTATGAATACTTTGCTGTCGGACAATTACATAAATATCAACGAGGGCATAACAATGCGCGTGGATTACAGCCCATTTTCAAGCAAAGAGCATTCGCATGAGTTTATGGAGCTTGTGCTTGTGCTTGAGGGTAAGGTGGAACACGTCGTAAAAAACGAAAGCACGCACGTAAAGAAGGGCGACGTGTTTATCGTTGATATGAACACTCCTCATTATTATTTAAAAACAGAAGGAGATTGCGTTATACTCAACTGTCTTTTCCCTCCATCGTTTTTGGAACGGATTAGTTTTGACGGAACGGATTTTGGGGATTTTGCGGTAAAAATTTTTACAGACTCCGTTTCATCGTCCATTCCTTACCCTATAGTCAAAGCCAAAAATTCTAAGCAGATAGCGAAGCTTCTTTTAGATATGAAAGAGGAGTATGAGGGTAAAAGTGACGGATACGTTCAGGTTTTGTGTTCATACCTTACCATAGTACTGACTCTGTTTTGCCGAAATTCGTACGTGGGCGTTGCGTCCAATCGTTTTTTGGTGGACGAAATAAACCGAATGATCTCGTCTGCTACGAGCGGAGATATAAGTGTGGAAAAAATAAGTGATGCGATTTTCTTCTCGCCCTCTTACGTTAGCAAAATGTACAAGAAGTTTACAGGCGAAGACCTGTCTGTCCTCATCCGTAAAAAACGCATTTCACTTGCCGCGCAAATGCTTGCGCACACCGATATGCCCGTCGAAAAGATTATGCGTGAGGTAGGATATAAGGATAAGAAAAACTTTTACGATATATTCGAAAAGGAATACGCGTTAACGCCTTCTTGTTACCGCAAAAAGCATAAAAATACAAATAAAGGAAACTGAAATGGAAGCAAAAAAACGTAATTTTTTAATAATATTATGCTCTGTATTGCTCGTAGTGTTAGTTGCGTATCTGGTTATTGCGTTCGTGCCTAAAAATATAAATCATAAAGGTGCTAATCCGATGAGAAAGGACGGCAAGCTTCCCATTCTCATCGCTCACGGCGGAGGTAATAGGGAATTTCCCGATAATACGCTCGAGGCGTTTTATAATGCGTATAGCGTGGACGAAAACGTAATGATGGAAACTGACGTCAGTATTACCAAGGATGGGGTAATTCTGCTTTCGCACGATACCACGATTGACCGAAAAACCGATAACGTAGGCGAGATTTCCGAATGGAATTATACCGATCTTATTGCAATGGAAGTGGATTTTTCGTATACAAACCCCACGGACGGCAATCAGCAACTGAGCGGTGAGAGAAAAAGATTTACCAATCCCGACGGAGTGGAAGTCACTCCTCACGACGTGCTCTACCCCGAAGGCGTCGAGCCACGACACGCTACCAAATTCCTTGCGACGACCTTGGAGGATTTACTCGTTTCCTTTCCCTACAATCGCATTAACGTTGAGATAAAGCAGGAAGGCGAGCTTGGTAAAAAGGCGTTTGAGGCAACGGTAAAATTGCTCGAAAAGTACGACGCGTTCGACAGAGTGGTGCTCGCGTCCTTTCACGACGAGCTGTATGATTTGTATCAAGCAAGGCAGAACGACGGAAGCTTACCAAAAGAATTTATGTGCTCGCCCGGAATAGGCGGAGTGGTAAAGTTTTATATACTGCATTGCTTACAGCTCGACCTGTTCTTTGCCGATAAAATGAGCGTGTTCCAGCTTCCTATGGAAGAATACGGCATAAACCTTGCAACCAAAGAATTTGTGGCAAAGGCGCACGCGCATAATCTGGCAGTTCACTACTGGACGATAAACAATCCCGACGATATGCGTTATCTTATTTCCATTGGCGCGGACGGAATAATGACCGACTATCCGCATCTATTAAAAGAAGTTTACAACGAATATACCAAATAAAAAATATGCACACCGTACTTGAAAAAAGTATAGTGTGCTGTTTTTTTAGTAGTTTGTAACCGTGTCGCCACCAAGCGGTTGTAAAACGCTGTCTTGATGAGTATTAGAGTTTGCCATAAGCCAAATCTTGATATACGCGGATATTGGCGAGAGGTTAAGTGTGATTATATTAAGGTTAGAAAACTCTGTTGCGCTTTCGTATATATCCCCGTTTTTTACGCCCGACACGTATACCTTAATTCCTCTTTCCCACGCTCTTAAATAAAACGCCCTTGCCTCGGTAGATTTCGTATCTATCGTGCCTGAATGGTAAGAAGAAATCAATACGTATTTGACTTTTTGCGATAATTCGGGGTAAATCATGCCCGGGTGAGCGTTAAGCAATAGGACGGAAGATGCGAGGGAAAAGCGCGGAGTAAACGGCAAGGCAATATCCTCGCGTTCGGTTATTCCGTTTTTTAGGAAGTTGTAATCACTCTTTTTACCGCGGACAAAACGACCGTATTCCTGATTTTTAACACTCTTTAATTCGCTAGAAAACGGAAGAGAAGGTAGTAGTCGCGTACCTCTATGAATAACTATTTCGTCCTCGCCTGCGTTTTTGTAGGGTACGAAAACGCCTTTGCCAAGTTTGTTTTTTATCATCATTACAGCACCGTGAAGATTAACTAAAGCGTTGCTTTTGCTGTCGTCTAGGGGAAAGGCTGCGGAAACTAGGCATACGGGAATGCAATTGTTTCCTAAAACGTATGCAAGCGCGCAGGCTGAATACTGTAACGTATCCGTGCCGTGCGTTACGATAATTCCGTCGTAGTCCTTTTGCGTGTTGTTTTTTACGCAAGCACAAAGTTCGTCTAAGTGCTTGCCCGTGTTGTTTTCGCTCAGTTCAAGGTACGGCGAAATGCAATCGTACTCAAAATCTATGCCAAACCGATCCTCGTACGCCCTTATCAAAGCATAAGGCTTACTCTCGTCCACTTTCAGTACGCTGTCTTTTAGCGTGGTGGAAATCGTGCCTCCCGTAAAAACGAATAGAATTTTCATAAGCCCTCCTTTAGGGAATTTTGACGATAGTAGGCTCGTGCTTTAGCGCGGGGATAATTGTGTCCACAAAGTCGTGTGTGTTTACTTTTAGCGTGGACGTATTGAGCATAGGATGAAAACCGAAGTATTCTTGCTTTAAGATATCCTCGTCTATAAGCAGTTTTACTTTGTTATCTATATCGTATAAAAGCGAGCAAACGTTAACGCTTCCCGCCGTTAGATTAAGCGTTTGTAAAAGCAAGTCCGCCGTACCAAACGAAAGTCGGGAGGAGTTTATTTGAACTTTTAAGTCCTTTGTGGAAAGGTTTTTATTTGGCATCATAAGAAGGAGGTAGAACTGCGACTTGTTGCTGTTTACTAAAAACAAATTTTTGCAAATCTCAAATCCCAAAATCTCGTCTACTTTTTGACATGCTTCAATGGTAAAAAGCGCCTCGTGGTCAACCCTTTCGTAAGATACGCCAATCGCGTCTAAAAAGTCGTATATGCGTTCTTCTTTCTCTTCTCTTTTATCAGTTGGTCTACCCGTTATTATTTTGTACATTATTTTCTTTCCTTTTATATCTTATAAGCGCCACGACTGCCGAGATTATGCATAGCGTTTCGCTAATTATTGCGCCAATCGAGAATACTACGATATTATACGCTAACCACATCGGCGAATATATCAGCGCCAAAATTCTAAATTTCTTTGCTTCTACGCCGTACGCGAACGTGCTTAATATCATAGAGCAAACTGGAATTATTTCTAGTATGGCGTTAAAAGCGTTAAACGGTTTACTAAAAACAGTAAAGAGTATCGGATACGTGCTTACGAAAAGTACGCAAAATACCGCGGTTAACAAGGTTTTGCTTATATGCCATTTGTCCCTAAAAGCAAAGAAGAGAGCACGTAGCATGCCCAAAAAATTAAGCATTGCACCGATATACGAGCCAATTAGCAAAAAGTTTATAGAAAAGAACATTCCGCCAAAAAATTGGAATAAGATAATACCTTTACTGTTTTTTGCCTGAAAGGAAAGCACGTTAAAAGCCATCGCTACTATGCCTATAGCCTGTCCTATAATTTCTAGTATCATGTTTTATTCTCCAAAAAGTTCAGTAGATAAGTATCTTTCGCCACTGTCCGGACATAGCGCAACGATTCGTTTTCCGCTCTCGCGTTTTGCAATCTCGCTTGCGATAAACAATGCGGAGCCTGATGATATCCCCACCAAAAATCCTTCCTTCTTTGCAACCTCTCTGCTCGTAGCGTATGCGTCTTCAGTCTTTATTGTAACTATTTCATCTACAACGCTTTTGTCAAAGGTTTTGGGAATAAAGTTTGCGCCAATTCCTTGAATTTTATGCGGACCTGCAACACCCTTTGTGATAAGCGGACTGTCGTAAGGCTCTATGCCTACGATCTTAACGGAGGGTAAACGCTCTTTAAGAATTTTTCCCACGCCCGAAATCGTTCCGCCCGTACCAATGCAAGAAACGAAATAATCTATTTTTCCGTCCGTGTCGGTAAGTATTTCGTTTGCGGTGCTTTCGTGCGCGAGGGGATTGCTTTCGTTTTCAAACTGCTGAGGAATAAAAGCGGAGGGAAGCTTGGCTTTAAGCTCGTTTGCCATATCTATTGCGCCTTGCATACCGCTTTTAGGATCGGTAAGAACAAGTTCCGCGCCAAGGGCAGAAAGCAGTTTTTTGCGTTCTTCGCTCATAGACGACGGCATAGTAAGAATACATTTCATACCCATTGACGCACAGCAAAAAGCAAGCCCGATACCGGTATTACCGCTGGTAGGCTCGATTATAACTGTGTTCTTGTCGATTATTCCGCAGTTTAAGGCGGAGGTAAGCATTTTGTACGCAACTCTGTCTTTTACCGAATACGGATTAAAACATTCCGCTTTTGCAATAACGTCGCTTCCGTTTAGGGAGAGCGAGCTAAGCTTGATAAGAGGGGTGTTTCCGATAAGCTGAGTTAAAGAATCGTAGATCTTCATAAAATAACCTCGTAATAATCTTATGTTTATATTGTAGTATTTTCCTTAAAAAAAGTCAATTTCTTTTTAAGTACTTGCTAAATTGATTTTTATATGGTATATTAAAAACAAGGAGAACGTAATGCAAGTATTATATATAGGTTTGGTTTTGTTGGTGATGGTTATCATCACGTGTGTCGTCGTGTATACCAAAAAGAACGGCGAGGAAGAAAAGGGGGACAATGTGTATATGGCTAAAAAGACGGAAAGAGAACCTTTTGAGGGTAAGAAAATACTATGTATAGGAAACAGTTATGGTGATGACAGCGTAAAGTACATTCGCGACGTCGCAGAAAATCTTGGAATAAAGAACGTAGTTATTGCAAACCTTTATATAGGTGGATGCTCGCTCGAAATGCATAGGAATAATGCGGTTAGCGGAGATAAAGTGTACGACTACCGCAAAAATGCAAACGGAGAATGGGTAACTACTCCAAACACCTCGATTTTAGAAGGACTTGAGGATGAGGATTGGGATTTGATAATCTTTCAGCAACAGTCGGCAAAGACAGGAAAGTGGAGTACGTATGTGCCGTTTTTTGACCAACTCAAGGCATACGTGAGAAGCGTTTGTCCAAACGCAAAGTTTGGTTTTAATATGACTTGGGCTTACCCTACTTACAGCAAAAGCCCGCAGTTTGCGGATTTTAACAACGATCAGGACACCATGTACGGCAAGATTTGCTCGGTTGTTTCCACCCGAATTGATACCGACTACGAAATATCTTACGTTATACCCACGGGAACTGCGGTGCAAAACGCAAGAGTTTTGGTGGGCGAAACTCTCAACCGTGACGACATTCACCTTAACGAAAACGGAAGATTTCTCGCTTCGCTCATGTGGGTAAAAGAGATTTTCGATGTAAACGTAGACGAGCTTTCCTATGCCCCCGATTTTGTAACGCGCGAGCAAACAGATGCATACATTAAGGCGGTAAACGACGCTTACGCATATCCTTTTTATGTAACGACTAAAAAGTAGCAATGTTATTTGGGGGAATTGTATGGAGAATTTGTATTCAATAATGGCTTTAGACGTAGACCATATTGACGAAATATGCAACGATATTAATTGGCAATACGAAACGGGTGTTGCCAATTGTGTTTTGTTTATGTTTAAGCTTGTGCCCGAAGGGAATCCACTTATCAACAAAGCGAAAATCCAAGGCGAAAAGTATAAAATTTTCAAGAAAAGATTAGACGAAATGGGGCTTAAAAGCGGAATTTTAGTTCAATGCTCTATTGGACATGGCTGGACGCTTGATGAGCCTAATAACCTTGTAAAATATAAAAATTTAACTAACGGTAAAGAAGATGTAAACGTAGTGTGTCCGTATTCTCGTCAGTTTCAAGACTATATCCGCTCTCAGTTTTCTGTTTTGGCTCAGCTTGAACCTTATACGATAATGGTTGACGACGACTATAGATTGATGTTCAGACCCGGCAAAGGTTGTGCGTGTAAGCTCCACGTTAAGGCGTTTAGACAAAAAAGCGGTCTGTCTTTAGGTAGACGACAACTTTTCGAGCAACTGAAAAACGAGAATAAACAAGTAACCGACGCGTACGTTCAAACGCAACGAGAGGCGCTAATCGAAGGCGCAAAGGCAATGAGAGAGGGACTTGACTCCGTTAATCCGTCGTTGTTCGCATCCTTTTGTTGTGTGGGTGCAAGCACTGAGTTTGCGTGGGATATCGCCAAGATTTTAGCGGGCAAGGGTAACGAGCCTGTGGTAAGAATTAATAACGGTCGGTACGTAACTCCAACTGCTAAAAATATAAGCGAAGTGTCGATAAGGTGCGCAGATGCCGGTAACAGGTTGCGTAATAACGGCGTAAAATACGTGCTCGCAGAAACGGATACGTGTCCACAAAATCGGTACAGTACTTCGGCTACGGCATTGCACGCTCATTACGTTCTTTCCTTGTTAGAAGGAGCAAACGGCGCAAAGCATTGGATAACAAGACTTGCGTCCTACGAGCCTGATAGCGGAAAGGCGTATAGAAATATCTTGTCAAAGTATCGCGGTTTTTATGAGGAAATAATTAGAACCGTACCCTCGCTTTCGTGGCAAGGCTGTAAAATTCCGTTGTCAAAAGAAATACGTTACGATTTTGTTCGAGATGCGTACCATTGGGATAAAAACAAGTGGCTGACAAACGTTCTGGAGGTAATGGGCTTGCCCGTGTACATCTCGGATAACGAAAACGGAGGAGCGTGCTTTTTAGAGGGTGAACTTGATAAGTATTTTTCGGACGAAGAAATTTTGCAAATGCTAAAAGGTACGCTTGTGGTAGATGGCGTGTGTGCAAAACGATTGGAAGAACGCGGTTTTTCAAAGTTTGTCGGCGTAAAGGTAAGAAAATGGACGGGTGTAACTTTTAGCAAAGAGATAGATAAGTGGGGTAGAGTGTTTAGTTCTCAGCCTTCATATCAAGAGCTTATTTTGTGTGGAGCAACCGAAATATCAACCGCGTATAATCTAAAGAATGGTACAAAACTTCAAAGATTATTCCCTGCCGTTACCGAATACGAAAACGAACTTGGAGGCAAGGTAATCGTATTTTGCGGAAAGGCTGATTTTAACTACGGCATAGGCGCGCCGTTCTCATACCTTAACGAATCAAGAAAGGCTCAAATTGTGCAACTACTTAACGAAAGTGGTAATTTGCCAATGTATTGCGAAGGCGATGATCAGGTGTACGTAAAGTACGGGACAACCAAAGACGGAAACGGCTGGTGTATGTTCCTAAATACAGGCTTTGACGCAGTAGACGAGATCAGAATCTGCACCACAAAGCAAATACGTGCCGTTAAAATCCTTGACAGTAACGGTAACTACAACGATTGTAAATTTGAAAAAACGGATAGTGGAATAATAGTTAAAGAACAGCTTTCTATTCTTATGCCTACAATTCTAACTTTCGAATATTGACACGGTTTTTGATATACGTATATTACTTTTAATAACAAAAAATCTCTCGGTTGTAGTTGCCGAGAGATTTTTTAGCATTAAAAACGCCATTTATTTAATAAGAGATTTTCCTTCCATTTCTTCGGGGATAGCAAGTCCCATAACCGAAAGAAGTGTAGGAGCAACGTCACAAAGCGCGCCGGTTTCAGCAAGCTTTGCGTCTTTGTACTTGTCGCCTACAACGAAGAAGGGAACAATGTTTGTGGTATGTGCGGTGCATACGGTATCGTCGTCGTTAAGCATAAGTTCCGCGTTTCCGTGGTCTGCGGTAATAAGGCAAGTTCCGCCGGTAGAAAGAACTTTTGCAACGAGCTTTTCAAGGCAAGTATCAACGGTTTCAACAGCCTTTACAGCCGCTTCAAACACGCCTGTATGTCCAACCATATCGCAGTTAGCGTAGTTAAGGATAAGAGTATCAATGCCCTCGTCAATGGTTTCGATAGCTTTTTCGGTAACTTCGTATGCGCTCATTTCGGGCTTTAAGTCGTAGGTTGCAACCTTGGGGGAAGCAACGAGTACGCGCTTTTCGTTCTCGTTGGGCTGTTCTACACCGCCGTTAAAGAAGAATGTAACGTGAGCGTACTTTTCGGTTTCAGCAACACGAGCCTGAACTTTACCGCAAGAAGCAAGATATTCGCCAAGAGTGTTTTTGATGGTCTTAGGACCAAATGCGATATGCACGCCCTCAAACGTAGCGTCGTACTGAGTCATGCAAACGTAGAAGGTCTTTTTATATCCGCCAGCTCTTTCAAACTGATCAAAGTCGGGATAAACCGCAGCTCTCGTGATCTCTCTTGCACGGTCGGAACGGAAGTTGTAGAAGATGATACTGTCGTTCTCTTTTACGCCTTCGTAGCCCTTTACAACTATGGGCTTAATGAACTCGTCCAAAACGCCTGCCTCGTAAGAAGCTTTAACACCGCATTTAGCGCAAGGGAAGGTAGTGCCAACGCCTGCAAACACACAGTCATAGCCCTCTTTAACTCTTTCCCAACGGTTATCTCTGTCCATATAGTAGTATCTACCAACAACGGTAGCAACCTGACCAACACCGATTTCCTCGGTCTTGTCCATTGCCTCGCTTACAAAATTGATAGCAGAGTCGGGAGCAACGTCACGTCCGTCGGTGATGCAGTGAACGTAAACTTTTGTAAGTCCGTTTCTCTTAGCAAGTTCAAGCAAAGCGTAAAGGTGAGTGTTAAGCGAATGAACGCCACCGGAGGAAAGAAGTCCTACAAGATGAAGAGCGGAGTCGTTCTTTTTGCAGTTTTCAACAGCGCCCATAAACGCTTCGTTAGTAAAGAAATCGCCGTCTTCGATGGATTTGTCAATCTTGGTGATATCCTGATATACAACGCGTCCTGCGCCAAGGTTAAGGTGTCCAACCTCGCTGTTACCCATTTGTCCTTTGGGAAGACCTACAGCTCTTCCGCTTGCGTCGATATAAGTGTAGGGAACGGTAGCAAAAAGCTTGTCGATAAAGGGAGTGGAAGCAGAGTATACCGCGTTACCGTGACTGTCCTTTCTGTATCCGAAACCGTCCATAATAATAAGTGCGTCTGTTTTTCTCATATTAATTAAATCTCCTCAAAAATATAAAGGGCAAAAATGCCCCTTATAGAAATTAGCAGTCAAACTTAACAACTTTAGAGAAATCTTCAGCCTTAAGAGAAGCTCCTCCGATAAGTCCGCCGTCAATGTCGCTCATAGCCATAAGCTCGCTTGCATTCTTGGGATTCATAGATCCGCCGTACTGGATGCGAACTTTGTTTGCAACGGGTCTTGTAAACATTTTTGCAAGAACCTTTCTGATGTACTTGATGGTATCGTTAGCCTGCTCGCTGGTTGCGGTCTTGCCGGTACCGATAGCCCAAACGGGTTCGTAAGCGATAACGACCTTTTTGATGTCTTCCTGAGTAAAGCCTTCAAAAGCTCCGTAAAGCTGAGTATCAAGAACCTTATTGGTGATTCCGCCTTCTCTTTCTTCCAAAGTTTCGCCTACGCAAACGATGGGTTTAAGATCGTTCTTAAGAGCCTGAACGGTTCTCATGTTAACGGTCTTGTCGGTCTCGCCAAAATACTGTCTTCTCTCGCTGTGTCCGATAATAACATATTCAGCGCCAACTTCCTTAAGCATGTTTGCGCTGATCTCGCCGGTAAAAGCACCCTTGTCTGCCCAAGCAACGTTTTCTGCTCCAACCTTAATCTTAGAGCCTCTTACTGCTTTCTTAACTTTCTCGATACAGGTGTAAGGAACGCAAACAACGATCTCGGTCGTCTTGGGAGCATCGGCAACGAGGGGCTTAAGAGCGGTAATAAGCTCGATAGCTTCTGCCTGTGTGTTGTTCATTTTCCAGTTTCCTGCAATGATAGGTTTTCTCATCTTAAAATATCTCCTTAAAGTAAAATTATCATAATTATTTTTTGATAGGCAAATTTGCCCACCAATATCTATTATAAACTTTTTAAATTACTTTATCAAGTAAAACAATATAATTTCCTCTAAAAATAATGAAAAAATCTTAAAATTTCACCTTTTTTATTGGCTTTTTCCGTTAAATAAAGCGGAACGGAGCTAAATTTCTCCGTTCCGTACAAGACGTTTGTTATTTTCCGTATTTTACGGTAAGTGTTTTTACGTTCAAGATAGTTTCGCCGTCAACTTGCACCGGACGAGGCTCATCGTGCTCTACGGTTATTTCGTGTCCGGTAAAGACTTTAACAAGTTTAGTGTGTTTTACGTGTTCCCCCTTGAAAATAGAGGGGAAGATCATAAGCGTTTTCAGTTTTCCGCTTCCGTGGAATGTAAGCACGGACACCTTTTTTTCATTGTTGTCGCGTCTTTGTTCGGGACACGGCATCATGCCACCGCCGTAATATCTTCCAAGCATAACCGGCGAAATCCAGTTCTTGGCAAAATAATGTTTTTCACCGTCCACCGTTATGGTTACGCCTGTCGGTTTGTAGTGGAAGAGCAAGCCTTTTATAGCAATACCGGTGTAATTGACGTTCTTTACGTTCTTTGCGCGTAGTCTGTCGCCTTCCTCACAGCAGTACCCGTCAATGCCGTAGCCCACGCCGTTAATAAACTTATATTCTTTGCCGTCAACGTAGCAGGTGGGTAGGTCTTTTAAGTATTCGTTAATTCTGATGGGTGTATCCTCTTTGGTTTTGTCAAGATCCTTCAAAAAATCATTGCCCGTGCCCGTTGCAAAATATAAGATCTCGTTATCAAACGAAAGATGCTTGGTTCGGTTTATGAACTTATTGATAGAGCCGTCGCCACCGCAAATTACGATTACGTCGTCAGTGTCTAAAGAGGGAATAAGCTGATCGTAGTCCGTTTCAAGCACGTTGTGATAAAAAATCTTTCCGTCCAATTTCTGAGATAAGGTTTTATAGCTGTCATCTCCGTTACCTGATAGAGTATTGAATAATACGTGGTATTTTTTCATAGTTCTGCGTCCTTAAGCTTAGATTTTCGTATAAAATTATAACAAAGAAATATGAACTGAAACACAATTATTCGACAGTTTTTTCAAAAAAATCCAAGAAAATCATTATTTTCGCAACAAAAAAGACTGAAGTGATATGCGTACCTCAATCTTTTTAACGTGTTATTTTGCAAAATTCTGTCTTACGTATTCGTATGCAACGATGCCTGCCGCAACTGATGCGTTAAGCGAGTTTACCTGTCCGCGCATGGGAAGGGTTACAACGCCGTCGCACTTTTGTTTGGTAAGTTTGCTCACGCCTTTTCCCTCGCCTCCGACAACGATTGCAATAGCTCCCGTAAGGTTTGCTTTGTAAATATCATCTCCGCCAAGCTCTGCAGCGTATACCCAAACGTTTTGTTGTTTAAGATAATCTATTGCGTCGTTAACGTTGGTTACCTTCGCAACCTTAACGTGGCTTGCAGCGCCTGCCGAAACCTTGATAACCGTTTCGTTTACGGTTACGTTACGGTGACGTGGAATAATAACTCCGTGACAGCCCGCGCAGTCCGCAACTCTTATTATGCTACCAAGATTATGCGGATCTTCAACTCCGTCCACTATAATAATAAACGGCTTTTCGTCCTTTTCCTCGGCATAAGCGAGGATTTCTTCTACGGAGGAGTATTTGTAGTCGGTTATCTCCGCAATAAAGCCTTGATGACGCTTGCTTTCGCTTTCTCTGTCAAGTACGGCTTTATCGTAGAACATAATCTTGATGTTTCTGCTCTTTGCGTCTGCTATAATTCTGTTTCCGCCTGCGTCTTTAACGTCTTTGCTGACAACCAATCTGTCAATGGTTTTGCCCGATTTAATCGCCTCGGCAACAGCGTTTCTTCCTTCTATTTTCATAATGTAAAAAATTCCTTGTTGTATCAAAAAGTATTATACGTATTGCTCAAAAACGGTCAAAAGCTCATTAAAGTGGCTTAACGTCGTTGTTTACGTACGTATTAAACGTAATGGTAAGCCCGTTACTTTCCATCTTTTCGCTCGTGTAGTCAAGCTTCCAGTTATCCATTTTGTCAAGGTTGTCAAAGAAAACCTCCGCGCCCCCGTCCTTTTCCACCTTGGTAATATACGCGGTGTCGCAATAGGGGAGCATGGTGTGGTAAAACATTGCCCCGCCCACCACGAAAATTTCCTCGTTTTCGCGCTTTCTAAGTTCTGTTTTAAGCTCTTCCATACTGTCGCAAATAATGCAATCGTCACGTTTTTCTCCGCCCGGATACAAAACGATGTTAGTACGGTTTTTCAAGGGGTTTCCTCCGGGGAAGGACTTGAGCGTATTGCTACCCATAACGATAACGTGTCCGCTTGTCTTTTCTCTGAAAAATTTCATATCAAGAGGAATGGAGAAGAGAAGATCGTTCTTTTTGCCAATACCCCATTTTTCGTCTACTGCTACTATTACTTTCATTATACTGCCACCTCAATTTTTTTACCTAAGAGTGAATATTTATAATCCACAAGTTCAAAGTCTTCTACCTTAAAATCATAAAAATCCTTAACGTCGCGCTTAATAACAAGCTTAGGCGCGTCGTACTGCGGTTTGTCGAAAAGCTCTTTTACAAGCGGTACGTGTCTGTCGTAAATGTGCGCGTCCGCAATAACGTGAACAAGTTCGCCCACCTCAAGTCCGCTTACCTTTGCAAACATCATAAGAAGAACCGCATACTGAACAACGTTCCAGTTGTTTGCCGTCAAAAAGTCATTGGAACGCTGATTTAAGATTCCGTTAAGAGTGTTACCGCTAACGTTAAACGTCATGGAGTACGCACAAGGATAGAGGTTCATTTCGCTGAGGTCTGCGTGAGTGTAGATATTTGTCATAATACGGCGAGAGTGAGGGTTGTGTTTTAGGTCGTACAAAACTCTGTCCACCTGATCCATTTCGCCCTCTTTGTACTTGTGCTTTACGCCAAGCTGATATCCGTAAGCTTTGCCGATAGAACCGTTCTCGTCCGCCCAAGAATCCCAAATATGAGAATTAAGGTCGTTGACGTTATTACTCTTTTTCTGCCAAATCCACAAGATCTCGTCAATTGCGGCGGCAAAGTTAAGCTTTCTTACCGTCATTATCGGAAATTCTTCCTTAAGATTGTATCTGTTTACAATACAAAACTTTTTTACCGTGTGCGCAGGCGTGCCGTCCAACCACTTGGGTCTTACGTCAAGCTCTGTGTCCCAAAATCCGTTTTCGATAATGTCTTTGCAGTTTTCCAAAAATATCTTATCGGCTCTACTCATTGTCGTTCTCCTTATCTATTATTTCTATTGCTTTTTTCATAAATTCTTCCGCGCGTTCTGACTGCTCGGTAAGCGTTAGATATCCCAAAACCGCCTCGAAAGCCGTTGCTTTTTTATAATCGGCAAGCGATGCGTTTTTTGCCTTAGTGCTGTTGTGGTGATTGCGCGCGCGCCGTGCAATGTCGGCTTCTCTTTGAGTAAACAGCGGAGCAAGCTCGTCTTCAATTCTGGCTTGCGCGGTAGCCTTAACGTAGCGGTTAGCCATAGAGTGCAACGCGCCTGCCTTGTTGTCGTGCTCGATAGCAAGCTTGGTGCGAATAAACAGAGTAAATACCGCGTCGCCCACGAATGCCAAAGACAGAGGATTAAGTTGATTAGCTTTATTTTCTTCCATACTTTTCTATTATAACATAAAACGGTTGTGTTTGCAACAAAATTGAGTACAAACACGAATTGATATTTTTTATCTGTAAAATTAAATTTAATTTGGGTTTTATTTTGGTTTTAGCAAAAAAACAGAACAAATCATTAAAAAGTCAAAACATTACGTCCTTGCGTTATAACAAAAGTTGTGTTATAATAAGCTGTAAGCTTTGCGATATGCAAGAGGCGAGAGATCGGTGTATTTTTTGAACTGATCCGAAAACCTTTCTATGGATGCAAAACCGACCGAGTAAGCAACTTCTGTTATGGATAAAGTTGTGGACGACAGGTATTGCTTTGCGTGCTTAATTCTGATTTTAGTCAGATAATTGTAAGGCGATTCCCCCACGGCTTTTGTAAAAACCGTAGTAAAATGCGCTCTGGACAAGCCCAACTGAGAAGCAATTCCCGATACGGAAATGGGTCTGAAATAATTGTTTTCGATATAATCGAGTGCAAGACCTACAACGTCCCGATTCTCAACCTTTTCGGTCTTGATTGCGTCGAGAACGGAAAATAAGATCCTCAGTCCTTCTATTTCGTCCAGCGTAGAGGTGTTGCCAATGCAGTTTTTGAGCGCAATCAGCCCGCTTTTGTGGTATCTGGCGAACAATTCCGTGGTGGTTTTGCGCATAATGTCCGCACTGTACGAGCCTGCAAAACCTATCCAATAATATTCCCACGGTTCGTTTTTATCCGCAGTGTAGGTGGTTATTTCGTTGGGGTGTATTATAAAAGCATCACCCTCGCTAAGGTGAGTAACTTTGCCACCGCGTTCAATAGTTCCCTTACCCTTTTCGATAAGGTGAATAAGGTAGTACGAGCGAACGGCAGGACCGTGACAGTGCCCGGGCTCGGTAATGTGATGACCGATATCGCACACGTAGATCAACGAGTTTTGCTCGTGTATCGGAAAGCTGATATGAAAATTTTTTGCAAGATTGTATTTGGTTTGCATGATTTTCTGTCCTTAAGGTTATTTACTTGTTTCAAGTATAACATAAAACAATTGTTAAGTCAATGGAGGTAAAACAAAAAATGAAAATTACGTTTTTAGGTGCTGGAAGTACCGTATTTGCAAAGAACGTTTTGGGCGACTGCTTATTGTCCGACAAGCTCGACAACTACGAAATCGCATTATTGGATATCGATCCTCAGAGATTGGACGAGTCCTACAACCTTATTACGGCTCTTCGTGACAAGTACAAGCCCACGGTAACCGTTACAAAGTATCTTGCTGACAATGCAGAGGATGCGTTCCGCGACGCTTCGTACGTTATCAATGCTATCCAGGTTGGTGGCTACGAGCCTTGTACCGTTACCGATTTCGAAGTTCCCAAAAAGTATGGTCTTCGTCAGACTATCGCAGATACTTTGGGAATAGGCGGAATTTTTAGAGGTCTTCGTACTATCCACGTTTTGGAAAAGTATGCGCGTATTATGGAAAAGGTTTGTCCTCGCGCGCTCTTCCTTAACTATACCAACCCCATGAGTATTCTTTCGGGCTATATGCAAAGATATACCAAGATCAGAACGGTTGGTCTTTGCCACTCCTGTCAGGTTGCTGTAAAGTATCTTCTTAAGCATGCAGGTCTTGACGATAAGTATACCGAAGACGACGTAACGTACCACTTGGCTGGTATCAACCACATGTGCTGGGTTCTTGACGTTACCGACAAAAAGACGGGTAAGGATTTGTATCCCGCAATCAAGAAAGGCTTTAACAGAAAGGGTGCTAAGGACGATTTGGTAAGACGTGAGATTATGAATCGCTTCGGCTACTATAACACCGAAAGTAGCGAACATACCGCAGAATACCATCCTTACTTTATAAAGAAAGATCATCCCGAACTTATCGACAGATTTAATATTCCGCTTGACGAATATCCCAGACGTTGCGTAAATCAGATCGCAAAGTGGGCTAAGCAAAAAGAAGACATTATGCAACCCGAAAATATCAAGCACGAGCGTAGCCACGAGTACGGCTCTCGTATTATCGAAGCTGTAGAAACCAACGTTCCTTACAGAATTTACGGTAACGTTCAAAATACAGGTCTTGTTACCAATCTTCCTGCAAACGCTTGCGTAGAAGTTCCAATCATGGTAGACGCAAACGGCTTTAACCCCTGCTATGTAGGAGATATTCCCGATCAGCTTGCCGGTCTTAATATGACCCATATCGCAGTACATAATATGGTTATCAAAGCAGCAGTTGAAAAGAAGAAGGAATACATCTATATGGCAGCTTACCTCGATCCCCACACCCGCGATCAGCTCACCCTCGACGAAATCAAGTCCCTCTGCGACGATCTTATCGAAGCCCACGGTGACTGGCTCCCTAAATATCACTAAAAAAACAAACCACCCCTTAATCAACACACGGTTAAGGGGCGGTTTTTTAATAAGAACAAAAAACACAAAAAGCACGCAAAACAACGATACGTATGTGTGTTTTGCGTACTTTTTTATAGGTTTATAAGGGTTTAGTTAAGGGGCTTGGGGTATAGAGATAAGAAAACGTTTTTGAACTTTTAGTACATTGTAATAAGCGTTTTTTTGATGTATAATTTATAGTATATTTGAGAGATTGAATGTTAGGATAAATATTAATTGACGACGTGGTGTATATGTGATATAATAATAGTGCAATCCGACCTTGGAAAATGCGATGGTCATTAACGGAGGTAATAAAATGGATTGCAAACCAAAATTGAACAAACAGCTGACAGGGGATAGAATTTATCAAGCAATTGATAAGTCTAAGATTACCAAAGAAAAGATTGCAGAAGAGCTTGGACTAAAAAGTCCAAGAGTAATCTATGAATGGACAAACGGGAAGAAACTTCCTAAACTTGAACATTTGGTGCACCTTTCTTGGATGCTGGGAGTTCGAATCGAAGACTTGCTCGTAATAGAGTAAGTCTTTTTTTGAACCGCAGGTTCATTGACGAATTTAAGAAAATCATATATAATAGCAAAAAACGATTGCGTTAAGTGCTTTTTTTATGTTATACTTATCATAAGCAAAATCGTTTTACGAAGAACAATTATCTTTTCAGTCGAGAAGATTTCGCCTATGGCATATTTAATGCGGAGTGGTGATGGATGCTTAAAATTTTTATGTTGTGCAAGTTTGTGCGCAGGCATAGGATATCCCGCTCAGCGGGATATTTTTGTATAAAGAGGGAAATATGAAAAAGAAAAACAGGCAACAAAAAGTAAAAGTTCATGATTATTCAAAATACGAAAACGAGTGGAATGGTATTAAGTTTCCAAGCGATGATATGCGGTATTACGGTGTTCACAAAGATGGCAAGCGCATCAAGTTGGATATAAAACGCATGAGAAAAATAGGTTGTACGGGCGTTCCGGAGTCCGTATTGGAGAAAGCATCCGCAATTCCAAGAAATACCAAGTATTTTCATCCTAAGAAAGCAAGGCGTTTTGAGTACGTTACTAACCAATTTAGGGATGCCTTATCTGATCTTGCAAAAGAATGGGCAGAGTTTAAGAATGCTTTTTCTAAAATAAAAACACCTAAAGACGTTTCAGAAAACGTAAGGGTAGAATTGCTTAGTTACGGATATGCGGACGCGGAAGAAGCAACGGAACTCGGTTTAATGGCAGGCATGAAGCGGAGTTTTGTTTATCAAAAGCTTTGGCTTGCACAATGCTCTCAATTCATAATGCAAATAGCTGTTGCGTTGGATTCTTTAATGTTAAGAAAATGCAGATATCTTGGGTTCTCTGAAAAGGCGGTTACTAGAAGCAAATTGCATACTTATCTGCACGGACGGTACGGTAGTGAGAAGGTGGAAAATTTAGATGGGTATAAGACGTATGATAACTTTTTTCGAATATATAATTTATTAAAGCATAATAGTGAAGATTTGTTCGAAAAAGTAAAGGAGAAGTCTCCGGAAATGTTGTTGACTAATACTTATCACAATGGAGAACCGTCAATGTATTATTTAAAAATCGGAGACGGATATATAGAGAATTCGTTAAGAGATCTGCAAGTGTTTTATGACTCGTTATGTGTAGTTTTTTTCGAAGAAAATACGGACGAAGCAGAGTGGAACTATGACGATTATTTCACTAAAATAATAAACCAAACAATACAAGATCAAACCAACCCATTGGGTATTTGAGAGGAGGAAAATATGGAAATAGCAAAGAAAGTAAGATTAAGAGATGTGAAGACTTCTTATTATTATACGGATGGAGCCGGATTTAAGAAGTTTGACTTTAATATATCTTGTACCGGCACTGTATCATGTAAGGATCCTTATTATTATGGAAGAACCATAGAACAAGATAAAACAATAAATATTACAGATCTGTATATAGAGCGTAAAGATGAAAAAACAGGCAGTAAATTTTCGCTTTTAACAATAAGTGATGCTCCAAATATTTTTAAGTTTGAAAAAATATATATTCACCAAAAACATTGTGGCGACTATAATAGTTATTATAATAACATAGTAGTGGATTTGAATATGTTAGAATTGTTTAAACTTAAAAGGGTTAGTATTGACTGTGTGAAACATACAAAGTCAAATTATGAGGCATTCTGGGATCAGGAAGTGTATGAGGTGCCGGAAGATTTTAATCGAAACGATAGAATATATGATTATGAGATTAAGGAGGGAATGATTGTACATACTGGTAAGAGTGATGGAAGCTACAAAATCGATAAGGTTTATCCTCAGCCTAACAAAGCTTATAAGCTTTGTACAATAACGTCTGTATATGGAGATAAAACGGAAGGAATTTATTGTCGCGGAATAAGTATACCGAGGGAGGAAGAAGAAAGACTAAGGCGAATGGGTGGTTCTGTGCCGGGCTCCCGAATTTTATATAAAGTGCCTTATGAAACTTATCCTAAAAGAATAAATGAACTTGATATTTTCGACAGCGAATTATTCGAAATAAAATTGGCACCGCTTTGGGAGAATGCGGATACAAGTGGTAATTTGTATTGGCAACCAATAGAAGATGCCGCAAGGTATAAAGTTAGTTTATACAAATATAGAGAGGGAGAAAAAATCGAAAAGAAACTGTATCTACTGGAAGAATTTAACGTAGACAGAAATAAACATTGGTTAACTATTGATAATCTTTATGGGACAAACTATATAGTTCGTATAACTGCAGAGGACAGAAGCGGTATGCCGATAGCTTTTTCCAGGGGAATAGCTATTAAGTTTGCAGGAAAAGAAAGTAAAGTTCAGTATTGGAAAGAATGAATTTATAGGAGGAAATTAATTGTATGGAAGTATATGTAGAATCGCCTACAGCTGGTGTTGAGTTTGAAATAAATCAAGTAAAAGAGGAAGTGAGAGCATTAGTTTCAAATATTAACGAGGCAAGAGATGCGATTAAAAAACTGACGTCAAATCAACAGCGAGTGTCAAAGCAAGTCGGCAGTGTTGCGGAATCATTTTCCGGTGTGTTTGGTAAAGAAAATAACGGTGATTATTTGGGCGTGTACGTTGAAAGATTTAACACTACGTTCAATGTATATTGGAAACAGTTAGAAGATGCTGCTGAATATTGTGTTGAAGTGTATAAAAACGTAGTGTCGAGATGGTATAAATTAACAGAAATACACGTTAGCCGAAATGATGGCTATGCTGCAATAACGAACCTTGTTGGAGATGGCTATGTTTTCCGTGTTATTGCAAGAGGCAGAGACGGCGAGGAAGTGGCTAAGTCTGCAGGAATGGTAATTGGCACAGAGATAGCCAAATAAGGAGAAAAAATGAAGCTTATTTGTAAACCTTTAATGAATGGGATTATGGCGTATTGGGAAAAAGTGGAGGAAGCCGCAAGGTATGACGTATCTTTGTATATCAATGAACAAGCAATTTCAAAACGTATAAACGAGAGAACGGAATTGTATTGCACTTTTACGGGTTTAGCGGCAGTAGATGGAGTTACAAGACGAACTATTTCGGCAGCGGCGGCATCGACTGTACACGTTGTTGGG